>CAIOTJ010000629.1 GCA_903861195.1 uncultured Planctomycetaceae bacterium | reverse complement strand
GCGGACGGGGCGGCCCCACCAGATCCGCATCCATCTCGCGGCCATTGGTCACCCGCTGGAGGGAGACCCCCTGTATGCCCCCGGAGGGTTGCCGCTGGGCGACGATCCCGGGCTGCCGGGCGACGGGGGCTACTGGCTGCACGCCCATCGCCTCGTACTGACCCATCCCGGAAGCGGAGACCGCCGCGAATTCGTGGCCCCCCCACCGCCGATTTTGCGTACCGCAGCGGAGGCTCCCGGCGCGGGTTCATGACGCGGGTTCATGACGCGGGTTCATGACGCGGGTAGGCCGCGCTTCACGCCTGCGACCGCTGCGGTGCCCCGTCGACGCCAGGCCGGCGTGCGCCTAAGGTGCCAGGCAGGTCGCTCACGGACGATGAACGGAGCGTGGGGAACAGCGTCACCCGGGGGGGAAATGTGGTCCCGGCAGAGCCGCTGTTCCTCAGGCGATCACTTCTTCGACCACGTTCCCCTCAACATCGGTCAGGCGGAAATCGCGGCCGCTGAACCGGAAAGTGAGACGGGTATGGTCGAGCCCCATCAAGCGCAGGATGGTGGCATGCAGATCATGCACGCTGACCCGGTCTTCGACCGCCTTGTGGCCGATTTCATCGGTTTGACCATGCAGCGTGCCTCCCCGCACGCCTCCCCCGGCCAGCCAGTACGTAAACGCATGCGGGTTGTGGTCGCGCCCGGTTCCTCCCTTTTGCACAATCGGCAGGCGGCCGAATTCTCCCCCCCAGATCACAAGGGTGGAATCGAGCAGTCCGCGGGCTTCGAGGTCGGCCAGCAGCCCGGCGATCGGCTGGTCGGTCTCGGCGGCGAACCCCCGATGATTCTTCTGGATGTCCGAGTGACCATCCCAGCTGAGTTCGTTGTCCATGCCGCCACTGTAGATCTGCACGAACCGTACCCCCCGTTCGACCATCCGCCGGGCGATCAGGCATTGTCGGGCGAAGTGGGTGCACTTCGAGTTGTCGAGACCATACAGGGCCTGGGTGGCCTGCGATTCCGCGCCGACATCGATGGCGTCGGGGGCGGCCATCTGCATGCGGTAGGCGAGTTCGAACGACTCGATCCGCGCGGCCAGTTCCGAGTCTCCGGGGCGGTCGGCCAGTTGTCGGCGGTTGATGGCCCGCACCAGGTCGAGCTGCGACCGCTGTTGCCCGTCGGTCTGCCCCGTGGGCCGCAGCAGGTCGTCGAGAGGCGCCCCTTGCGCCTTCAGCGCGGTTCCCTGAAAGACACCGGGCAGAAACCCCGCTCCCCAGTTCTGCGCATGCCCCTTGGGAATGCCCCGCCCCAGCGTGTCGTACATCACCACGAAGGCGGGCAGATTCTGGGTCTCGGTTCCCAGCCCGTAGGTCACCCAGCTGCCGACGCACGGAAAACCCATGCGGGCGAACCCGGTGTTGATCTTGAACAGCGCCGGGGAATGGTTGTTGGAGTCGGTATGGCAGGAATACAGAAAGGCCATCTTGTCCACATGCCGGGCCATGTGGGGGAAAATCTCCGAGACCCAGGCCCCGCTCTCACCGTGTCGCTGGAACTGAAAGGGAGACTTCATCACCGGCCCGACATTGTCGGTGAAGAACCCCGTGTTCTTGTCGAAGCCCTCAAGTTCCCGGCCATCCCGATTCGCCAGCTCGGGCTTGTAATCCCACGTGTCGACCTGGCTGGGGCCGCCATTCATGAACAGCCAGATCACCGACTTGGCGCGGACGGGGAAGTGCGGCTCCCGGCTCGCCAGGGGACTGATCGACTCGGCACCCGACACCGGCGCGAGCCAGCCCCCCTCAGACAGCAGGCTCGACAACGCCAGCATTCCCGCCCCCTGGCCCGTGCGGGCCAGAAAACTGCGACGGGAACCTCCGGCGGAATCGGGTTGGGCGAAGGCTGTGGGCGGCAGCATGGTGAATGTCTCCCGGGGGGGAATGTGATCCGGTTGTGGAGAGTCGGCGACCGACTCGGGGAACCCGATGCGAGGGGGAACCCTAGTCGATGTAGATGAACTCGTTCAGGCAGAACAACGCCTGGCAGTAGTCGGCCAGGGCCTGCCGGTGGGATTCGGGGGTGACCGGACTCGCGTACGATTCGGCCTGGCTCCGCACGAACTCCAGCCCCTCGGCCAGTTCCGTGGCTGTGGGCGAGCGGCCCACCGCCCCGCGCCACGCCCCACGCAGCTGACCCTCCTCGGCGGCGGGGTGGGTGGCGAGCAGCCGCTCGGCCATCGCGAGGGCCGCCGCACGCGACTGCGGATTGTTCATCAGCAGCAGCGCCTGGGGGGCCACTGTGGTCGAGGGCCGCTCTCCCACGCTCGACAAGGCGTCCGGGGCGTCGAAGGCCTGCAACGCGGGAATCAGCCGGCTGCGCTTCACGGTGAAGTAAATGCTCCGCCGTCGACTTCCTTCGTCCAGGGTTCCGGGGCCCAGCAGGCGGGGGTCAAGCAGACCCGAGACCGACAGCAGGCTGTCGCGAATCACCTCGGCCTCCAACCGCTGCGGGGCGCGGCGCCAGAGCAACTGGTTCTCACGGTCCTGGGCCCCCTTGGCGGCATCGAACCGCGCAGATTGCTGCCAGGTCGCGCTGTCCAGGATCAGCCGCTGAATGGGCTTGAGCTGCCAGTTGTGGGCGATCAGTTGCCCCGCCAGCCAATCGAGCAGTTCCGGGTGGGTGGGTGGGGTTCCCCGCACGCCAAAATCATTGGGAGTGGCCACCAGGCCGCGCCCAAAATGATGCTGCCAGAGGCGATTGACAATCACCCGGGCCAAGAGACCCCCGGCCCCCTGTTCGGTGTCGGTCAGCCAGGCGGCCAGCGCGGCCCGCCGATGACTCGTCCGCGCCCCCTCGGGAGCCGGACGCAGCCACCGGTCCAGCACTTCGTCGGGCGGCGTGAGGACCTGCAGGAAACCGGTGGTCACCACCGCGAGTTTCAGGTTGGGGTCGCCTCGCTTCAGAAAGTGGGTCTGTTCGAGAAAATCGCCCCCCTGGGTGTGCAACCGAAGGGCGGGCAAGCCTTCCGTACTGATCAGCGACTTCTGAAAACGGGGCTGTGGTTCCCGGGTGGCATGATCGAGAACCGCCTGGTTGAGCTTCCGCCAGTCTTCGTCGTGGCGGCTGCCATACCAGGCCAGCAACTGCTGCTTTTGTTCGGCGCTCCGCTCCCCCGCTGCGAGGGCCCGGGCGGTCAGAATCTTCGCGGACAGTCCTTCGGCCGTCAGTTCGGGAGGCTCGGTCACCGTCGACAGGGCCAGCCGGGTCCGGCCAAAGTTGTGCCGGTCGTTCCCCCGGAACCGCAGTTGAATGGTCAGCCGGCTCCCCTGGGGAAAACCGATCGGTTCGGCGAAGCGAAAGGCCGCGGCGTGGTCTTTGCCGAACTGCGGATCAATCGCCCAGCCCGATCGTTCATCTCCATCAATGGCCGCCGCAATCGGCAGTCCCGCCTGTTCGAATGTCGCCCGCGGATCCAGCAGCCTCACCACCTGCGATTTCGTCGGATCATCGAGCGGTGCGATCGAGACCTGCACATCGGTCAGATCGAAGTTCCCATTGTCGGCCCGACCTGGTCCGCCCCGCACCAGCGAGGCCTGGGCCAGCGCTTCGATGCGCAGGTGCCGCAGGTCGGTCAGAGGTGTCTGGAGAACCAGGGTGTAGCGATCGAATTGCGGGTTGATTCCTGTCGCGAGAACCGCTGCATCGGGTTGCGGCGTGAGGGTCGCCCCCCCCTCCGATTTCAGCTCGACGGGCTCCATCAGCAGCCAGGGAAACTCCCCGGGCCGCAGCGGGTTGGTCTGCTCCCAGGCGGCCAACCGGGAGGGGAGCATCTCGCCCTCGTACTTTCGCAGGGCCTCCACCAGAGGCTGATGTTCGGCTGCGTGGGCGGCCCGGGCGGCGACGGTGGCTTCGCGGTCGATTTCAAGATCGACTTCAGACCGCACGGTGGTCGTGAAGGCCGCCACCATCCGGTAATAGTCCCGTTGGGGAATGGCGTCGAACTTGTGGTCGTGGCAGCGGGCACATCCCACCGAGAGCCCCAGCATCGACAGCCCCACGGTGTTGACGATGTCGTCGAGTTCATCGTAGCGATGTTTCTCGACCTCGTTTTTGGTGATCTGGGTACTGTGGACACCCGCCGCCAAATAGCCGGTGGCCATCTGGGCCAGGTTGTCGTGCGGGGCCAGCTCATCGCCGGCAATCTGCCACTTGACGAAAGTGTCGAAGGGGAGGTCGCGGTTGAAGGCCTCGATGACAAAATCACGATAGGTGAACGCGGTGGGGCGATCGTAGTCGTGCTCGAATCCATGGCTCTCCCCGAAGCGGGCGATGTCGAGCCAATGCCGGGCCCAGCGCTCACCGTAGTGGGGGCTCGCCAACAGTTCGTCGATGGCGGCGGCAAGCTGGGGGTTGGAGAACTCCGCTTCCGCGAGGGCGACCTGCTCCGCCGTGGGGGGCAGGCCGGTCAACGAGAACTGGGCCCGTCTTAACAGCACGGCCGCCGGGGCCCGGGGACTGGGGGTCAGCCCGGCCGCTTCGAGCCGCGCCAGAACGAACCGGTCAATCGGATTCCGGCACCACGCCCCGTCGCGGACTTCGGGGGGCTGCGGCTGGGACAGGGGCTGGAAGGACCAGAATTCCCGCGCTTCCGGGGTGATCTTGCGGGTGGTCGGATCTTCGGCCGGGGCCGTTTGATCGGTCAGGGGGGCCTCATACGGGGCCCCGAGATCAATCCACCGTGCCAGTTGCTGGATTTCGGATTCTGCGAGTTTTTCCGAATTCAACGGCATTCCTGGTTTGACCGCGTGGGTGATCCGCTGGATCAGCCGGCTGTCCCGCGACTTGCCCGCCACAATCGCCTTGCCCGAGGCTCCCCCCTTGAGCAGCTCATCATGCGAGTTCAGGCTGAAATCGGCCTCTTGCTTCTCCCCCCCATGGCAGTTCAGGCACCGGTGCGCCAGCAGCGGACGAATCTGCTCCCGGAAAAGTCGTAGTCCTTCGGCTGGGGAGTCGGCTTTCGGCTCGACAGGTGGGGTCTGTGCGAGGCCCGTGGGGCTGAATCCCCAGCCGAGCGCCCAGAGGAAAGTCAGACCCAGGACACAGCCGCGGAGGCGTGCGAACCCCAGGATGATCGCGGAGCCGGACAGAGGGGGGCGAACTGGCATGGGAATCCAGATCCGGGGATGGCGGCGGGAAAAACGACAGGCCGATAAGGCAGCATAGGCCGGGGTTGCCGGGAACGGCAAGCGGTGTTCCGGGAAACGGAGCAGTGTTGCTTGTTTCACTGGGAAGGGTCGGCTAATCTCCGAACGCCCCCCGGAAGACAACACAGAGTGCGCTCGAGCATCTCGGGGGGTTCCCTGGAGACGTTTCGAACATGACGACGGCCCGACTCACACTCAACGGCAAGGATTACGAATTTCCGACGCTGGTCGGCACGGAGGCCGAGCTGGGGATCGACATCTCGGCGTTGAGGGGACAGTCGGGGGCCATTACATTTGACCCCGGGTTGGGCAACACGGGGTTGTGTAAAAGTGCCATCACCTTCATCGACGGCGAGGCGGGAATCCTGCGGTATCGGGGTTATCCCATCGAGCAGCTGGCCGAGACGGCGGCGTTTTCCGAAGTGGCCTACCTGCTCATTTACGGAGAACTCCCCAACAAGACGCAGTTGGCCGAGTGGCGTCACCGGCTGACCTCGCACAGCATGATCCACGAAGACCTCAAGAAGTTCTTCGAGGGTTTTCCTCCGACCGCGCACCCGATGGCGATCCTGTCGGCGATGGTCTCGTGTCTGTCGACGTACTATCCCGAGTCTCCTGCGCACGATCCCGACCTGAACATGGTCCGGCTACTGGCCCAGCTCAAGACCATCGCGGCGTACGCCTTCAAGAAATCGGTCGGCCAGCCGATGGTCTATCCGCGCAACGAGCTGAGCTACTGCGCGAATTTCCTGCAGATGATGTTCGCGGTCCCCTCCGAAGAGTACCACATCTCCCCGGTGCTCGAGAGCGCGCTGAACGCATTGTTGATCCTGCACGCCGATCACGAGCAGAACTGCAGCACGTCGACGGTTCGGGTGGTGGGAAGCAGCCATGCGAACCTGTTCGCGTCGATTTCGGCCGGGATCTGCGCCCTGTGGGGACCACTCCACGGCGGGGCGAACCAGGAAGTGATCGAGATGCTGGAACGCATCCGCGATGACGGGGGCGATTTGAAGAAGTATGTGGCCATGGCCAAGGACAAGAAGTCGGGTTTCCGGCTCATGGGGTTCGGCCATCGGGTCTACAAGAATTTCGATCCCCGCGCGACCATCCTGAAGAAGAAGGCGGGCGAGGTGCTGGGGCTTCTGGGAATCAAGGATCCGCTGCTGGAGATTGCCCAGCAACTGGCGGAGGTCGCCCTGAACGACGAATACTTCATCGAGCGGAAGCTGTACCCCAACGTCGACTTCTACAGCGGAATTATTTACCGGGCGATGGGCATTCCCACGAACATGTTCACGGTGATGTTCGCCCTGGGGCGCCTCCCCGGGTGGATCGCCCACTGGCGGGAACAGCGTGAGGAAGGGGTCAGCCGCATCAACCGGCCCCGCCAGATTTATACCGGTCCCAAGGAACGCTCGTTCGTTCCCCTCGAACGACGCTGACCCGCAGGACGCGATTCATGGCCGACTACCTGACGATTCTTGCGGGGCGGGCGCATCCTGCGCTGGCCGCCGAGATCGCAGCGTACCTCAATATCACCCTCGGCAGCCTCGAATCCTGGAATTTCCCGGATGGCGAGATCGGTGTGCGTCTGGAGGAGAATATCCGGGGGCGCGATGTCTTCATCGTTCAGCCGACGTGTCCTCCCGTCAACGAAAACCTGATGGAGCTGCTGGTGCTGATCGACGCCTGTCGTCGGGCCAGCGCCGAGCGAATCACCGCCGTCATGCCCTACTTCGGGTATGCCCGCCAGGATCGCAAAGATGCCGGGCGCGTCCCCATCACCGCCAAGCTCTGCGCCAACCTCATCGTCGAGGCGGGGGCCGACCGGGTTCTGGCCATGGATCTGCACGCTGCGCAAATCCAGGGTTTTTTCGACATTCCAGTCGACCACCTCTACGCCTCCCCCATTCTCGATGAATACTTCCTGGGGCTGGAGCTCCCCGAGTCGGAACTGGTGGTGGTCAGCCCCGACGAGGGAAGCATCAAGCGGGCCCTCCAGCACCAGGAGCGGATGGGCGGATCGCTGTGCATCGTCGACAAACGCCGGTCAAGCGCGACCGAGACCAAGCAGGCCAATCTGATTGGCGGCCCCATCGCCGGTAAAACCGCGCTGATTTTTGACGACATGATCACCACCGGGGGCTCCATGGTGGGGGCGGTGAGGGTCGTGCATGGACATCAGGCCCGGCGGATTTATGTTGGGGCGAGCCATGCCGTGTTCTGCGGCGACGCCCCCCGCATCCTCCGCGATGCCCCCATCCACGAAGTGGTGGTCACCAACAGTATTCCCCTGCGGCCCGAACAGACCTTTCCCAATCTCAAGGTCGTGTCCGTGGCACCGCTGCTGGGTGAGGCGATCAAACGCATTCACCGCAACGAGTCGGTCAGTTACCTGTTCGACTGACCTCGGGATGGCCGCCGCGATGCGGCGGTCGCCGGCCGACACTCTGCGTCCTGCGGCCATTTTGGCCTGCCCATCGCGTGTTCGCCTTGCCGGTGCTGATCGGTTAAAATCGTCGTCATGGGGAGCAAAAAAACCAGCTCTCCGGGGTGGCGCAGATCAGGGAAAGCAGGAGCAACATGGAGTTCCCCAGTACGGGTGAGGAAGGTGGCGGACGGAGACGCATGGAGACCCCCGCCCGATCCGATCGTCTGCCGCCGCAGAACCTCGTGGCCGAAAAGGGTCTGTTGGGCAGCATTCTGCTCGACAACAGCGTCTTCGACGAGGTGTCGGACCGGCTGCTGCCCGATCACTTCTATCTCGACTCGCACCGGAAGATCTATGCGGCCATCAAATCGCTGCATGACCGGGGCAAACACGCCTTCGACGCGGTCACTGTGGCCGAGGCGCTCGAAAAGCAGGGAGATCTGGCCGACTGCGGCGGTCCCGACTATCTCGTCGAGATTCTCGAGAGCACCCCGCACGCCGCCCACGCGCAATACTACGCCGAGATTGTCCGCGAGAAATCTCTCCAGCGGCGGCTGATTTCAGCCTGCACCGAGATTCTGCGCGACGCGTATGACGAGTCGGTGGGAACCGATGATCTGCTCAACAAGGCCGAAAAAGAGGTCTTCAACATCCTCGAGCAGCAGGAAGGGACCGAGAAGCTGCAGCTGAAGGAAATCCTGCTGGAGGCCTTCGACCGCATCCAGAAACGCATGGAGCTGCGCGGGTCGGTCAGTGGAGTGAGCACGGGCTTTCGCGATCTCGACGCCCGCACCAACGGTTTGCAGCCCGCGGAACTCGTGATCCTGGCGGCCCGCCCGTCGATGGGCAAGACGGCGTTCGTGCTCAACCTCGCCGAGGCGATCGCCGACCGGGGACAGCAGGGGGTGGTGGTCTTCAGCCTCGAAATGTCGCGCCATGAGCTGGCGGAACGGTTCGTCTGCATCCGGGGGAAACTCGATATGCAGAAACTGCGCAAGGGAGACCTCGAAGACCATGAGTACGACCTGCTGATGCAGACGTTTCAGGAGTTGGCCGAACTGCCGATCTTCATCGACGACCAGGGAGGCCGCACGATGTCGCAGATCAACGCCATCTGCCGCCGGTTGAAGCGGAAGAACAACCTGGGCACGGTCATCATCGATTACCTGCAGCTGGTCGAGCCGGAAGACAAGCGGGCCCCGCGCGAGCAACAGATCGCCGGGATCACCCGCCGCCTGAAATTCATGGCGAAGGAACTGCAGGTTCCGGTGATCGGCCTGGCCCAGCTCAACCGGGGTGTGGAATTGCGCGAAGACAAGCGCCCCAAGCTGGCCGACCTGCGGGAAAGCGGCGCGATCGAGCAGGATGCCGACATCGTGATGTTCCTGCACCGTCCCGAGATGTATGACCCCGAGGACAGTCCGGGGGTCGCCGAGATCATCGTCGCGAAACACCGCAATGGACCGACCGGGATCGTGAAGCTGGGCTTCAAACGGCAGTTCATGCGGTTCGAAGACTATGTGCCCCTCGAAGAGCCGGCCGGGGGCTACTTCGGCGGAGAATAGCCTGCGGTTTCGCGGAGATCCCCCGCGGGCCTCAAAACCCAAACGCCCGGTGCTCCTCAAGGAGACCGGGCGTTCGTATTGGTTTGTCGGTCCTGGTGTCCGTCGGCCCCGTTTGGGGATCACGGACAGTGCTGGCTAGGCGGCCGGCTTCAGGCGGTCGAGCAGGTCTTTGAGCCGCTTCTGGTTCGTCTCCTGGGTGAAGGGGTTTTCATCTTGGTTGGCCGCCCCGCCGCCGCCGCCCATCATCCCCCCGCCGCCACCGCCACCCCCCATCATTCCGCCGCCACCTCCGCCTCCCGCTCCCCGGCCGCCTCCCCCCCCCATGGGGAGTCCGATCTGGTTGAGCACCTCGGTTTGCTCTTTGGTCATCAGCTCTTCCAGGGATTTCTGGAAGGCGGTTGCCTCGTCGGCCGTCATCTTCTCGGCCGATTGCAGCTTGGCGAGAACCTCGGTCACCTTCCCGACCTGCTCGGGGGTCAACTCGACCCGCAGCTTGAGATCTTTCCGCGAGAGCAACTCGAGCTTGCCCACCAGGGTCGTGAGAGTTCGCTTCCCACCTCCGCCGCCGCCTCCACCCCAGCCCCCTCCACCACCACCTCCCATCATCCCCCCGCCGGGCATGCCGCCGCCCCCCATCATGCCGCCCCCCATCATGCCACCGGCTGGGCCGTTGCCCGGGGCGGTCGCGGCATCCGGTTTGGCCTTGGCGTTTTCGGTCTTGGTATACCCCATGTTGGTCATCCCCAGGATGGTCCCACCCCCCCCCACGGCCAGCCCCAGCACGCCTGTCACCACCGCGGCCGGCCGGCCGCCCGACCCCGAGTTGTTTTCCGGATTCGACATCGCCAATGCTCCTGAAGGAAAGGGAAACCAAGCACGCTTCCGTGCCGTACAGTCACGGGGCTGGGGCGTCTACCGCCGCGGCATGACGGTCAACACCCCGTTCATCGCCATCCAGTGCCCGGGAAAGGAACACAGGAACGGGTAGTTCCCGGGACGTTCCGGAGCCCGCACGAAAATGGCGAACTCCTGCCCGGGCGGCACCACATCGGTATAGGCCCACACCTCGTCGCTGCGGGGCACATAATGCCTCACGACCGCCTCGGGAGAGGCGATGAACCGGTTCGCCAGCTGCCCCACCGTTTCCAGGTGTCCGGGGCGGACCAACACCACATTGTGGGGAACCACATCCGGATTGCGGAACACCAGCTTCAGCGGTTCCCCCGCCTCGGCCGAGAGATCGCGGGGACTGAAGCTGAGGTTCTTGCCCGCCTCCAGCACAATCTCCCGGGCCCCTTCGATCGGTTCCCGCCACGGATTGGGTGGCGCCTGGGCCTGGCTGGAGAGATCGACCAGCATGGGATGGGCGGCAATCGTCTTCGCCACGGGGCGGTAGCCCGGGTAGTCGCCAAAAGGAATGTCCAACGCGTGGACCGTGAGGAACAGATCCAGCGGTTCTCCAGGCTCCACCGCGAGGTGCAGCTGCAATTGACTGACCGGCTGCAGATCGGGAATCTCGTAAAACACCCGCCGTCCTCCCGGCAGCACCACCGCCCGGGTGATCGCCCAGGCATCATGCCCGATCGCCCCCCGATGGCTGGGGGAATACTCTTCCGATCCGTAGGCGGCACTGTAGCGGTAATTCCATGATTGGGCGAATTGCCGCGCGGCGTCACCGGCGATCTCCGGGGTGACGGGCGCGCTGAACTCCACCAGCACGCCGTTCTGGTGCACATGGAACGCCCGCGGCAGCTGGACCCGGTCGCCCGTGTACCGCACCCGTTCAAAACACCCCTCCTGCGAGTTGTAGGCCCCCCAGCCCGCCATGCCACTGACGTACAACTGCCCATCCTGCGGATTGAAACGACCCCGGTGGACCCCCGACGAAAACTCACCTGGCAGGGGAACCAGCCCTCCCTGCGGCTGTCCATCCACCTCGTCACGCAGCAGCAGAAAATGTGTCGCCGTTCCAAACGACAGGTGCACGGCCAGTCCCTCCAACGGCCCCCAGCGCTCCCCCTCGATGGCAATCTGGCCCCCCGCCGAGTTGTCCAGTCCCCGGGGGAGATACATCAGGGGCAGAGTCGGTTTCTGGCCGTTCCGTGGTCCCGGATAGCCGAAATGCGGAGGTTCAAATTGGCTGTCCCCAAATTGCGGGCGAACGAGGCACAGCGTCGAGGCGGGGGTCCATTCCCCTTCCGAACACGGCACGGTGATCGATCCATCCGGCATCAGACCCAGGCCATCGGGATTGCGAAAGCCGGTCGCCAACACCTCCACCCGCTTTCCATCGGGCGAAATCCGCAGCAGCCCCTGGTTTCCCGAAGCGGTGTAGAAATTCCCCCGCTCATCCCGCTCCAGGCCGCAGAGGAAATCATGACCGGCCGGCGACGTGGTGTAGGCGTTGCTGGCGCACTCGTAGAAGTCGGCCTCGCTGTCGCCATTCAGGTCATGCAGCCGCGTCAGCTGATCGCGACCAAGAACGTGCACCACCCCGTCAACCACCTTCAGTCCCAGGGGTTGATTGAGACCCGCGGCGAACCGCTTCCAGCGGACCTGCGCGAGGTCCTGGTCCAGTCCCCGCACCTGCCAGACATCCCCCTGCATGGTGCAGACGTACGCCGTACCGTCGGGGGTGAAATCATGCCCCGAGAAAAACATCTGGGCCTTCCAGGGGTTGTCCCAGGGAGGGGGAATCCGGTCGATGACGTACGGTCCCCCGCGGCCGGGCACCCCCGGGATCTCAAACACCTGCGGCCACTGTGGCGGGCCCCCCGCCGTCAACGACTGCAGGGGATGGTCGGACAGGGGGGCCGCAAGGCTCTGCAAAGCCCCCTCCTGGGCGGTGGGAACATCCAGCCAATCGGTCTCGCCCACCCGGTACAAGAACGCCACTTGCCGTCCATGTCGGTAAAAACCCCGGTAGGTGGATGCGGCGGGCAACTCCCGGTTCGCAGGCGGCGGCAGCGGCTCTCCGGCGAGCAGCCCCCCATCCATGAAGCCATGGCGGACGGACGAAAACTTGAGGAACCCATCCTTCCAGAGGGCCTCATACCGCAGCGTTTCCGGATTGAAACAGGTCGCCAGCTCGCCCCGCTCTCCCAGACGCACGCAGACTCCCTTGGGGACCGTCACGCCGGCCCCCCGGAAGATCGCCGCCTGCAGCGAACCCAGGTCGGTCGCGTTCCAGCGATCGCTGGCCCAGGTCTGTTCATTCTGGTTCCCCCAATGGCCAAAACTCCCCCCATCAATGCCGGGGTAGGCGGGAAGCAGGACCGGAGCGATGGGAGCCTGCCGGAAATGCCGGGCCTCCTTGGTGTAAAAGTCGTAGAGCCGATCGCGATTCACAAAATGCGACAGAAAGGGCCACTGCTCTGGATGCAGGGGAGCCTTGGCATACGACCATTCGGCCGCTTCATGGGATGTTGGCTGAACCAGGTTCGACAATGGTCCCGGTCCCTTCAATTCGCAGAGAAACCGCACCACATCGGCCCGCTGGGTCGGCGACATGGCGGCCACGAGCCCCTCAGGCATGAGAGTCCCCACCTCACGCAGTTCCTCCAGTTCGGATCGCGGCAGCACGGTCACTGCGCCGCGGGCTGGGTCCCGCAGTTCGACCTCCTGGGCCGTCTGACCGACGAGATACCCCTGCACGCTCCGTCCGCTCTTGGTCTGGGCCATCCAGACGCGATACTCGGGCCGAACCTCCCGGCGGGGCCAATACAGAGCCTCGACAATCTGGGAGGGGGTCAGACGCCCCCCCACGTTGGTCAACTCGGGTCCCGCCGCCCCCCCCTGGGGGCCCACTTTATGACAGGAAAGGCACGCGAAATGCGCCGAGCCGAAGATCGCCGCTCCCCGTCGGGCGTTTCCCCGGTACCGGGCGTCTTCCAGAGCCTCGGTCACTTGTTGGGGAGAGTATTCGGCGATCCCTCCCGGCGGCAGGCAGGTGTTCGCAGACTCCCCCCGGAGCGCGAGGCGACTTGATCCCGCGGACGTCGGGGAACCAGCCCGAGGCGTCCCGCTGGTCAGTCCCCACGTCGCCAATCCCAAGGCGAGAAGCAGCAGTGCGGCCCCGTTCCAACGCAGCATTTCCGACCATCCTTCCGATGCGCACGATTCGCGAGCCAATGCCCGCCGACGAGACCCGCCGTTGTAAGCCGTCGCTGTGCCGTTCGCAAGGCGGCCCGGAGTGAGGAGGGGGGACTGGTCGCGCCCAGCCCAGAGTCCCAACCATGTGGGAGCGGCGCGGGTCGATCCGCCCGGCCGGAACCATCGCCAGTGCTCCACTCAGGGGAGGGTGAGTCGGGCCGCTTCGAGTGTCACGTGACGGATCCGTCGCCGATTCCAGGTGTACAGAATCTCGACTGTCCCGCTTTGCGTCTGGATGACGGCGGGATACGAGAACTCGCCCGGTTCCTGTTCCAGCGTCCAGACCTGCTTCCAGGTCTGTCCATCGTCCGACAGCGCCACGTTCAGGGGGCTGCGTCCCCGCTCGGTGTGGTTGTAGACCAGCAGGTGGCGGCCGTCGGCGAGGGTGACCCCGTCGATCCCGCTGTTGGGATTCGGCAGATCGATCGGTTCGGGAGCGGTCCAGGTGGCACCCCGGTCGCTGGACCAGAGCTGCACGATCCGCCCCTGTTGGCTGCGGCAGAGGATCTGCACACGG
Source organism: uncultured Planctomycetaceae bacterium (assembly GCA_903861195.1). Lineage (GTDB taxonomy): Bacteria > Planctomycetota > Planctomycetia > Planctomycetales > Planctomycetaceae > UBA10511. The sequence goes on along the minus strand of CAIOTJ010000629.1, from coordinate 3,661 downwards.
TCACCGGAATGTTTGAACAAGGTGGGTTGGATCAGCCCCCAGCGTTCGGTGGTGTGCAGGGCGGGAGTGCGCGACCAGGTCTGGCCCAGGTCATCGGTCCATTCCAGATGGACCCGCCAGCCGGCATGCTCGGTGCTCGAGCCACACAGCAGTCGGGAGCCCAGCCAGAGAGGCTTGTTGCGGACCGGTCCCAGGATTCCCTCGGGCAACCGTCGGGGGGCTGTCCAGCTCACTCCCCCATCCGCACTCTCTTTGAACATTCCCCACCAGCTCTGGGGGCTGGGGCCCACTTTGTAGAACAGCAGCAGTCGCTGGTCGGGCAGGGGGACCAGCACTGGATTCCAGCAGGGAAGTCGGCGGCTGCCAAACTCCAGCCCCTCAGCCGCCAGGACCGGAGACTGCCAACGCCCCTCCTGCCGGCGACAGGTCCAGATCCCCACGTCGTTCTCACCCTCATCGGTCCCGGCGAAAAATGCCGCCAGCAGGCCTCCCGGTGTCTCGCAGACCGTTGCGGCGTGACAGGCTGGAAACGGGGCGGTTTCGTAGAGAAACTGCGATTGCAGCACTGGTGGTTCGGCGTGCACCCGGGCACCCAGAACAGACCACACCAGCAGCAGTGAAAGAGTTTTTTTGCAGTGGACAGAGGTGGGCATGGAGCGCGGGGGAAATGGTGCCTGAAGCCGAAGAACAGACTCGCGGGATAATCCGCCCTTGGCTAAAATTCAAGTCCACGGCAATTGTTCCGGGAGTGGGCGGGATGACGGCGGCTTTCTTCTGGGTGCGGGAAGTTGCCGGAGAGGTTGCCGCAGCCACAGGATGAGCGTTGCCCACACGCTCCACCCGATCCACCCACTGCGAAGAACCCACCTGCGGTGAGGTGCGGCGGTCCACCCCCGCTCACACCCGGTCCGGCGACCGGTGGTTCTTCAGGACCCGTTGAACTTTGTCAGACCCCAGACTCTTTCCCCTGCCCCCCCCCGACGATCAGCCGTATCAGGAATTCGACGATTCCCGATTCGGCTTGCCGGGAGGCCTGCTGCCGAGCCCCCTCCCCCGGGAAGCACTGGGCGCGGATCCGTTGCCGATTGATCTGCAACAGCCGGTCACCCCGTCGGTGGGTCAGGTCAATTTCCCGTTTGTCGACCAGCAGGCGGTCGAACAGCTCGAATACCTCGACAAGATCTCGATTCGGTGGAATCGAAAACTGCTGCTGGGCATTTGTCTGCTGACACTCCTCGTGGTGGCTGCGGGAAATTGGCGTCGCAACCGCGTCATCGAGACTTGGACCACGAACACCAAACGCGAGGCCGCGGAACTGGCCGAAAAAGGAGATCTCCCGGCGTCTGCGGCCAAGGCGAAATTGGCTCTGCGGCTCGATCCGGACGATCGGTTCACCCGGCTCCTGGCCGGTCGGGCCCTGGTGAGGCCCTCGGCCACGCGGAGGGATTACGAAGAGGGGCGAGACCTGCTTGAAGAGCACCTCGCAGATGAGCCCCAGGACCGCGACAACCGCCTGTTGTTGATTCGTTCGGCGATGCAGCGGGGTGACCATCGCTGGGTGCGGACCGATTTGTTGGCCCCGGTGTGGACGGTCTTGCCGACCGATCCCGAGTTGCGCGCTTTGGCCCTGGAGTGTCATCGTGTCGAGGGCGAATTGGTGGAGGCGGCCCGGATCCTCGTCCGCACCAGTGACAACTCGCAGCAGGACCCGCAGCCGTATCGACAACTGCTGGAGTTGATGGATGTCTGTGAGGAACCCGCCCCGCAATTGAAGGGACTGGTCGAAGACTTCAATGTCTGGCGCCAATCCCTGGCAGACAACCCCGAAGATCTGCCTGTCATCCATTCTCCGGAGGCTTCGACCGCCGAGGGTCGCATTCGACAAAGACTGTTGCAGGAGCAGACGGCGACCGTGCTGCGGCGAATGCGGGCCCGTGTCCAGCCTGCCTGGTGGTTTCTGGTGGCCCTGGCCGAACATGCCCTGCGGCAAGGGGATGCGGTGGTGGCCGAGAACTTCTGGCGGCAGGCGATCGACGCTGCGCCCAACCATCCCGAAGTTGTGTCGCTGGGCGCCGCGGTTCTGGAAACACGCTGGCTGCAGTTGGCCTCGGCTGGGAATCACCAGCAGGCCGCCGCGGTCGAGGCAGAGGCCCGGGAACTCCTGCAACAGGCGTTGCGGGAGCCCAATCCGGCCCCCGCGCTGTTCGAGATCCTGGGGCGGCTGCAGATTCTGGGGAGACAGTCTCCCGCCGCGCGGCGGACCTATCGGGCCGGGCTCGAGGAGGTGGCGAAACGGTCCCAATCTCTCGCGGAACTCGAGCGCAAGGTCTGGCCCATGGTCTTTCACCTGGGGCTGGCCGAGGCGCTCACCGGGGGCGAAGAGGATGATTCGGAACAGGAACAGCAGGTCCGCGAACAGGACTGGCAGCAGTTGCTGCGCGACCTGGCCGAACAGCCTCCCCGGCCCGAGGTGACCGAATTTGTGAACAGCCTCCGGGAGTTTTCCGAGGGACAGTTCGACGGTGCCGTACGCCGGCTCGAAGCCTTGCGCAATCAATTGCAGTCTCAGTCCGACCCCTCGGCCGACGATCTGATCGAGCGGATCGACAGCTGGCTCTGCGAGTGCCATCGGCGACTTTCCCGCGAAGAACAACTGCGAAGCGCTCTCGGGCGGGCCCTGGAGACACGCCCCGACTGGTACCAGGGACGCCTGGAACTGGGTCGCCTGCTGGTCCGGCAGGGGCTCCCCTGGCAGCCGCTGTTCGCGGGGGGGGCGGAGAGCCAGTCTGAGCCAAATATGGACGCGCTCGAATTGCAGGTCCTGGAGCAACTGCGGCTGCCCCCGCCGCAACGGGTCTGGAAAGAGGTCGATGATCAACTGGAGTCACTGGCCCGGCAACAGCCGCGGAACTCACGGATCGCGCTGCTGCGGGCCGAACGGTTGGTGGAATCGGGCGCGGTGGCGGCGGCCGTCGATCTCTTGTCGGAACAGCTGAAGGACAAGGCTGACAATCCGGAACTGGCGACCGGCCTCACGCGGCTGCTGGCTTGGTACGCCGACCGCTCCAGGACCGACAACGCGGTCTGGATCACCCAGGTTTCCGACGCGTTCCGACGGGCCCAGGGAGAGGTGCTGGTCTCGCGGTTGCTGCAGGCCGAAGCCCGGGGACTGGGGTCTTCCCGGGGCAGTCTCGATCCGGGAGAGATCCCCCAGTTCTGGGAAGGGACGCTGACTTGGCCGGTCCGTCAGAAGCAACGCCTGGCGCGAGGATTGTTGAGTCTGGCCCAGCAGTCGGCACGCGACACGTTCCTGCTGGAGGTGGGGCGGTTTGCCGTGCGGACGGGGTTGCGGGACCTGGATCTGCTGGCCCAGGTGGCCGCGGCCGCCGACCGGGCGGGTGACGCGGAACTGGCCGAACAGGCCCGCCGTGCGATTGTCCGCAGTGAGGGCGACGCCGGGCCCTGGGGTCGGCTGCTCTCGGCCTATCGCACGCTGCTGAAACTCCTCCCTCTGGACGACACCCGTCCGGGTCTGCCCGCATCCCAGGCGCGGCAAGAACTGTCAGTCGCGCTGCGCGACCTCGAACAGGTGTCGGCTCTGCGTCCCGACTGGGGAGTCATGCACCGCCTGCGCGGTCTGGCCTGGGAGCTCTGGGGAAAT
>CAIOTJ010000628.1 GCA_903861195.1 uncultured Planctomycetaceae bacterium | reverse complement strand
CGAACATTGCGACCAGGCCAGCACTTCCGAGTCTCCATGCTCACCCAGCACGTAGGCGTGCACGTGGTGTGGGTCGACATCGAAGTGCCGTCCCAGCAACGCCCGGAACCGCGCCGTGTCGAGCATCGTTCCCGAGCCAATGACCCGTGACGGGGGAATGCCCGCTTGGGCGGCGAAGTGAGCCGCCAGATGCGTCATGATATCGACCGGGTTCGACACCATGATCAACACCGCGTCGGGGGCGTGCTCGACAATCCGCGGAATCACGTCGGCCAGCACCGCGGCGTTCCGTTGCAGTAGTTGCAGCCGGGTTTCTCCCGGCTTCTGGGCGACCCCGGCGGCAATCACCACCGCCTGGCACCCCTGCAGGTCGGGATAGTCTCCCGCGCGGACCGAGAGAGGGTGCGCGAACGGGACGGCATGGTGGATGTCATTGGCCTCAGCCTCGGCCCGCGCCTTGTTCAGATCCACCAGCACGATTTCGCGTCCCACCCCGTTCATCACCAGGGCGAACGCCGAGGCCGAACCGACCATCCCCACTCCCACAATTCCGGTCTTCATTCCGACTGACTTCCGCTTTTGGTTTGACTTGAGTACGAGACCGCCACCGCGCGGTCTCTCTCTCATCTTAGCAGAGCGAAACACGATTCCAGATCCCGGGTTGCAAGAGCTGTTGGCGACGCAGTGGATCGGGATGGTTCCGCGGGGCAAGTCGCCCGGGGCTCAACCATCAAGAAAACAACCCGCGGCGAGACTCCGTCTCGCCGCGGGTTGCGGTACCGACCGGTCATTCCCGGACAGGGGGACTGAAAACTGTCCGTGAACGCCGGTTGGCTTAGCCGGCCACGACCGGAACACGGCGAGTGGTCGCCTGCTTCACCTTGGGTAGGGTCACCCGCAGCACGCCATCCTTCATCGACGCCTGGATGCCGTCGCGGTCGATGTTGTTGGGCAGCATGAACGAGCGCTCGTAGTCTCCCACGCCGTACTCCTCATACCGCAACTGGAATCCCGCTGGAATCGCATGGCTGATCCGGCCGCGGATGGTCAGCACGTTCTTTTCGATGGCGATGTCGATGCCGCTCTCGTCGACCCCTGGCAGATCGGCCACCAGGGTCAGCTGCTGGTCTTTCTCGACAATGTCCACCAGCGGCACAAACACCCGCTGCGATTGTGTTCGCTCGGCCCCATCCGGAACCGTGGTCTCTTTCTTCGCGACCACCGGTTGGTCGCAGGTGCCTTGGGTATCGCAGCCGCAAACTGGAGAATTCACTTCAGGATTCATGAAACCGCTCCCTTCAGGATGATGGGGTTTGTCTGGAATCAGGTCGCGCGGGGCCGGCGGGTCGCGTGGGGCCGTCACGACGCCTTGACGGTGATGCGGCGGGGCTTGGCCGACTCGGGCCGGCTCAGTTTCACGCTCAGCACTCCCTGTTCGTAGGTCGCCTCGGTCTTGGAGGGATCGACTTCAAAGGGAAGCTGCAGCCGACGGCTGAACTGTCCCACCGGGCGTTCGCGACGGTGGAAGCCGGTCCCTTCCTCGACCCCTTCGCCGCCCAGTTTGCCCGCCAGGGTGACGAGGCTGCCGGCGACGGTCACATCGACGAGGGAGGGATCAATCCCCGGCACTTCGAGGGAGATCAGAATGTCGTTGTCGTTGGTGTAAACGTTGACGGGGGGGCCCTCGTGCCCTTCATGGACAGGCACGCTGCGGGCCGAGTTCAGCAACCGGCCCATCTCGTGCTGCAACTGGCCGATTTCGCGCCAGGGATCCCACAACCGACCGCCAAACCGACTGAGCAAGTTCATGGTTGAAACTCCATCTGCGACAGGACAGGAAACTGAGCCAGCCGACAGCTCCACGCTGACACCCGGGAACGCAGGCGTTGAACTCGGCAGTGCGAAATCAGAAAGGCAAACAGCGTGCCGAAACTCGCGAGGGACGATTCCAATAGACCTCTTCCGCCCCCACTTCGACCGTTGCCCCACCCCGGTTGTCACTGTCCCGCCAAGACCTGATTTTCCACCGGATGGTGAGGGCTGGCCCGTGTCGTCGGGCTGACGTTTGTGCCGATTTTTCAGCGACTTGCAACCATCCACTCCGTTCTCGCCCAGCCTCCCGCGGACCGCTCCCGCACCCTTCAGCCTGCCTTCCCCTCGTGCCCCAAAACCGAAGTTCCCGCTCTTTTGGTCAAACCCAGACAAATCCCTTCCCTGCACCCACCTTTGCCTCCTGCGTCCAACCCGTTGATGCCATTTTGGCATGCCCTCGCACCCAGCTGTTTCTGCCATTTTGTGTGGATGCCAAAATGGCAATGCGGCGGGTCGCTCAATTGAGTTCACCCTGTCATGTGCCCCCGGGTCAACGTTTCGAAATCGGGCTTTGAAAAGAGTGTAAGACATTACATCAATATGAGTTATGGAATCATGACACGGGATGCAGGTTTGGCAGTTCCCTAAGGAGGACTTGAAAGCAACCTCGCCCCCAAATTGTCTTCCCGACCGGGCGACCGTTTGTTCCCTGCGTTCCCGGCCCGATGAACCGGACGCGGGGCATGGCTGGCCGGTTGGGCCTACCGACGGTTGTTGCGGCCCGATCCACACACCGAGCGGGCCACCTGGCCGGTTGGATGTGCCGTTTGTGGTTGACTGGCCCGAACGGGGCTGTCGTCCGACCCAAGGGGCCAGCCGTTCCCCCAGCCCGGGTCAAAGGCCCTGGTCGGGGACAATCGCAAAACACGCCGACAGGCCCAACGGGCTGACTGTTCTTGGAACCGCATGGACGACGACGGGAATTGTTGGCCCCTTGGGCCGACAAATGGTTTGTTTTGGCGTCTGTTCCCGGCCCGATTCTTGCGCAGGTAGGGTCTCCCTTTGTCAGGCCGATTACCTGTCGGCTGCGCGACAGCGATGATTTCAGTCTCAATCGGACTTCTGTCGAAGGCCATCCTCCTAAGATTTACCTCCCTGTGATCAACTGGCTTCGAAGG
>CAIOTJ010000627.1 GCA_903861195.1 uncultured Planctomycetaceae bacterium | reverse complement strand
GCTGTTGGGCGGGCAAGGGTATGAGGTGCTGGGGCCCCAGATCGACCAAGGGGCCATCGTGTATGGAACGATTCGGAGAGTCGAAGACCTGCCCGCGGGCTGGACCGATCGGCAGGAGCCCGGCCTGTATCGTCTGGAACGCCGCGCTGACGACCAGTTGTTCGGATATGTGGTGGGGCCGCATTCGTGGAAGAGATACCTGTTTCCTCCCCTGACGACCCTGTCGATCGCCGAGCGGAACGCCAACGGCTGGACCATGACGGGGGCCGAAGAACCGGTTCCCCAGTACGCCTTTCTGGGGGTGCGGGCCTGCGAGTTGGCCGCCCTGCGAATCCAGGATCGGATCTTCGTGGAAGGACCGTACGTCGATCCGGTCTATGCCGAGCGACGGGCCCGGGCGTTGATCATCGCAGTGAATTGCACGCAGGCGGCGGCCACCTGTTTCTGCACCTCGATGAAGACCGGCCCGGAATGTCGGGTCGGGTTTGATCTGGCGCTGACCGAGACCGACGCGGGATTCACCGTGGCGGTCGGTTCGGAACGCGGCGCGGACCTGGTGCGGCGGATTCCGGGGCGGACCAGCACGGAACCGGAACGCGCAGGGGCCCGGCAGGCTCGGAAGCGGGCGGAGGAGCAGATTCAACGGCATCTCGACACGGAAGGGCTGCGGGATCTGCTGCTGGGAAATCTCGAGCACCCGCGATGGTCGGAGGTGGCCCAGCGGTGCCTCTCGTGCACGAATTGCACCCAGGTTTGCCCGACCTGCTTCTGCAGTTCGGTCGCCGAAGTGGCCGAACTGACCGGGGACCGGGTGAACCGCGAGCGAAGGTGGGACTCGTGCTTCAACCTCGATTTCAGCTACATGAATGGCGGGCTGGTCCGCCCGGACATCCGCTCACGATACCGGCAATGGCTCACGCACAAGCTGGGCTCGTGGCACGATCAGTTCGGCAGTTCGGGGTGTGTGGGGTGCGGACGCTGCATCACCTGGTGTCCCGTGGGGATTGACCTCGTGGAAGAGGTTCGGGCCTTGCGCGGGGAGGTGCCGGCATGACCTTTTCGGCGAATCCCTGGGTGCACGACACTGCGCGCATCGCGGCGATCCGGCAGGAACTGCCCGATGTCTGGACGTACGATATTGAGCTGGTCGATCGAACGCGGCACGAGAACTACCGGTTTCGGCCCGGGCAGTTCAACATGCTGTACTTGCCCGGTGTGGGGGAGTCGGCGATTTCGATCAGTGCCGATCCTGACTCCCGTGGTCCCGTGGCCCACACCGTGCGTCGGGCTGGAAATGTGACCCAGGCCTTGGGGAGGTTGGAACCGGGGGACACGCTGGGGTTGCGGGGCCCGTTCGGCACGGGCTGGCCCCTGGAACAGGCTGTGGGGCGGAATGTGGTGCTGGTGGCCGGGGGGATTGGTCTGGCACCCCTGCGGCCGGCGATTTGCCAACTGCTGGCCCAGCGAGAGCAACTGCAATCGCTGACATTGCTGGTGGGGGCCCGTTCGCCCGACCTGTTGCTGTTCGGGGCGGAACTGGAGCCGTGGCGGCGCGCCGGGCTGGACATCGAGCTGACTGTCGACCGGGCGGCGGCGGACTGGCGGGGGCAGGTGGGAGTGGTGACCCTGTTGCTGGACCGGCTCGAGCTGATTGATCCGGCGGCGACGTTGTTGCTGACGTGCGGTCCCGAGGTGATGATGCGGTACACGGTGCAGTCCGCGTTGCGGCGGGGAATTCCGCCCGGCAACCTCTGGCTGTCGACTGAGCGGAACATGCAGTGCGCGATTGGATTGTGCGGTCACTGCCAACTGGGGCCGGTGTTCATCTGCCGGGAAGGGCCGGTGTTCGACTGGCCGCGGATTGCTCCCTGGCTGTTCGTGGAGGGACTGTGATGCCCGCAACGAGTTCCAAACCGCGGCTGGGGGTGTTCAAATTCGCCTCGTGTGACGGCTGCCAGTTGTCGCTGCTCGATGCCGAGGATGAACTGCTGGCGATCGCCGGGCAGGTGGAGATCTGTTTTTTTCCCGAGGCTTCGAGCCGGATGCTGCCGGGACCGTACGATGTGGCCCTGGTGGAGGGGTCGATTACGACGGCGCATGATGCCGAGCGGATCCAGCAGGTGCGGCGGGATGCGAAGTTCCTGATGACCATTGGAGCCTGCGCGACCGCCGGGGGGATCCAGGCGTTGCGGAACTGGGGGAACACGGCGGAATTCGTGCGGGGGGTCTATGCCCGACCGGAGTACATCCGGACTCTGGAGAAGTCGACGGCGATCGCGGACCACGTGCGGGTCGATTTCGAGCTGCGGGGTTGTCCGGTGAATCATCATCAATTGGTGGAGGTGCTCGCGGCGCTGGTGGCGGGGCGTCGGCCGCGCACTCCGGGGCATGCCGTTTGTCTCGATTGCAAGCGGGCCGGGACGGTCTGCATCACGGTGGCCCGAGGTCAGCCCTGCCTGGGGCCGGTGACTCAGGCGGGCTGCGGGGCGATCTGCCCGGCGTACGACCGGGGGTGCTTTGGCTGCCACGGTCCCGCCCGGCAGTGCAACTGCGAATCGCTGGTGGGGCATCTGGTGCAGCTGGGGCACGACGCAAACGATCTGCTTCCCCTGGTTCGCAACTTCAATGGGGCCGCCCCCGAGTTCCGCACCGTCTCGGACCGGCTCGAACAGGGGTGGCCTGAGGCGGGGGGCCCGCCGCCGGAAAGGATCCCGACATGACCGACACCCGGACCGTACGGGTCGAGATTCTCTCGCGGGTCGAGGGAGAGGGGGCGTTGCACATCGAGACCCGCCAGGGACGGCTGGAGCGGGTGGAATTGCAGATCTACGAACCGCCACGGCTGTTTGAATCGCTGCTGCGCGGCCGGCCCCTGGAGGAGACTCCGGACATTACCGCCCGCATCTGCGGCATCTGTCCGGTGGCCTATCAGATGACGGCGGTCCACGCGCTTGAGCGGGCCCTGGGGGTGCAGATCACCCCCGAGATCCGGCGTCTGCGGCGGTTGTTGTACTGCGGTGAATGGATCGAGAGCCACGCCCTGCACATACACCTGCTGCACGCCCCCGATTTCCTGGGTTACGACAGCGGTCTGGCCATGGCCGCCGATCATCCTCAGGAAGTGAACCGCGGCCTGCGCCTCAAAAAGCACGGGAATCAGTTGCTGGAGGTGTTGGGGGGGCGGGCCATTCACCCGATCAACGTCGCCGTGGGAGGCTTTTACCGGGCTCCCCGGCGGGAAGCCTTGCAGCGGCTGATTCCGGATTTTGAATGGGGACTGCAGGCGGCCATCGAGGCCACCCGCTGGGTCGCCACCTTGCGATTTCCCGACTATTGCCGTGATTACCACTTCGTGGCGCTGCGGCATCCCGACGAGTATCCCTTCAACGAGGGACGGGTCGCTTCCAGCCGCGGGGAGGCGATCGACATCGACGATTATGAAAGGCGCTTTGCCGAGGTGCACGTGCCGCATTCGACTGCGCTGCACTCGGAAACCCGGCCCGACGGTGGTTGTTACCACGTGGGGCCCCTGGCGCGAATCGCTTTGAACCGGGACCGGCTGTTGGAACCGGCGCGACGCCTGGCGGATGAGTTGAGATTTGAGACTCCCTGCGGTAATCCGTATCGCAGCATCGTGGCCAGGGGCCTGGAACTGGTGCAGGCCTATGCCGAGGCGTTGGACATTCTACGCGACTATCGGGACTTCCAGCCTCACCGGATTCCGTATGGTCACCGGGAGGGAACCGGGTGCGCCGCGACCGAGGCTCCGCGCGGATTGATCTTTCATCGGTATCAGATCACCGCCGATGGCCTGATTGAATTCGCCAAGATCGTCCCGCCGACCTCGCAAAACCAGAAACAGATCGAGGATGACCTGCGCGACTGGTTGCCGGGTGTGCTCGACCGACCCGATGCCGAACTGGCCCGGCGGGCCGAGGAACTGGTCCGAAATTACGATCCGTGCATCAGCTGTTCGACCCATTTCCTGAAGGTTCATCGCCATGACCACTGACGGGGCCGGCCTGTGCTTTGTGGGAATTGGCAGTCCCCATGGGGATGATCGCGCGGGGTGGCAAGTGGCTGCCCGCCTGCAGGAACGGAACTTGGCGGGGTGGGACGTGCACGTGGCCGCCTCCCCGATTGACCTGCTGGACTGGGTTCGGCCCGATCGCCCCCTGTGGGTGGCCGATGCCTGCCGGGGTGACCGGGGAGCGCGGGTGTGGCAGGAGTGGCGCTGGCCAACTGAGGAACTGAGCGTGACCTGGGGTGGGGGGACGCATGACTTTTCACTTCCGGGTGTGCTGACTCTCGGCCAACGCCTGGGGCGACTTCCGGCCGACGTCCGGTTGTGGGGAATCTGGGGGGGCGATTTCGGGGCCGCGAGAGCCGCCGGCGACCAGCTCGGGCGGGTGATTGAAGAAGTCGTGGAAGAGATCGTGCGGGTGTGGTGTGGGGGAGACGTTGGACCGACTTCCCCGGAGGTTGTCCCTCCGGGAGCCGGTCATGCATGAAACCTCGATGGTGCGGCGATTGATCGAGATGGTCGTTCAAGAGGCCGAGCGGTTGGGAGGCGAGGAGGTGTCTGTGGTGCGGGTGGAAGTGGGGGCCTTGTCGGGTGTCGAGCCGATGCTGGTGCAATTGGCGTACGATCAGTTGACCCCCGGGAGTCGGCTGGCGGGGTCGAGGCTGGAGATCGAGGTGGTCCCGTTGCGGGCGCGGTGTGCCCAGTGCGGGGTGTTTGAGGTCCCGCAGTTTCATTTCACTTGCCCGCGGTGCGGCAATTCCAGAACTGTGGTGGTGTCGGGGGAAGAGTTTCGCCTGGTCTCGTTTGATCAATTCACAAAACCGGGGGAGCCGCAGGAATGACTGAGGTAATCGCAGGCCGAGCCCGCGTAAAGACCGTGGTGCTGAATCGGGATGTGAATGCCCCGCTGCGCGGGCGAGCCGAACAACTGCGGCAGGAATGGACCCGTCGGGGAATCCTGGTGGTGAATCTGCTGTCTTCCCCCGGGGCGGGCAAAACAAGCCTGCTCGAGGCGACGGCGAAACACTGGAGCGGCCGGCAGGGAATGCAGGTGCTGGTGGGGGACCTGGCGACAGATCGGGATGCGCAGCGGCTGGCGCCCTGGGCCCCGGTGGTGCAGTTGACCACGGGCGGGGCCTGTCATCTCGAGGTGCCGTTGGTCGAACGGGGCTGGCACGAATTGCCGTCTCAAGATTGCCGGTTTCTGTTCATCGAGAATGTCGGCAACCTGGTCTGCCCGGCGTCGCACGACCTGGGAGAGCACTTGCGGGTGCTGCTCTTGAGCACGACCGAGGGGGACGACAAGCCGGGGAAGTACCCCAAGGCGTTTCGCACCAGCCAGATGCTGGTGATCAGCAAGACCGACCTGCTCCCACACGTTCCCTTCTCGGTTGACGCGGCGTGTGCCGACGCTCGGGCGATCCAACCCGACCTCGAGTGCGTGCCGGTGTGTGCCCGGACCGGGGCGGGGGTGGCCGAGTGGTGTGCGGCACTCGAGCGTCGGCGGGACGCCCTGCTTGCCGGGCGGACGGACGCCTCGGGTTGAGTCTTGACCGGCCGCATGTCGTCTGAGGGGGGGCGGCCGTCGCGACCGAAGGCTGGTGGGGTGCGGCGGGGCTGGTCTATGATCTGGGTGGCTGAACGGTCGGGCCGCAGTTGTGTGTGATGCGGGACCGAAGTCAGAGGTCAGTTGGTTGCTTGGCCCCCACGAACATGAATCGACGCGCGAAGATCGAGGCCCAGTTGGAGGCCGCTCCCCGGGACAGCTTTCTGAATTATGCCTGGGCGATGGTGGTGGCCGGACAAGGCGAGCCCCAGTTGGGCATTGAGCGACTGCACCAGTTGCTGGAGTGGGATTCGCAGTATGTGCCGGCCTGGTTCCAGTTGGGCCAGTTGCAGGCGCAGGTGGGGGAGACGGACAGTGCGCGGCAGACGCTGGTCCGGGGAATCGAAGTGGCCCGGCGGGGGGGAGACACGCACGCCGAAGGGGAGATGCGTGGGTTTCTCGAGTCGCTGGGCTGAGTGTTTTCGGGAAGGCCAGCCTGTCAGATCACCTTGATCTGGATGGAGACGGGGGCAGCGGCGAGGGTACTGCCGGAGATCTGGGCCCAGGCGCAGACCTTGAAGGACTCATAGACACCCCCGGGAGAGGGGGCTCCCACAACCATCACATTGGTGAGTTGATACTGTCCGGGGGCGACCCCGGGGGTCAGTACGCGGGTGTTGGAGGGGAGAGGATTCTGGGGACTCCGGACCACCAGGGCATCCCCATTCATCTGGGGATCCGGGTCAATGATCTGGAGCGTCACACCGGGGAGCATCACCTGCGATGACATGGGATCGCGGGTCAGGATGAGTTGCGCGCCGGAGAGGGGAGAGACGATTCGGATGGAAGGCATCGGTGGGGCAAAAGATGGAGGGATCTATCAACGCCGACGTAGACCGACGGGGCTGACAAGCTGGTCTGCGGGGGGGCTATTCAGTCTCGATGCGCCGGAAGCGTGGTTCGTAGAAGGTTGTGGAAAGCTGGGACCAGAGTCCCAAAGTGCCACTTGGCCGAAAGTCGTGCGATTCGAACCACTCGTCGATGGTGTCACCGATCAGATCGGGATATTCCTGATCATTCCAGGAGATTGAGGTGACGCGGCCTCTGCGAACCACGATCTTCAGACGCTGTGGGGATCCCACGGGGCCAAATTCAGGGATCCACGCTTCATCGATTGGCAATCCGTCTTTGTCGATGAGGAAATTGTCGAGGCCCGGCTGCAGCTTCGCGGGACACCGCTGCAGCAAGGGAGTGATTTGTCCCCCCACGTGCTCCCGGCACAAACGCAAAACCTGGGCCAGTGGCATCTGGATTCCCGACACTTCCGCCATGTGGAATCCCAGGAAGATTCCGCATTCTCCCTCCCACCGATCCTGATGGATGGCCACGCTGAATTCAAAGTCGTTGCCGGTATTGTCGGTCAACTCGGCCAGGCAGATCGATTTGGACTGCAGTTGCAGGGCCGGGGCGGACCGGTCCGCCAGATCTTCAATTCGCAATTCCTCGATCGGCAGCAGCATCCCCAGTTTGCTGGGAGAATAGTGCGGGTAGGTGCGGTGGATGTAGGACCGGCCGAATTGGGTCTCAAGCTCGCGCTGGATCGCGGGTTTCGCGGGCGCGGGAGGGGCTGCGGTATTTGTCTCCTGTGGCAGCAGGGCGGCGAGCCGGTTCGGAGCTTCGAGCGGGTCCGGATCCTTCGAAAGACTCCACAGACCGGCCATCAGCAGCGCGCTCGCCAGTGAACTGGCGGCGGCCAGCCGTGAGCCCGGTTGCCGCACGACAAACCAGAAGCGTTCAAGCCACGAAGCTTCGGGCGGAGGACGCCCCGTGAGAAAGGAACGCAATTCGTTCTGAATGGCCTCAACCGACGCGTATCGTCCCGACTTGTCGGGACAAAGGCAGCGGCGCGTGATCTGGTCAAGCCGGTCGGGAATCGGGGGTTGGCCCCGTTCGCGATTGCGCCATTGCGGGGAGGGGGAGGGATGCTGGGCGATGTCGGCCTGCACCTCGATGATGGTGGTGCCCGCATGGGGGCGGGTGCCGGTCAAGAGTTCGAACAGGATCGCCCCCAGCGACCAGATATCGCTGGTGACATCGGCCCGACCCAATCGGGGATCGAGTTGTTCCGGAGCCATGTAGGGAAGCGTCCCCACAATGTCCTGATTGGGAAGATCGTCGAGCTGCTGCGCCAGTCCGAAGTCGGCCACTTTCAACCGCCAGCGCTGCAGCAGAACCACGGGCGGAGTCTCCCGCGAGTCGACATCCAGAGTGCCGGACATCGAGGAGAGCAGGATGTTCCCGGGCTTGAGATCACGGTGAATGATGTTTCGGCTGTGCGCATGACCGACCGCATCGCACAAGTCGTGCAGCACCTGAACCGCAAACTGTGGATTGTGGGGACCGGGGTGGGCCTTCAGCCACTCGGCCAGGCTTCCGCCATCACAGTAGCCCATCACGATCCGGGGGGGATCGGCCTCCGGGTCGAACAGATGGATCGGCACGATTCCGGGATGATCGAGCTGGGCGATCGCCGCAGCCTCCCGAGCCCCCGGCAATGCCGCTGACGTAGACCGGTCTGGGCTACTGGGTTTGCGGGGAGACTTGATGGCGACCCGGCGGGGGAGCGACAGGTCGCGGGCCAGGAAGACCCAGCCCCCGGACCCGGCTCCCAGAGTGCGCAGGTATTCAAACCCACGAAACACATTGGGCGGAGCGGTGGGCGGGGGCGATGGCTGGAGCAGCGTCGGCCCACCAACCGAAGTCGGTCCACTGGCGAACGAGTCCCTGCCCAGCACCTCGCGGAGCAAGATCAGACCATCCACCGCCTCGGCCAATTCGTTCTGCAGTTGTGCATCCAGCGCAACGGCCGACAGATCCCCCGCAGAGGAGGGGAGTGAGGCGGGGGGATCGAGGCTGTCGCCCAGGTCCCCCGCACCAGCCTGACCGGCCTGGAGGCGATCGTCGCAATCCGCCAAGAATTCATCGAACGGCGCGACCGCCTCCAACCCCGTGGATCGGGGGTGACCGGTAGGTTTCATAGAAGTCGTTTCCGACTCTTGGAACTGAGCCAAAAGTTCATTCTCGCGAGGTTTGGACTTTTGCTGCTCAGAAGTGGGGACAAAGTCTTGAATTCCCCACTCAAGACAATAAACGCCGTCCACTCGGAAAACCGGACAAAAAATCAGGAGGGCGGTTGGAGCGGCGGCCCGCTACGGTCGTTCGAGTCGGCTTCCGAGAGGGTGGGCAGCAATTCCCGCAGACGAACTGTGAACGCCCGCACCGCTCTGCCAAACCGTTTCCGGACCGCTTCAGCGGTCGATTGCATCTCAGTTGCGATTTGTGACCAAGTCAGGTCCTGCTCGATCCGCAATTGGAGAATCTGGCGGTCTTCCGATGGCAACTCGCTGACCAATTGCCGCAGCGTAAGGTGCAGTTCCTCGCGCCCCAGACGCGATAGCGGTCCTGACTCCGACGCGGCAATCGGCAGGTTGGCTGAACTCCCTGCGAACAGGGGGGACAGCGGCACCTCCAGCGACGGATTGCGGCGGAGTGCCTGGTGGAACCGGCGGCGTTGGATCATCCGGTGTTTGAGGATTTTTGCCGCCCAAGCCCGCCACTGAACCGGGGCGCCGTCAAACCGGGGAAGTCCCTTGGCGACTCGGACCAGCGCTTGTTGCACCAGTTCCGAGGGGGATTCGCGTTGGCGCAGATCGTTCGGCCAGTCTTGTTCCGCCAGCTTGAGCAGATATTTCTGCAGGTCGGAGAGTAGTACACCCACCGCCTCGGGGTCGCCTGACCGGCCTCTTTCAAGCAGCCTGGCGAATTCGTCCTCTGGCCGATTGCCCTGAGATTGGGGGAAGGCAGCGTCCACGATGTCTTTCGTCCGGCGGTGGGAGCAGTCAGAGCCGATTGTCGGACGCGGTTGGGAAAGACCGGCCGCGAGAGACTGTCTCTGGAGGGGGGTGCTAAAACGTTCCAGCCAGGGTGCCGCCATCGACCACAAGGCAGGTCCCCGTGATGTAACTGCCGGCTTCGCTGGCGAGCAACAGCGCGGGCCCCGCCAATTCTCGCGGCTGTCCCCAGCGCCCAACGGCAGTGCGGTCGGCGAAGGCCTGTTGCTCGGCCGAGGTGAGCACGGAAGCGGGCAGGTCGGTCAGAAAAGGGCCCGGAGCAAGGCAATTCACCGTAATTCCCGAGCGTCCCAAATCGAGCGCGCTGGCCCGCGCCAGCCCCAACAGCGCCGACTTGGTGGCCGAATAGGCGTTCCGGCCACTCTTGGAGGCCAGTCCCATGATGGAGGAGATGTGAATCACACGGCCCCAGCGTCGGGCCTGCATCTGCGGAACCAGCGCCCGGGTGAGCGCCATACAACTCGACAGGTTGAGTTCCACGATCCGGTCCCAGTCGGCATCGGTGATTTGATCAATTGTCTGGGGGATGTTGCTTCCCGCGTTGTTGACCAGGATGTCGACCCGGCCCATCCGGTCCAAAACATGCTGAGCCAGCCGGGGGCACTCTTCGCGGCGGGACATGTCGGCGGTGGTCCAGCCTACTTCGGTCCCGGTCTGGGTCTGGATTTCCGCCGCCGCCGCGGCGAGTTCGTCGGCATGACGGCTGCAGAGAA
Source organism: uncultured Planctomycetaceae bacterium (assembly GCA_903861195.1). Lineage (GTDB taxonomy): Bacteria > Planctomycetota > Planctomycetia > Planctomycetales > Planctomycetaceae > UBA10511. The sequence goes on along the minus strand of CAIOTJ010000627.1, from coordinate 8,617 downwards.
ACACCCGGGCGCCAGCTTCGGCAAATCCGAGAGCCATGGCTTTGCCGAGCCCTTTGCTTCCCCCGGTGACCAAGGCGACGCGGCCCGTGAGATCGAACAGTGGATGCACGTGTAGCGCCCCTTCTGATGAGTTGGTCGCGGAGAACCAGCGACGTTGCAGACCGCCGGTTCAATCCGAGAGTCTCTTCCCCGCTCGATCGGTGAAGCTACTGGCGACCTGGCGTCCCGTCAACCAATTCCGGGAGGGAACGCACTGGGGGGCCGCCGCCTCTCGGCTGAGGGTCAGCGGGGAGCCACCAGCGGCGGTTGGGCGATTTCGGATTCTTCGGAATGCGCGGGATCGCCCCCCAGGTGGGATGCTGCGGGGGGCTGGCCACCGATGGTGCGGGTGGAGGGGGCGCGAGCCGTGGAGGTTGGTCCCCCGGGATAGGGAGTGGCACCAGCAGTCCAGGCGGGTTCCAGAGGTCCGGTAACCATGGGATCGGCCGAGGGGTCATCGACCGAACCCCGGCGCTCGAGGCGGGTCAGTCGGGCTTCGACTTCGGGTTGATACCACCGTGTATACAGGCTGCGTTTGTAGAGGGCGTAGGCACGTTCGGGCTGATTGAGTTCTTCGTAAACTTGTCCCAGCTGGGCAGCCGCGACATGGTCGTTGGGACGGATCCGCAAGGCTTGTCCCAGATAGCGTTCGGCAGCAGCGGGGTTTCCCTGTTCCTTTTCCAGCCAGGCGAGTTCGATGTAGGGCTCGGGAGTGTAGGGTTGTTCCCCCTGCCAACCAGCCAGCAGGTCGCGGGCCTCGGCACCTCGTCCCTGTTCCCGGTAAAGGGTGGCCAGGCCATGGTAGGAGGGCTGGTGCGAACGGTTCGCGGCCAGAGCCCGCTGGTAAATCCGTTCGGCTTCTTCGAGTTGCCCCTCGCGTTTGAGGGCGGAAGCCAGGTTGTGCAGGTAGTCGGCGTTGTGCGGCTGGTCGGCCACCGCGCGCTGGAATTCGTCTTTGGCAGCCGTAAAGTCTCCGGACTGGAAATGCCGCATTCCGGATTGATTGTTCAGATTTCCCTGAAAGGAATTGCAGCCCGACCCCACGATGAGGGGGATCAGCGAGGCGAGAAAGTGTGCGCGGAGCGACATGCCACCAGCGGCCACGGGGTAAGCTGCTTCGGGGAGAACCGCCCGAACGGACGTTGAAACGTGGGCGTTATATCCCAAACCCCGGCCAACAGCTCAAGAGGAAAATGGTGTTCTGAAGACCATCTGCAGCGGGCGGCGGAAGAGGACTGGCCGGGGGGAGGGGCTCGGCGGGAATGTGTGTCTGGCGGGAAATGGCCGGGGATTGGAGGGCCGTCACGACTTGGCCAGCGTTTCCATATGACAGGCGACCGACTCGGCGAGATGCTGGATGTGGTAGCCCCCCTCGAGCAGGCTGACGAGCTTTCCCTGGGCGTGCTGAGCGGCGATATCAACCACCGCTTGGGTCAGCGGAGCGAAGTCTTCGGTTTCAAGGCCCAAATCGCCCACGGGATCGGCGGCATGGGCGTCGAATCCAGCGCTGAGCAGAACCAGTTCCGGCTTGCAGCGCGAGGCGGCCTGCTCGAGGATCGATTCGAACTGTGACCGAAAATCCTGTCGGGAAACCCCGTATTTGAGGGGGAGGTTGAAGGTGGTTCCCAGCCCCGCTCCACGACCGGTCTCGGTGGCCGCACCGGTTCCCGGGTAGAACGGGCTGCGATGGACCGAAAGAAACCAGACATCGGGCGATTCGTAGAAGATGTCCTGGGTCCCATTCCCATGATGGACGTCGAAATCGACAATCAAAATTCGCCCGAGACGGTGGTGATCGCGGGCGTGGGCGGCGGCGACCGCCACGTTATTGAACAGGCAGAAGCCCATCGGAGCAGTGGCGAGGGCGTGGTGTCCGGGGGGACGGCTGAGGCACAGGGCCCGGCGGGAAGGGCCTGCGATGACGGCATCGACCGCCGCGACCGCGCTGCCAGCCGCCTGGAGGGCCACGGTGAAGGAGTCGGCGGAGACGACGGTGTCGGCCTCAATGCGGCCGGGGTGAAGTTGACAACTGTCCCGAATGAAGCGGAGATGCGCAGGGGAGTGGACCCGTTCGATTTCCGCGGGGGTCGCGGCCCGGATTTCGCGGGAGGTGAACTGTTTCCAGATAGGCCGGGAGGAGAGTTGGGCGGTCAGGTATCTGAGCCGTTCGGGGGACTCGGGATGGTCTCCCGTCAAATGTTTCTGAAAACAGGGGTCGGTGTAGATGAGCGGCTGAGCGGCGGGAGACATGCGGGAAACTCAACCTGAAGTGCCGAAAAAACTTGACATTCGTCAACGCAGATTGTTAGCGTACCAAACACCTTGGATCCAGAAAACGGTTGGGCTGGAGGAGTGCCTCAGTCGCGATCCGGATTTCGGGACTGAATCTGTGAGTTTTCCCCGCAAATTGCAGGTCTGGTTCGATTTCGACAGGACTGGCTGCCGGGGAGATTCGAAGATAGGCGACAGTGTCTGGTTTGCGTCAACCTGTTGATCCGTGGGCCGACCGGCCGACGGTTCTTAGCCGAGAGAAGACCGTGTCTGGACTCGATCCGTCGGGGCGTGGCCCAGTGAATTCAATTGATGTGAGTTCGAATGGTGCCGCTGATGGGGCATCCGGGCACGGTGGTGTGGGAAGTCTCCGGGCCGGTCAACGTGAAGCGGGGATCCCGGCCTGCGGGATCATGGGAAGGACGGCCAGTTTCGCCGCAATGTGTTTCAGCGCGAATTGGTTGGGGGCGGGTGTGTGGAGCGCGGGTTCATTGGACGCCAGTTGGGGCACCGCCATGATGCGAAGCGGTCAAACCGACACCAAGACAGTCTCGTTCGTGAAGCAGGAAGCACGTATGCATAGGGTCACGAGGGTTTCACGAATCCGCCCTTGGGTTTGCCTCGGGTTATTGGCTGCTGGCCTGCTCTGCACGGCGACTGGGGCTTGGGCGCAGTCGAGTCAGCCTGGCGGGAAGGGAAAGAAAGGTTCGGGCGGTCCCGGGAGCGGGATGATGGGGGGCATGGGAGGCGGGATGCCTGGGATGGGTGGAGGAGGCTTTCCGAAATCGGGTCAAGGGGGTGGCAAAGGAGGATTTCCCATGTCCGGACAGGGGGGCATGGGAGGCATGGGCGGGATGATGCCCGGGATGGGGGGCATGGGGGGCGGGATGCCCGGAATGGGTGGGGGTGGTGTCGGGATGCAGGGGCTCTCGAACATCAAACAGAAAAATCTGGAGGGGAAGGAGCTGACTCCGCTCCCGGAGTTAAAACTCAACGAGGATGGACTTCCCGCGGGATTCGTTCCGTCCGAGGAACCTCCCGTCTGGATGACGACCGATGAACAGGCTCCTCCCCACCGCTTTGAAGAGCTGGAGAAGGATGAGCCGAAGGAAGCGAAGACTCTTCGCAATCGCTTGCAGGCGATTCGGCAAGCGGGGGTGTTCGCCAATGATGAAGAGCGGAAACTGATTGAAGAATACGTCGAATATCGGCTGGCCCAGATGACTCGTCCGGAAAACCGGTTGGGGGGCAAAACTCCGGCCCATGCGTTGCAGGATCAACTCTACCGGGAGATCAATCCTCCCAATCTCACCAAGTCCGACAAGTCGGAAGTGCGGCTCTTCATGGCCAACCGGCTGGTGGCCCTGGCCCCGCAGTTTCTGAACAACTACCACTTCGTTCCCCGCCTGCAGACCGCCATTCTGCTGTCGCGGTTGTCGGAACTGGTCGAAACCCTGGGAAGTGGGACTCAAGGCCAGGATGTGCATTTCACCAAGGGAATGTCCGAACTGCTGAAGGTGGTGCGACAGGACAAGAAAGAGACTCCCGCCGGGGTGCGGACCTGGGCCATTCTGGGGTTGGTCCGGCTGGCGAAGCTGCCCGAGCTGAAGTTGGTGGAGCGGTCGAAAATCGTCGAGACGCTCACCGAGCAGCTCAATCAGAGTGCGGATGAGCCGTGGTGGAACCAATACCGCCTGATCGAGGGACTGAGCGAATTGCGTACGATCGCCTTGGCTGACAAGCGTCCGATCGTCGCTCAGGCGATGGCCCGGATCCTCGTGGATCCCGAACGTGAATGGCTGGTCCGCAGTGAGGCGGCCTACGGTCTGGGACAGTTGAACTATGAATCGGGAGTGGATCTCGGCCTGATTGCCCATGAGATTGGTCAGTTGGCCCTGAAGATGAATGAAAAAGTGTTGGAACAGCCGAAGGATCGTCGCTGGCGTCTCTGCTATGTGAAGCTCTACGGAGCGTTCAAGCCGCTGGAGACGGGAGGTTTCGGTCTGTTGAAGCAATGCCAGGAAAAGGGGAGCCTCGCCGCTTATCGCTCCGCGGTGAATGGAGTCTTCGAGAAGCTGGTACCTGTGATCAGCACTGTGATCAAGAAGCCCGAGAATCTGGCGGGACCGCACGAAGCGTTGAAGGAATTCCTGGCTGCAAATCCTCCCAGGGGAGATCGGATCCATTCCGCCGAAGAGCCGTTGCATACCAAGTCTCCGTCGGGGGCGGCTGAGCCTGCGGAAACTCCGGCCGCCGGGGGTTGAAGCCAGACGCGGGACGGGACAGCCGGCTGAGTCCGGGGAATGGTTCGGGGCGATGTGTTGAGTCAATTCCAGTGTCAGAACGGGTGTGTCATGCAGTGTCGTTGGCTGCGGTTGTGGGGGCTGGCTTGTGCCCTGTTCGTGGGAAATCTCGCGCCGGTTTCGGCCCAGGTGCTGATCTGGAACATTCCGGAAACCGACGGGTCGTGGATTCGTTTCGAGGGGAACTACCGGCAAACCCAGGCCCGCCCCAATGTGGCGACGGGTGACGCACTGCTCGAGTGGCGGCAGGAATTGACGATCAGCTCGGTGGGAAGTCAGGACGGAGAGTACCAGGGGCGAACCGTTCCCTGTCGGTGGGTCGAATTTAAATCGGTCACCAAACCGGCGGGGGTGGATCAGCCTCCGGGACCCGGCGGGGTCATTCTCTACAAGGTGCTGGTGCCTGTGGAGGCGGTGATTGGCAAACCAGTCGATGGAGAATCGGTGCCAGTCACATTTCTGCCGGTGTTGGAGGGGCTGCGGAAGGTGGGTGACCGCCCTGTGGAAAAGGTGCAGGCCGGCGCTCTGGCCGTCTATCCGCATATTTCCCAGCTGACTTACTATCCCGATCTCGCGCCGGTGACGAATCAGGCGGAAGAGATCACTGTGGCGGGGGAATCGTTCCCGGCCCGGGTGAACAAGGGAAAACGCGAACTGCAAGACAATCGCTCGCGCTCGGTCAACTCGGCGACGCTGTGGCTGGCTCCGAAGCTGCCGTTCGGGATCGCGAAGTTCACCGTGAATGTGGAACGGGACCAGAAGCTGCCCACCGCTCCCATTGACGATTTTCGGCGGGTGACGGTCATCGATGTGGAAATGACCGCGGTCGAGGTGGGGCAAAACGCGCGGAGCGAGATTGCCGCGGGAGAGTAGTCGCGGTCGCTGTGGTTACCCGCCCCGCGGTGGCGGATCGGCATATGTCAGCTCCGTCAGCGCTCTTTGGCGGAATCCCGCGTTGATTTCCTGCCTGCGGTTTGCAGGAGATGGCACGCCTGGAAGGTTGCCGCCGCGAGAGTTGGCTGCGACTAACTAAAATGCATCCCGCAGAATCTTTTCGAGGTGTTCGCGCGTGGGGCTGATGGGGTTGACCCGCAGAATCCGTTTCACTGCGAAGGCCTTTTCGGCGAACAGGGGCAACTGTTCCTCGCGGACTCCAATGTCCCGCAGGCGGGCTGGGATGCCAATCGCGGATTTCAGCTTCTCGACCGCCTGAATCGAACGCTCGGCCGCCTCGTCAACAGAGAGCCCGGTGACCGATTCCCCCAGCCATTCCGCAATTTTTGCGAACTGCGGCAACCGGGCGGGGAGGTTGAATCGCATCACATAGGGGAGCAGCAGGCCATTCCCGGCACCGTGGGAACAGTGGACCGCCGCCCCCACCGGGTACTCCAGGGCGTGGACTGCCGCGACCCCCACATTCGAGAACGCCAGGCCTCCCAGACTGGCGGCCAAGGCCATCCCCTCCCGTGCCGCCATGTTTGGACCGTCATGCACCGCCGTTCGTAAGTGGGTTCCCGCGAGGCGGATCGCCTGCTCGGCCAACATGTCGCCAAAGGGATGACGGCCCTGGTAGGTGGTCCGTTCGCCGGCCGGCAGGGGGAAGACCTCGTTATCGACCGCCGTAAAGGCTTCGATGGCGTGGGTGAGCGCGTCAATACCACTGTCGGCCGTCACCTGGGCCGGGCAAGACAGGGTCAGGCGGGGGTCGACCAAGGCCACCTGGGGACGCAAACGCTGACTGAGAATTCCCAGTTTCATCTGCTGTTCGACATCGGTCAGCACCGCCGAACCGGACACCTCGGAACCTGTTCCGGCGGTTGTCGGCAGGCAGAGCAGCGGCAGAATCGGCCCCGGCACCCGGTCTTCCCCCACGTAGTCCCGGGGATGCCCGCCATGGGACACGAGCAGGGCGGCCAGTTTCGCAAGGTCGAGGTTACTGCCACCTCCCAGACCCAGGAAGCAGTCGGCCTGAAATGAGCGGGCCCGGTCGGCACAGGTGACGCCAAGTTCCAACGGAGGCTCGGGAACCCCGCCGTCGAAAATCTCCACCAGACGTTGGGAAGAGCGGCACTGCGCGGCGACCCGTTCGACCAGGCCGACCCGCGCCAGGACGGGATCGGTCACCAGGAACAGACGGCGCGCCTTGAGGCGGTCGAGAATTTCCGGGAGCCCTTCGATCGCCCCCGGGCCGAATACAAACTCGCCAGCGGTGTGAAAAGTCCAGGTGGTGCGCATGGTGCAACAGGGGCCGTCACGGCGGTCGCGAGTTGGGACGGGGAAGGAGGCTTCCGCCGTATCAGGCCAGGATTTCGGTCAGCACACGCGATTCATCGGTGGGACCGATCAAGCGGTTTTCGAGCCCCTGGAAGGGGAAGGAGAACCGCTTGGCATCGATGCCCAGCAGGTGCAGGATCGTATGCTGGATGTCGTGGACACCGACTTTGTTCTCGGCCACCTGATAGCCAAATTCGTCGGTCTGTCCGAAGTTAAAGCCTCCCTTCACACCGCCGCCCGCCATCCAGAGGGTGAAGCAATGCGGATGGTGATCGCGCCCCAGGAAGGTGGAGCCGCCGCGGGCCTCATTCATGCTGGTTCGGCCGAATTCCCCGCCGCAGATGATGAGGGTCTCGTCGAGCATGCCCCGTTGCTTGAGGTCCTTCACCAGGGCCGCGATCGGTTGGTCGACATCTTTGGTCTTGCGGGGGAGGGCGTTCATGATGTCATCCCCCGGTCCTGTGCCGTGGATGTCCCAGCCCCAATCGAACAACTGCACGTACCGCACTCCCTGTTCGACCAGCCGACGGGCGAGCAGGCAGTTGTTGGCGAAGGCACCCTGGCCGGGGGCGGCGCCGTAGGCCTCGAGCACATGCTTGGGTTCGCGCGAGATGTCCATCACCTCGGGAACGGCGGTCTGCATGCGAAAGGCGAGTTCGTACTGGCTGATGCGGGTGGCGGTCTCGGGGTCGCCAAACTGCTGCTGTTCGAGCTGGTTCAGCTTTTGCAGGGTGTCGAGGCTGCGGCGCCGGGAATCGCGGGTCATTCCCTTGGGGTCGTTCACGTAGAGAATCGGTTCTCCCGCGCTGCGGCACTGCACTCCCTGATAGACCGACGGGAGATAGCCGCTGCCCCAGCACGATTTGCCCCCGGTGGGATCAGACCCGCCGCTGATGAGCACGACAAACCCTGGAAGATCGGCGCTTTCGGAGCCCAGGCCATAGGTGATCCACGACCCCATCGACGCGTTGCCGAAGCGGGGATTACCCGTGAACATGAACAGGTCGGCCGGGGCGTGATTGAACTGGTCGGTGTTCATCGACCGGATCACCGTCATCTCGTCGGCGATCGTGGCGATGTTGGGGAGCAGTTCACTGACCCAGGTTCCTCCGGATCCATGCTGGGCAAACTTGTAGGGTGTTCCCAGCAGTTTGGGATGTCCCTTGATGAAGGCGAAACGCTGGTTCTTCAGCATTTCGTCCGGGCAGGGCTGCATGTTCAGCCGCACGAGGGTGGGCTTGTAATCGAACAGTTCCTGCTGGGGAGGAGCGCCCGCCAATTCAATGTAGATGACCCGTTTGGCCTTGGCGGGCAGCGGGGGCTGGCGCGGGGCCAGGGGATTGTTCTGTGGCGTAGCGGACTCGGCTCCCTGGGCGTGCGGCTGCGGGAGGAGCTGGGAAAGGCCCAGGGCTCCCAGTCCAGCCTGAGAGGTCTGCAGGAAGTGACGACGGGTGCGAAGGAGGGCACGCTGTTCGCGAGGCTGCATGGTGGTCACCGGGGAATGCAGGAGTCCAAACGGACTGTTCAGGATATCACGCAGGGGGGGATCTGGGGAGCCTGCCGTACGGGGTGGTTTCGAATCGGCAGGACGGCAGGCCCGTCAGTCTCCGGCTTCGAGTCCCAAGCCTAACGCTTCCTCCACAGCCTCTTCGGCCGCGGCCGGGTCCAGGGGGCCCGGGGGCGGGGCTCCGGTCAGTTCTCGGGGGACAAAGTCGCTGTCGGCGAAGTGC
>CAIOTJ010000626.1 GCA_903861195.1 uncultured Planctomycetaceae bacterium | reverse complement strand
TCCAACCTGGGCCGCCCCAACCGCCCAATCCCTGCGGGGGATTTCTCTCATAGCCTGGGGTTGCCAAAGCGCAGCGTCGGCTACCCCAGGTCAGCGTCTCACCCTCATGAACACGACCTCCATCGCGCCCGCCCCACCGTCCACGCCCCCGTCCCAGGGCGACAAAAGGTGTCGGACCGCAAACAAAGGTTCCTGACACCTTTTTTGGTTTGCATGCGGTTGGTCGATGTCCGTTGCACCCATCTGGAGGTTTGCCGAGAGCGTGTTCGACGGTGCCATCACTGCGGCATGGGACTGCCGAGGCACACAGAGCCGGTTTCCCGGTATCCTCGGCCAATCAGTCGGCGACACAGGCCGGAGGGGAACTCGGTCTCGGGCAGAGCGATCGCAACCCGGACTTCGATTTTCGTGCGTTCGCAAAACCAGGGGGATTGTCGATCGATGTCAACACTGTTCACAGTCGGGTACGGGGCCTGGAAGACCACAGCTCGCATGGCCGGTCTGCTCGCCGGTCTGCAGCAGGCCGGGGTTACCACGCTGATCGACACGCGGCACTCCCCGTGTGCCTCGGCGACTGATCCCCGGTCGTTCTACGGCCCGAAAGATTGGAACCTGCAGCCGACCGGCGGAATGGCCGAGGCGTTGGCGCGGCAGGGCATCCGCTATCTCTGGCTGGTGGAACTGGGGAACCCGCAGAAGAACGACCCGGCCATGCAGGTCTTGAAATGGCAACTCGCCGACGAGCAGGGGAACTGGCCGATCCACCGGGGACTGCGTCAACTGGCCGACCTGATCCGCGCGCAACCCCACACCTGCTGCCTGTTGTGCGCTTGTGAACAGTACGAGACCTGCCATCGCCGACTGGTGGCCGAGGCCGTTCGCGACCGGTATTTCGGTGGTGACCTTTCCATCCAAAACATCGGTTCTCGTCGAGTGGAGCACAAATCGCCTGGCTCCTCGATCCACTGAGGAGCGGCAGTTGTACCCAGTGCGAACAACAATCTACTGGGAAACGCTTGCACACTCTTTGTGTCAGAGCCAGACTATCAGTTCAGGGCTGGATCATTCCGGCGAATACGCCTGCTGGGGAAAATGATGAGGGCGAAGTCAGCACCGAAGCTGTTTATCAATTACCGACGAACCGTTGATGGAAAGTTGACGAAGTCATCGAGCGATGCGAACCGTCTGTATGACAAGTTGACCCAACGGTTTGGCAAACAGCAAATCTTTCTGGATCAACAAAGCATTGGAGAAGGTGTGCCTTTTCCAGCAGAAATCAAGCGACGTCTGGAACAGTCAAAAGTCCTTCTGGTCCTGATTGGAGAAGATTGGCTGTTGGCGAGGGGCGAGCATGGTCGCCGTCGGTTGGATGAAGAGAACGATTGGGTCCGCCAGGAGATCGAGACTTGCCTGGCTCCAGCCCTCAAGCTCACGATCATTCCGATCCTCGAGACACCGGCACAGAAAATGCCACCCAAAGTGGCATTTCCTGCGTCAATTGCCGAGTTGAGCGATTTCCAGGCGTCCAAACTTCGCCTGGATACCCTCGACAACGACTTCGAGGCTTTTGCCAAAATGCTTGCGGACGACCATGGTTTCGTGCCGCAAAAGCGACCTGTGCGGCCGACGGCCGATCCAACCTATTACCTTGACTATCTGCAACGGCAGTTCGGCTTCATCGACATCAAGGGAATCCAGCGCCAGGCCAACGACGCCCAACGCCGCTTCCCCATCGACGAACTGTACATCACGCTGACCTACACCCGAGCCGCGATCGACGGGGGTGAAAGGTCGCCTGCCCGCGGTGCCGCCGGCCGGCAATTCGCTCCGGAGCCGCGCACGAAACGAAAGCGATCGAAAAGCAGCCTGCCCGCTACCGCCGACCTCGCAGAAAGCTCGCATTCCGTTGCCCTGACCGAGGCGTTGTCGCACGCCCGCTTGTTGGTGATGGGGGATCCGGGCTCGGGCAAGACGACCTTTCTACACAAGATCGCCTGTGAGGCGGCCCGCAGATATCACGAGCCCCGCGCATCGAGAGCAAAGTCACAGTCCCAGGTGGAGGCGTACCCAGGGCTGCCGCTGCTCATCAAGATCGGTCCGTTCTGTGACTTCCTGCAACAGGAGACTGGCAAGCGTGGCCGGCCGTCAGCCAAGGCCCCGACCTGGATTGAGCACTACCTGGCGGCCGAGTCGCAGGCCCATCACTGGTCTCTGAACAGGGATCACTTCAAACACTGGTTGGAGGCGACGAAAGCCCCTGGAACCGTCGTGTTACTCGATGGGCTGGATGAGGCTCCGGATGAGAAAATGCGGCAACGGGTCCAGGCAATCATTCAGGAGTTTGCCGCAGTCGCGCAGTCTCGATACCCGGCTGTACGGATCGTGGTCACCAGTCGGCCCCTCGAAATGACGGGCAAGATTGATCTGCCCGGATTTGAAGTCGCTCGCATCGACCGGTTGAACGACACCGCCATCGAGACCTTTCTGTCGAAGTGGTGTGCCGCACTGCATCCCGAAAGCGAAATCGTCGCGAAAGAGCACCAGGCGCAGTTGCAGATCGATCTGAATTCGCGGCCCGAAATCCGCAGGCTGGCCCAGACGCCGGTGATGCTGACCGCCCTGGCGGTGGTCCAGACAAATACCGGCCGCATGCCAGAGCAACGGTCCAAACTGTATGACAGTGTGATCTACTGGCTGAACAACGCACGGGAGGCCGCCCGCAAGCAACGAACCCCCGGCATGCCCTCGGCCGAACCAGTACTGCGCGAACTCGCCTTGCGGATGCAGACCCACGAGCGGGGATTTCGCAAGCAACTCACCCGACGCGAGGCGGCGCAGTTGGTCGCCCATTTGTTCGGACCGGCCGATGTCGACGAATCGATTGCCAAGGCTGAGCAGTTTTTGCAATACGAACAGCTCGACGGCGGGATTGTGGTCGAACGGCAGCGCAAGCTCGAGTTCTGGCACCGGACTTTTCAGGAGTACCTGGCCGCGAGTGCGATTGCCGACAAAACAGACGCCAATCAGGACAAGCTGTTGTTCGCGAAGACCGGCCGCATTTACCAGCCCGAATGGCGGGAAGTCATGCAGTTGCTGGGGGGCGTCTTGCATGATGCCGGAAATGGGTGTGACCGCGTCAACCGGCTCTTCCAGGTGATCCTCAAAAAATTGGGTAAGAAACCGAGCCTGCCAGCCGTCGCCCGGTGTGTCGGCCTGTTTGGCGAGATGTTGCGCGATTTGGTCAATGATCCCCGCCCCGATCCCGGAGCGGACTATGCGCGGCTTCGACATCAGGTCGAGGGAATCTTTGATCCCCAGCGCGCTTCCAGGGTCCCGGTCAAAGATCGCATCGCGGCCGCCGACGCCCTCGGCCAGGTCCGCCGGGCCCGGGCCCCGCGCACGTCCGACGAATACTGGAGACGCATCGAGGGGGGCACCTATCCGATCGGCTCCAGTCCCGACAAGAACCATCCGCTCTATGACCCCGAGCGATTCGATTCGTACTTGGCACCGCAGGATGTCACGCTCGAATCCTTCCAGATCGCGCGCGATCCAGTCACCGTGGGCGAGTTTGAGGAGTTCATCGACGACGGTGGCTACAGCGATCCGAAATACTGGAAGTCGGGTGGGTTTGGCGAGTATGGCACTGCGCCACACAACTGGGACGATCAACAACAGAACCACGCCCGACCGGTCGTCTCCGTCTCGTGGCACGAGGCGCTGGCGTTCTGCGCCTGGGCCGAGCAGACGCTGCCGACCGAGGCACAGTGGGAAGCGGCGGCACGCGGACACGCAGCACGCCGCTTCCCCTGGGGTAACTCGGAACCCAATCAGGAGCGATTGAATTTCAATTTTCAGATCGGACACCCCACACCGCCGGGCATTTTTCCCACCGGTTCGACACCCGACGGGATCTGCGACCTCGCGGGGAATGTGTGGGAGTGGTGTCTCGATCATGCGAAGGAACCGTCACAGGCGCGGGGTCGGACACCGGAACCGGTTGCTGCAGCCGTGTCGCGGGTCTCCCGCGGCGGGAGCTGGATCGTCCGCGCCCGCTACGTGCGGTGCGCGGTCCGGCTCCGCTCCCCGGCCGTCGCCCAGGACGACTCCCTGGGCTTCCGTCTCGTCCGAGTCCAGAAATCGTGAGCTCCAGGACCAGCCAGTGAAGGCGGGCAGCCACGGTCCAGTCGCTGGCGGTAGCCCGACTGGCCGCTGGCTGCCAAGCCGGAACGGGCCGCGCGCTGAGCCGTCTTGTTTTCGTCTCCAGGCGTTCTCACAAATGTTCAGGTGTTGCTTTGGGCATTTAACCTGCGGGCCAACTTCTGTTTGGCAAGCCTGACAGGTTGGCGACAAGGCTTGTCGGAAAAATGGATTGTGGTCTGCGGCACAATCGTGGCGCGCCGCATGGCGCAAGAGCCGCGACAGGAACGCCCCGTGAGGGTCAGTCCCGCCGGTCGCAGTCGCTTTAGCCTCCCTCGCCTCGATTGCGGCGCGCCCTCTTCGCTGCAGTCCGTGTGATCCACCCGCTTCAACACCCCCGAGTGGGGTTGTACGGGTTGGATGAGTTGGCCCGTGTTTGCGGGAGGCGAAGACAATCGCGTTCGATGTGGTCTGAGGTCGACAAAATCGACGAAGCGGAGCATGCCAGTTTGACACTGGCGCAAAACCACTCATAGACTCGTATTGATCCGAGGAGTTGCATCAAGAGCCATCCTTGGCAGGAATTCGCGGTCGACAGAATGAATTCGGGAACTTCGATTAATGTCCAGCACCACAGCAAAAACCGAAGCACAGATTATTCTGGACGAAGCGAGACAGATTCTGTCCCGCCGAGAGAAGGTGTTTCCGCCCAGTGAAGTGGCCGCCTTTAAGGCTCACTTCGACTCGGAGACAAACTCCGCCGCAGAGAACAAGGAAAACTTTATCGATAAGCGGAAACGGGTCTACGACGGCCCCCCCGTGGGGCTGGCCATCTCGGGAGGCGGGATCCGTTCGGCAAGCACCGCGCTGGGGTTGATTCAGTCGCTGTATCGGACCGGATTGCTGCGGTTTGTTGACTACCTGTCGACTGTCTCCGGGGGCACCTACACCGGCGCCCTGTTGGCGGCCCAGATTCATTCCCAGTCCAAGCCAATCGATTTCACCCCCGAAGACCCCCCCGCGTCGCTGGATTCCTGCCCACTTCCGCTGTTGCACACGCATCGGACCGGGCAACCCGAGATTGTGCGGGGGCTCTCGACCGCGGCCGAGAGTCTCAAGCGACCGCTCGTGTTCCTCAGTCGGCACTTGTGGGGCCTGTTGGCAGTCAATGCCTTTCTCCTCAGCGGCCTGGTGGCGGTGACCGCCGGGTTGGCGTGGCTGTTCCGGTCGCTCGACCACCCGACTTCGATGTTGCACCTCGCGGAGCTGGGGTTTCAGACCGATCTTGCGCGGGCCATGTTCCCGGCCGCCGTGGCCTTCCTGGTATGGGCGGGAACCGCGGTGATCAGCGCCCACTACGGCCGCAGACTGATCCGCTTTCCACCGATCTCCGCGTATGCTTATGGCGTGTTGCTGATCACGCTGGCCCTGGGGGTGGTGCTGCTGTTCTCGACGGCGAATCTGGATGTCAGCCAGCTCGAAATCTGGCTGGATCGCGATTCGGATTTCGGCAATCGCATTCGCAGCGTCCTGGGGACTCTGGGCCGGGTACTGACCGTGGTGCTGGCGGTGGCCATCACGCCCCTCTTCCGGATTCATGACATCGTCCGCAGTGGAACCTCGGGTACGCGAGTGGAACGCTGGATCTTCAATCTGGTGTCCACAACCGCCATCTTCGGGATTCCCCTGGTGCTGTTCTACTTCCTTTCGGCCGAGAACATTTCCGGCTACGTGGAATCCAAAAACGGCTTGAGAATCACACGGGGAAGTCTCCGTGATAAGGACCGGTTTTTGGAAACCCTGACCGACGACGTCCGAAACAACAACCCGCGCGAAAATCTGGACATCGATGAATTCCTGAAAGAGTTTCCTGTGTTGGTCAGCGCGGCACTGCTGCCGAAGACCACCGATTCCGCCGCCGAGCCAAAACCAACGGAACCGGCGGCTTCTGAAAACTCCCGCAGTTCACCCCAGGTGAACGACCAACCATCCGGTGAAACGGCCGTTCCCGGATCAGAAAGTCCCGATCAACCTCAAAAACCAGGGAACTCCAGCAAAGTGCGGTTGAACCACCAAGCACGTGAGGAGGCTCTCAAGCCGCTAAAAACCAAGGTGGAACGTATCCGGCATTTGGAGCTGGAGGTCCGCAAGCGGAACAAGAGATGTCAATGGTTTCCGCTGACGATTTGGACCTATCTCACAGACGATCCTCCGCCCGACTTCGAGAATTCGATTCACCTGCGTGCGGAATACCGCGATGAATTGGACAACCTCGCCAAGGCGATCAATACGTCGCTTTCGATCCTGGATCACGAGGTTGATGATGAGGAAAGACAATCGAAAGACCGCTGGGACGTTCTGTTTACAGGCAACAGTTCGTCAGTGAATGCGACCGAGCCCCATCGCGTTGCCTCGACTCCTCCCATTTTTGACACTTCTGCGCAATCGACCCTGCCGAGCGAGAAGAACACCCCTTTCAAGTCTTACCGGAACCGACATAAGGCCCTCATGGGTGTCCTCGACAGTTTGGATGACGCCCCGGAATCCAAAAACAAATTGATCAGCGACATCAGGAAACTTCGTTGGCAAATGATGCAGGTCGCTTTCGGCGATGATCTGTTGTATTCCCCCAAGGAAGTGTTCGCCGCCGTGGTCAACGAGCCCGATCAGGCGACCCGCGCACGGATCTTTTTCTGGGCGTGCGGGTTGTTCGTCGGGCTGGGTCTCGTGTTTTCCGTCAACACCACCACCAACCACGGCTTTTACCGCGACCAGCTTGCCTCGCGCTGGATCGCTCCGCACTCGAACGTGGGTGATTCGCTGGCGCTGTGCGACCTGAAGACCACAGATCACGGGGGACCGCTGCTGATCATCAACAATACCGTCAACCTCGGAGGCAGGCAGGCCAACGCGTCGGACAACAAACTGGCACGAATGATTCTGACTCCCGGCTACACCGGGTGCGAGCGCCTCGGCTTCCGTGAGACCAGGGACTTGCTGGGGACGTCGTACACCCTCGCCGACGCCACGGCGCTCTCGGGGGCCGCCGTGTCACCCCTGGCCGCCGAGAACGTGCTGGCCCGAGCGCTGCTGATCATCACCAATTTTCGTCTCGGGCAGTGGCTGCCGAACCCAAATCCGCGCCGGATCCAAAACGGACTCGCATATCCCAAACCGTTGGTTCTGCTGTGGCAACACTTCTTCTGTGCTCCCGACGAACGCGAGTTTCTTTTCGTGAGTGATGGCGGACACCACGAAAACACCGGCATCGAGTCGCTGCTGGTTCGTCGCTGTCGTCTCATCATCGCCGCCGACTTCAGCGAGGATGGCAACTACGAACTGGGAGACTTTCGCAAACTCTGCCTGCGGGCGTCCGAGCAACTGGGAGTTCAATTGGTCGGGCAACCTACCCCCTATTCCGCCCGCGATCTGATCCCAGGGAAGGACGAGTCGCGGGTCCGTTCCCATTTGGCGGTGTTCAAGATTCTGTACCCCCGGCCAGAGACCGGCCCCGACGACGGGGGTGAGGGGTGGCTGATCCTCGTCAAGCCGGGCCTGAGCGGCAACGAGCCCGCCGGGTTGCTCGAGTGCGAACGCAATTTCGCCAAGTTCCCGCATGACCCCACGGGCGACCAGCTGTTCGAAGAAACCCGCTTCATGGCCTACCGCCAATTGGGCGAACACCTGGGAGAAGAGCTGTTCCGGTTCCTCTCGGCAAAGACGAGGGCAGAGGCCTGCGAAGTCTTGCCGGCGGCGGGACTGGTCGACGCTGCGCCCGAGTATGAGCCCGATCCGATCTGGCTTTCCAAACACTGGCGACCGTACTGGGCCTCCGCGCCCGCCGCTCCAGCCGAAGCGCAGAAGGGCACGAAGTCCACGAAAAAGCCGCTGTCTGGAAAGTTGCACACCGCGACCAAATCGCCAGTCCAGTCGCCGTTGCCCACCTCGACAGCCGATCCGCTTCCAGGAGACCAGTAACCGCTCAGTCACCGCGCCGACGTCAGGCCGAGTTGACAGGCTCTCTCGTTCGGGCCACCTCTCTTTCTCGAACGTGGCCTGCGTGTGTCGATGGAGGGAAAAAAGGTGTCAGGAACGAATGGCACTGCCGCTTTTGCCGCATGACTTTACGGCGACTGTCGCAAAGACGCTGGCCAATCGTCGACTGTCAAATCCACATCGTGTCGCGAGTGGCTCGGGGCTCTCCGTCCGCGCGCAGCCTCAGTTATCCCCGGTGCGAGGTTCTGTCGGGTCACTGACAATGATCGTGCCGCGGTGGGTCGATCTCCAACAGGGGAAATATTCGCGACTCGCTCTCGGTCAAGTCGGACAGTTTAGGTTCACTTCGCAGCGTGTGGGACAGATTGGCTACGTGCCTGTGCCGGCGATCAGTTTGGCTCGGGCTGTATCGCGGAGTTCTGTCAGCAGTGCGATG
>CAIOTJ010000625.1 GCA_903861195.1 uncultured Planctomycetaceae bacterium | reverse complement strand
CGGTTGCCGCTGCGTCGAGATGCGGACGATCTGGTCGTTCTGCATCGTCACTCGCAGCCCAGCCACGAACTGACCGCGATACCAGGTCCAGCGCGGACAGACTATGAACGGGGCGGCAGGAGGCGTTGAAGGCAGCATAGGGAGCAGTCTAACTCACTCCGGTGCGGTGGTCCCGCGCGAGAGGTTCGCTAAGATGCCGCGAGCGACTCTTTCCCGCATCCAGACTCCCGACTTCGCACGATCCATGGCCACCACTTCACCCGAATCTCTCATTCAGCAACTCCAGTGGCGCTATGCCACCAAACAGTTCGATCCTCAGCAGAAGATCGCCCCCGAGGTCTGGGCCGCACTGGAGCAGTCGCTGGTCCTGACCCCCTCGTCCTACGGCATGCAGCCCTGGAAGTTCATCATCCTGAGCGGCAACGCGGAACTGCGGGAGCGGCTGGTGCCCCACTCGTGGGGCCAGCGGCAGGTGGCCGATGCTTCGCATTTCGTGGTGTTTACCGTCCGCACAGAGGTCACCACATCCGACGTCGAGACCTATGTCGAGCGAATCGCCGAGGTCCGCCAGATCGACAAGTCCGCCGTCGACCCGCTCAAGAAGATGATCGAGGGCGGCATCGTCAAGGGCCTCAGCGCCAGCCAGCAGCACGATTGGGCGACCCGCCAGGCGTACATCGCCCTGGGGAACTTCATGACCAGTGCGGCCCTGCTGGGTGTCGACACTTGCCCCATGGAGGGGATTGTGCCCGCCAAGTTCGACGAAATCCTGGGCCTGAAGGGGAGCGGGTACGCGACCTGCGTCGCGTGTGCCGCTGGCTTCCGGGCCAACACCGACAAGTACGCCCAGCTCCCCAAAGTGCGGTACTCCGCTCAGCAGGTCATCGAACACCGCTAAGATCCAAGCCCCGGCCTGCCCTGCTCCCCTCTCCCGCCGGGAGAGGGGCCGGGGGTGAGGGTGTTCGCCACTTGAGTGTTCTTCCACCGTAAATCGATTGGGTGCCCGCGAGTTTACCAAACGAGTCTCGCACCCCAGATCCCCGCACCTTGACATCTGACCTGTCCAGACGGGACGATAAGAGCCCGCCTCTTCCTCCCGCCGCGTCACGAGGTCCTCTCATGAGTCACTCTCCCGACCAGTCTGATCAGCCGCGCCGCAGCTTCATGGTTCAAGCCGCAGCAGCCGGTACCGGAGCGATTGCGGGAGTGGTCCCGGCCTGTATTGGGGCAGCCTACTTTCTGGACCCGCTGCTGAGGTCCAAAGCCACTGCCGACTCATCGACTCCCGTGGGAGAGATGGGGGAAGGGTTCCTGCCGATCACGAAGCTCGAATCACTGCCCAGCGATGGCACGCCGCGAGCCTTCAAGGTGATCGCCGATCTGCAGGATGCCTGGAACAAGTTCCCTCAGACCGAGATCGGATCGGTCTACCTGTCCCGCAGCGAGTCCGGGGAGATTTCCTGTTTCAACGCCCGCTGTCCGCACCTGGGATGCACGGTGCAGTACAAGGACGGGGACCAGAAATACGTCTGCCCGTGCCATGACAGTGCCTTCAATGTGGATGGGACGCGGAACAACGAGATCCCGCCACGTGACCTCGATACTCTGGAAGTGAAGAAGGATGACAGCGGGACCGTCTGGGTGAAGTTCCAGAAGTTCCGCGCTGGGACCTCGGAAAAGAAGCCGGTGTGAGCCCGCCCATGCCGGCACGCACGGTCCTCTTCGCAGCCGGAGGTTCGGGAGGGCATCTGTTCCCCGCGCTGGCAGTGGCTGAGGAGTTACTGGGTGCGGACGCAGCGATCCAGATCGGAATCGCAGCCTCAGAAAAGCCGATTGATCAAGCAGTTCTCGCGGGCTCGCCGCACCGGGTCTGGCACCTGCCTTCCGTTTCTCCCTCGCGCGTCTGGAGGGAGCCCTGGACCGTGCTCCGTCACAGCTGGTCGAGCTGGCAGGCGGCTCGCAACTTGATT
>CAIOTJ010000624.1 GCA_903861195.1 uncultured Planctomycetaceae bacterium | reverse complement strand
GATCCGCCGTGTGGCAGAAGGAACCCTCCCCCACTCGCGAGGCGGCGTTGGGGAGGGTTGAATCAGACGGGAAGGACCGACTTACTTGAGTCGGCCGCGCAGGTACTCGACGGCATCGGTCAGCGATTGGGGAATCCCCTCGGGTTTTTTACCGCCCGCCTGGGCGAGGTCGGGACGTCCTCCGCCCCCACCGCCGACCGCCTTGGCCGAGGCTTTCACCCAGTCGACGGCGGTGATCCCCCGGTCGATCAGCTCTTTGCCCACCGCGGCGACCAGCAGCACTTTGCCTTCGCCTCCGGCGGCCAGCAGCACGGCGAGGGGGCTGGCTTTGCGGCGGAGCTGGTCGATCTGGGCGCGCATGCTGTCAGCATCCCACTCGTCGCAGCGGTGGGTGATGACCTTGACCCCCTGGATGTCGACGGCGTTGGACACCAGTTCGTCGACGAGACCGGCAGCCGCCTGGGCGGTGTGTTTCGAGAGTTCCCGCTTGAGCGTTTTCAGCTCTTCCAGCAAACCCTCGACCCGTTGGGGCAGATCTTCCACCCGGGGGGCCTTCACCTGCTGGGCGAGATTCAGCAGCAGTTGTTCGTCCTCGCGAATCTTCTGCAGCGCCCGCACCCCGGTGAGGGCGGTGATACGGCGGGTCCCGGCGGCGACCGACTCTTCGGAGATCAGCTTGCACAGCCCGACCTGACCGGTGTTCGCGAGGTGGGTGCCACCGCACAATTCCCGGCTGAAGCTGCCCATGGTGACGACCCGCACCTCATCGGCGTATTTCTCGCCGAAGAGCGCGGTGGCCCCCGATTGCCGGGCTTGCTCGAGGTTCATCAGGGTGGTGGAGACCGGGGCTCCCTCGTTGATGCGGGCGTTGATCTCGCGTTCGATCTCGGCGAGGGTCTCTCGGGGAATGGCCTTGGGCTGCGTGAAATCGAACCGCAGCAGGTCGTTCTCGACCCGTGAGCCGCGTTGCGTGGCATGGCCCCCCAACGTCTTTTGCAGCGCGTGATGCAGCAGGTGGGTCGCCGAGTGGGCCCGGCGGATTCCATTGCGGCGCTCGAGATCGACCCGCGCGGTCAGTTTCATCCCGGTCCTCAAAACACCGCGGCGGAGGTGTCCCAGGTGGACGAAGAACCCCGCCTGCTTCTGGGTGTCGGTCACTTCGAACACACACTCGGAAGACTCGAGGGTTCCGGTGTCTCCCACCTGGCCTCCCGACTCGCCGTAAAATGGCGTCTCATCGAGGACGACGGCGATTGGCTGCTGGTGTCCGACTTCGCGCACCACGGAAACCAGTCGTTCTTCCGCCACAATGCCAATCACCTCGGCGGGAGATTCGGCCGTTTCGTATCCCAGAAAGGTGGTGGCCGCACTCCCGTCGCGGAGGGCGTCGAGGGGGCCCGCCTTCATCACCGAGTCGGCAAAGGCACCGCGGCCGCTCTTCTCCTGGTGTTCGGCCATGCGGGCCTGGAACTCGGCCCGGTCGACCCGCAGGTTGTTCTGAGCGGCGAAGGCCTCGGTGAGCTCGACCAGGAACCCATCGGTCTGATGCAGGTCGAAGGCGTCGGCCCCGCTGATGGTGTCGCGCCCCTGGCGGCGGGCCCCTTCAATGCAGCGTTCAAGCTTGCGGAGACCCCGTTCGATAGTGCCGAGGAATTGCTCTTCCTCGGCCTTGATGGTCATCTGGACGCGTTCAACGGTGCTACCGAGTTCGGGATAGGGGACTTTCATCGCGGTGACGACGGCGGGAACCAGCTGATGGAGGAAGGGGGCCCGTTGACCCAGCAGAAAGCCCTCCAGCACAGCCCGGCGCAGCAGTTGGCGGACGACGTAGCCCTGCTTTTCGTTCCCCGGTCCGCACTCTTCATGGATGCTGAAAGTGACCGCCCGCACGTGGTCGGTGATGCGGCGGAGGGGACGACCGTGAGGGGCGGCGTACGAGTAATTCTTGCCGACAATGTCCCCCGCGGCGACACAAATCGGGCGAAGAATATCGTTCTCGAAATTGCTGTCGACCCCCTGCAGGACGGCCGAGGTCCGCTCGAGACCCATCCCGGTGTCGATGTTTTTCTTGGGGAGCGGCTGCAGGTTGTTGGGAGGGGGGCCGACGCGGTTGAACTGCGTGAAGACCAGGTTCCAGATTTCCACGCTCGATTTGGCCCCAGGGGCGTGGTAGTAGATTTCACTGCAGGGGCCGCAGACCCCGTCGGGCCCCTGGCTGGGGGCGCTGGCTGGCCAGAAATTCTCGCTCTCCCCCTCGCGGCGGATGTGGCTGGCGGGAACTCCGACCTCGTTGTGCCAGATCTTGTAGGCCTCATCGTCGTCGAGGTAGACGGTGATGTTGAGTCGGTCTTTGGCCAGGCCGAGCCACTTGGGGGAGGTCAGAAACTCCCAAGCCCAGTGTATGGCCTCTTTTTTGAAGTAGTCTCCGAACGAGAAGTTCCCCAGCATCTCGAAAAAGGTGTGGTGGTAGGCGGTGATCCCAACGTTGTCGATGTCGCCGGTCCGCAGGCACTTCTGGCAGGTGGTGGCCTTGGTGAACTCGAGCTTGCCGATCCCCAGGAACTGGTTCTTGAACTGGTTCATCCCGGCGGGGGTGAACAGCACGGTGGGGTCCCAGCGGGGAACGAGTACATCACTGGGCTTGCGAACACACCCCTGGGATTCAAAGAAGGCCAGGTACTTTTCGCGCAGTTCGTCGGTTTTCATCGGCAGTGAGATCCAGCGGACGGGGGGCCGAGAGTCGAGCCCTCCGTTTCAGAGAAAGGTTGGTGAGGCGGGATTCTATCGGGGCCCGCGCGGGGTGAAAAGATGGGATGCCCGAGGGAAAGCGGCCGGGGGGACGACCGGCGGGGTTCCGGCAGGGGCCGGGAAACCTACAGGGGGGCCACAACCAGTTCGCGGGACTCACCCCGGCCGCGGGCTTCCGTCCAGACCCGCAGGGTGACCGGACCGGGATTTCTCTGCACCGCTTCGACAAACTCAGCGGGATAACGCACCGGTTTGCCATCCACATGTGTGATGAGGTCGTCGCGCTGCAGGCCGGTCCGGCTGACAAGACTGTCGGGCTGAATGTCGCGAACCAGGACCGATTCCACCAATTCGGGTTGTCCCGAGAACCGCTGGAAGTGGCGCAGCCGAGAGGTGGAATAGTCGAACGTCAACCCCCGCCAGAGGTCCCAGGTCGGACGGGTGGCAATCACCCCCTCATCATCGATAAGCGGCCACTTCCCCAACTGCACCATGGTGGTGAACCGGCGCTCTGTGCCGGGCCGATAGCCGTCAATGCGAACCTCGGCCCGGGGGCCGGCCAGGCCCACGACCCGCATCAGATCCCCCTTCGAATCGATCGTTTCGCCATTGATTTTGAGGATCAGATCACCCGCCTGCAGCTTGCGGTGGGCGGGCAGGTACGGGTCCGGATCGCTGGTGACGCGGGCGGCCCCCCCCTGGCCAATCAGAGCGGCCTGCCCCCGCACAACGGGATCCCGCGAGACCAGCACGTCTTCAGGCTTCACACCCAGGAATCCATATTCGACCTCTTTCCCCTGCCGCAGCGAGTCAATCACACGCAGCATCGGCTCGTCGAGGCGAATGGCAAATCCCGAAGCACGCTCGTAACCCGAGATGGCCGCGAGGGAGGTGGTCAGGCCGATCAGTTCCCCCTGGAGATTCAGCAGGGCTCCGCCACTGGTACCCAGTTCGAGCCGGGTGTCGATTTGCAGCAGGATCCCGAGGTGCTGCAGGGTTTCCTTCATCTGCCGTTCCGAGTTCGGAGTCCCGCGTTCGTGGGGGAGACGGCGGGAGACATTACCGATGATGCCCCACGAGGCGCTGGCCGATCCATCGCGGGCGATGGCGTAAGGGTTCCCGAGCGCCAGCACCAATTGCCCACGTTTGACGGGAGTGACCTTGCCGAGGGGGATGACGGGGAGGTCGGTGAGGGGGACCTTGATAACCGCGAGGTCACTCCGGGGATCGGCCGCGAGGATGCGTCCTTCTTCGACGCGGCGATCGGAGAACCGGACGAACAGCCGGGGGGCCCCATTGCCAACGGGAACGCCCACAGAGGCGACTCCCTGCACGACATGGTAATTCGTAAGGATCAAGCCGGCCGAGTCGATGACCACCCCGGCACCGAACTCGCCGGGGGCGAATTGGGGGTCAACGGGATCGAGCGTATCTGACCGCTCTTCGTTTCCTCCGAAGCGGCGGCGCAGATTCAAATTGGGTAAAGGAGGGGTGGATTCCAGGATTCTTTCGCGTGAGAGCGCAACGACCGCCGGGCTGGCCCGGTCGATGACGGAGACGAACTGTTGCTCCAGGGCGGCGGCGATCCCCAGTCCGTCTTGGGCGCCCACCTGGGAAGCGGTTAGACACCACACCGCCGCCCCGAACAAGCACAACCAAACGGTCCGCAGTCCCCCGGGGCCCACCATGGCAGGGGGCGGGGGGCGTCTCTGATCGCTGGGGAAACTGTTCACAGTCCGGGCCCGGGGAAAGGGGTCGCGCCGCTGTAGTCCAGGCCCCCTCCGGTGGAGGGGCACGCCGTCGACCGACGACGCACAACCCGGACGCCTCCCCTGCATTGTTTTTTCCGGGGTTGGCAACTGTCAACACGGCCCGGTCCCAGGGGTTGGTTCGCGAAGTCCAGTTGGCTAATTCCCGGTCCTGGATTCGGCGGGCCTCGTGCCTCTGAGGGATGGCCACCCTGACCACTTCACTTGGGGACTTGTGCTGCGACAGGTGCGGGGCAGCGGAGTGCGGGCGCGGGTCTCGGAATGTGGCCAGGGTTCGACAGCGCAGATTATCGCTGTGCATGGCTTCGCCGAAATGGACTGGCCCAATCTGGCACTCGTCCATTCATCACCATGATGGGCATCATCATGATGGGCCAAAACCGATGGCTGTGCACACCGATCTCTGATGACAAGACTCTGTGACCTGCGGCCGTTCGAGCGAGAACGGT
>CAIOTJ010000623.1 GCA_903861195.1 uncultured Planctomycetaceae bacterium | reverse complement strand
GGAAGAGTCGACCAGCAATCGTGGCCGGTTTGGGGGATGGTGACGGATTTGCGAGTTGAAAAGCCGTCTTTACCCCCCCCGGGAAATTGGGGAGACTCCCGCCCGGAATTGGGGAGCGGTCGATGGCGACTGCCAATTACCGGTCTGTTGGTTCGCAGGGATGCGACACGATGTTGCGCAAGCTGCTGGGCTTTCTGCTGACGATGGCCTGCGGGGCGGGGCTGATGGCCTGCGTCTACGAGTTCCACGTGCTGCGCACTCCCAACGGGGTGGAGTTCGTCCGCAAGCCCTCCCCCGACTGGCATGATCCGTTTGTTGATGTGCGGGGTTGGTCGGTCCGCGAGTGGGCGGCGCACCCCCGGCTCGTGAAGAATCTGACTCTTGCGAAGCGGGTCGACATCATGGAGGCGAGCGGCACGGTCCCCTTGCCCCCCTCGTGGCTGAAACCGACCTCTTGGTCGCGGTCGCGCGACACCGACGAACTTGAGACCAACGATCTTCCGCCGGACGAGCCCGAGACCGGCTCCGCTCTCGGTCCGATTGAAGAGCCCGAAGAAGAACCCGAAGAAGAGTCCGATGCCACGGGCCAACCGCGCTTTGAAGACGACTTCGAAGGCCCACGCCGGGGCCGTTAAGCCGTCCGCCCCAATCCTCCGGGCCCCAGCGGCAGATTGGTCCCACAGCATTCCGTCAGCCGAAGCTGATGTTTCGCCCCGCGTTCACGCCCCCTGAACTCCCCCACTCCGGAATGCCTTCCCTCCCCGCCACCCGCTCGGCAACCCGCCTCAGCCAACGGCCGCTGCGCATCGCCGAGCATCCTCTGGTCGCTCTCTGGTCACAGATGGAGTGGCGGGTGGCGACGGCCGCACCGCGGGTCGCCGACTGGATTCCCGCGGGTCTGGGCCCCATCGTCGGCTCACCGGGAGACATCTCCACGATCAAGACGGGACCGCATCGGACGGTCTACCGGCTGCGGACCACCCGGGGCGAGTTCTTCGTGAAACATTTTCATCCCGTGGGTGGCTGGAATTGGCTGAAGCACTTCGTCCGGCCCACGCGGGCCGAGCATGAGCGCGACCTGGCCCACTGGCTGACGGCGCACGGCGTACCGACCATTACCCCGCTGGCCGTCGGCCTGCGCCGGCATCGGGGGTCTCCCTGCGAGAGCCTGCTGGTGATGCCGGCGATTGCCGGAGTGCCCCTCGACGACCATTGCCGGCAGTACGGCCTGGCCCTGGCGGGGCCCGCGCGCGCCGTCTGGCGGCAGCAATTGGCCCGCGCGGTGGGAGAGTTTCTGGGACACCTGCACCGCGAGGGGGGGGACCATCGCGATCTGCATGCGGGGAATGTGCTGGTAGAGACCACCGCGCGTGGTCCTCGCCTGCACCTGATCGACCTGCAGGCGCTGCGTCGCCGACCACAACTTTCGTTGCCGTCCCGTCTCGGCAACCTCGCCCGGTTTCATCAGTTCTTCGTCGGTCTGTCGACCCGCAGCGACCGCCTGCGGTTCTGGCTGGCTTACCAGGCCGCGTCACCGACCGCTCCTTCAAAGTCCACCCCGCGGACCGTCAGCGACTGGTTCGCGCTGAGCTGCGGCTGGCCCCTTGGCTCGTCGGAGACTGGCACGAATCGCCAGGAATTCGCGCGAGATCTGGAAGACCTGCTCGTTG
>CAIOTJ010000622.1 GCA_903861195.1 uncultured Planctomycetaceae bacterium | reverse complement strand
GGGGGGGGGAACGGCCCGAGCGATTGCGGTTCTTTCGCCCCGCCGGTCTTGCCGCCGCCAAGGGAGCCGCGGGACAGGAATGGCGGGACCGTGAGGCAGCGGGGTAGACTGATTCCGCGATGCTGTCGTTTCGGGAAAGGAACTCCAGATGTTTGACGATTCGGTGTTTTGGATGTGCCTGGCGACCTTGATCATTTCCTTGTTCTCGCTGAGCCAAAAAACGACGGTGGTCCACGACAACAGCCGGCTCGAGCGCAAGCTGGACCTGATTCTGAAGCATCTCCAGATCGAAGTGGACGAGGGGAGCGACGAAGAGATTCGGGCGCTGCTGAAATCGGGGCAGAAGATCGAGGCGATCAAACGGTATCGCGAACGGACGGGCGTCGGGCTGCGGGAGGCCAAGGACTACGTCGAACAGTTCGAAGGGTAAAAGGGGGGTGGTTGTGGGCTGTCGCACTGGGTACGCTGCATGGAAGGCGACAATTCCCGACTTTCGTCTGTGCGAGGGGGTGAAGCATGTCCCGGAATCGACGGTGTTGGGACGCACATCGAGACGCGTCTCGGGGATTGCCGTCAGCGAGCCGAAAATGGGGCCTTGGTCGACTGGCTGGCTGGCGGTTGAGTCTGGCGGCATTGATGTGGATGAGTCGGCCGGCGGCGGCCTGGGCGGGGATGCCGTCGTTCACGCTCAGCGACACGGCGTCCCTGCGACTCGAGGTGATCTCGTTCTTCGGGATCGCTTTCCTGGCCTGCAGTGCGGTGGTGCGCTGGCTGTGGAATTCGCTACGGCGTGATTTTCCCCGGCTGCCGGTGTTGAGCTTTCCCCGGGCGGTGGGGCTGACGCTGGTGTGGGGACTGCTCTTTCTGCTGGTGCTGACGATGATCTCGGGGGCGCGGGAACTGTTGACCCCCGGCGCCTGGCGGAAAGAGGGGCTGACTTACCAGTTGGCGAATCCCCCGACGGAACCGGCCGCCGCCGCCCAAGAGTCTCGAGCAGTTTCCGAACCGGAACGTTTGCGTCAACAGCGCCAGGAGTCTTTGCGCACGCTGTTCGCCGAACTGTCGCGGCGGGGGAGCGAACCGGGGACCGGGTATCCCAGTGCGGCCGAATTCGACAGCGACTGGTCCTCCCGGTTTCCGCTGCCGGAACGGCCCGGGGACAGGTATGTCTATGCCCGCCCGCAGCCCCTGTTCGATCCACAGCACGTGCTGGTCCGTGAACCATCTGTCTATGACGACGTTCGACTGACACTGTTCCTGTCGGGCCACATCATCGAAGACATTCCCCTGCCGAACACAGACCCTGCGAAGCCGAACACCAAGGACGATCAGCTTCCGAATCCGGGGGCCCCATGACACCCACTGCCAAAAGCGGAGCGAGGGCCCGGCAACTGGGGCTGGGATTTGTCTTGCTGGTGCTGTTCCTGATCTTGCCGGCCATCGGCCTGGCAGTGCCCGCCGAATTGTGCTGGAGGCTGGTGGCTGGCTGGATTCCGTTTCTCACCCGGGTGGCCGGGAAGATCTCGATTTCCCCGGTGGGGGTGTTCTCGGGACTGGTCTGGGCCGCGGGATTTGTGGGAGGGCTGCACTGGTTCGCCCGGTGGTTGACGGCGGCCCGGCAGGCGGAGTCGGGGGAGCAGGCTCGCACTGTCTGGCCCTGGCGGTGGACGCTGTCGATCGCCGGTTTGATCATTACGGCGTTTGCCGCGGGCATCACCCTCACCGGAGTGGTGCACCAGACGCTGTGGCTGCTGACCAGTCCCGAGCCGTTGACGAAGCCCCCCGAGAGCCTCGCCCGGGTGCTCTCGAAGAACAATCTCAAGCAGATGGGTCTGGCGGTTGGGAATCTGAACGAATTCGAGGGGCGGTTCCCGGCGGGGGCTTTGTTCGACAGCGCCGGGCGTCCGCTGCATGGCTGGCAGACGGCGCTGTTGCCGTTCCTGGGGCATGAGGCGGTGTTCCAGCGCATCGACCGGGCCCGCCCCTGGAACGATCCTGTCAATTCCGCTCCTCTCAGCTCGCCAATTCCCGAGTATCTGAACCCGATCCAGAGCGCACCGCAGGTTCCCACAGGCCGGTTGGCCGAGACTCACTATTCGGGCAATGTGCTGGTATTGGGCGACCAGCGGCTGAAGGCGGTCGACGACATTCCCGACGGTCTCAGCAACACCATTTTGGCGGGTGAGATTCGGGAGCGGTTTGTCCCCTGGGGGAAACCGAAGAATGTTCGTGACCCGCTGCTGGGAATCAACCGGTCTCCGGATGGATTCGGCTCTCCCTTTTCGGGGGGGATGCACATCCTGATGGCGGACGGTTCGGTCCAGTTCCTCTCGGAGAACGTCGACCCCAAAACCCTGCGGTTCCTCGCGACACCGGCGGGGGGGGAGCTGACCCCGGAGTGGTGATCTGACCGCGCAGCCACGCCGTGCTCACCGCACCTCGGAAATCGAACGTTCCAGGCCGCTGGACGAAATGCGGCCCCCCCTCAACACGCGGTACGCCGTTCGGTCCGGGGCCGCCGTGGGGGTTGAGGCAAGCGGGTGAAACGGCGCACCTGGCGTCGGATCGAAAGCTGGGCCGGCGTTGGAACCTGGGGGGGGCCGGTAAGGGGCCCCAGGGGGCGGAATGGGGGTTTCGACTGCATTTCCGGGCAAATCTTGAAATCGTCTTGCCGGAATTTTGCGATTCCAGTATCACCCCGACCCTCCACCATTCGCCGGACCGGGCAACCCAGTCACTTCTGCGCCCGGTCCCGAAAATCCCCTCCACGTCTCCCTCCCCTGGATTGTCCCCATGACCGGTGTCCGCCGAGTCCGACGCACTGCGCCGACCCGGACCGCGTGTCGGTTGATTCCCCCGTGCCTGCTGTTGGCCGTGTGGCTGATGGCCAGTGCCGGCCCCGTCCGCGCTCAATCCGCGGACGACGTCTTCGACGAGACGCCCCGGGAAAGTTCCACCGCCACCGCCGCGCCGCAACGCAAGCTCCCCAAGAGCATCAAGGACACCGCCCTTCCCTCGAACGAGGTGGACGACGATCTTCCGGGGGGTGCCTCGGACGACACGGCGAACCGCCGTCCCAAGTCGCTGACAGGCCGCGATGAAGTGGTCGAAATTTCCGAGCCGTTGGCCAACGTGGTCATCGAGGGAAACCGGACCATCGCCACCGATGAAATCACCAAGCGCATCAAGACCCGCCCGGGCCGGCTCCCCGATGCCGACCAGGTCAAGGATGACGTCAAGGCGCTCTATGCCACACGCTGGTTCTTCCGGATTGAGAACGAGGTCCGCCAGACCCCCGAAGGGCCCGAACTGGTCTTCAAGGTGGTCGAACGTCCCATCGTCAAGAGTGTCGAATACAAGGGGGTCGAAGGCTCTTGGGTTCCCGGCAGCAAGAAGCGGGAACTGAAACACCTGGGAGACCTGACCGGGCTGAAGACCGGTTCGGGGTTCGACGTCGGCACCAATCAGGAAGCGGCCCGCCGCATCGAGAGCTACTTCCAGGAAAAGGGCTACATCTACGCCAAGGTGACCCTCGAAGAGGGAGACCAGCCCGAGCACCGCAACATCATCTTCGTGATCGACAAGGGGCCCAAAGTCCATGTCGACCGCATCGAGTTCGCCGGGAATGAATTCTTCGACTCGGGCACCCTCAAGACCCAGCTGAAGACCAAGAAACGTTTCCTCTGGCTGTTCGGCGGCAAGTACGACCCGGCGACGCTGCCCGAAGACATTGGCTCGCTGAAGGGGTACTACCACAGTGTCGGCTTCTTCGACGTGAAGCTGCGTCAGGAGATCTCGCAGTCGGAAGACCGCGCCAGCGTGAAGATCGTCTATCACGTCACCGAGGGGCAGCGGTACAAGGTCAACAAGATCGAATTCGACGGCAACCGCGCGATTCCCGCCGAGGAACTCGCGAAGAACATGAAGCTGCAGGAGCAGCAGTTCTTCAACGAACGGCAGCTGACGGCCGACGTCGACAAGATGGTCAACCAGTACGGCGAACTGGGCCGAATCTTCGCCCAGGTGAACCCGACCCCGAAATTCTCGGAGGCCGAGGGAACCCTCGACCTCGTGTTCCAGATCGATGAAGATCGTCCCTGGAAGATTGGGCGAATCCGGGTGCACATCCAGGGGGACCATCCGCACACCAAGGAGACCGTGGTTCGCAACCGGTTGCCCTTCCGCACGGGGGACATGGCGAGCCGCAATCTGATCAAGCGGGGCGAGCAGCGGCTGGCCGGTTCGCAGGTCTTCGCCGGGGCCGCCCCGGGAAGTCCCGACCGCCCGCAGATTGTGGTCGCTCCCGCCGAAGGGCTGGAAGAGGCCACCGCGGGGGCGAAATCGAAGTCGAAGGTGCGGCAAGCCCGCTTCCAGGCGGCCGATGAATTTGACGAGACGCGGGAACGGCGTCCCGGCGTGCTGCCCAATGGCCAGCGGGCCAACGAAACGCTGTTCGACGAGGCGGTCCGGCAGGGAGAGACCCGCCGCAGCCGGTCGTCGCGACCGCACTTCGATCTGCCGCCGCTCTTCCAGCCCGAGTCGCTCGACGACACGCCGATTCTGCGCGGCCAGAATCCCGAGTTCGAAGGCTCGCTCGAAGAGGGCCTGCTGGGGGAAAGTTCGCCATTGGGGGGCAATCCCGCCACCTACGACGATGTTCCTCCCGACTATCTTGATGTCGACGTCTTCGCCCGCGACACCCAGACCGGCCGCCTGAACATCGGCGTGGCGGTGAACAGCAACCAGGGGGTGGTGGGAACCTTCGTGCTCGAAGAGAACAACTTCGACCTGTTCCGGCCTCCCACCAGCTGGGCCGACATCGCCAACGGCACCGCCTGGCGCGGCGGCGCGCAGCAGTTCCGCATCGAAGCGGTCCCCGGGGCGCAGGTGAGCCGGTATCTGGTGAGCTGGCGCGATCCGTACTTCCTCGATCAGAACTTCAGCCTGGGGGTCAGCGGTTTCTACTACCAGCGGTTCTTCCCCAACTGGAATGAACAGCGGCTGGGTGGACGCGTGGCCGTGGGCCAGCAGATCAACTCGGAATGGTCCACCTCGGTCGCCCTGCGACTGGAAGATGTGGGCATCTCGAACCCGTCACGCCCCACCCCGCAGGCGCTGGAGGAGGCGTTGGGGCACTCGTTCCTGTCGACCGTTCGCGGCAGCATCGTGCATGACACCCGCGACAGCCCCTTCATGGCCGGTTCGGGGCACTACTTCGAGCTGGGTTACGAACAGGGCTTCGGCGAATGGGTCTATCCCAAGATCGACCTCGAGGCGAAGCAGTACTTCACCCTGTATGAACGCCCCACGGGCGGACATCGGCAGATCCTGTCGGTGACGGGCAATGTCGGCTGGGCGGGGGATGACACCCCGATCTTCGAGCGGTACTACGCCGGTGGTTTCCAGAGTTTCCGCGGCTTTGCGTTCTACGGCGTGACGCCCCGCGAGTCGGGTGTGCGGACGGGTGGTACCTGGCAAACGCTGGGCTCGGTGGAATATCTGCTGCCGATCACCGCCGACGACATGATCCAGGTGGTCGCGTTCTCGGACTTTGGTACGGTCGACAGCGAGGTCAGTCTCGACAACTTCCGGGTCGCGGTCGGCACCGGGTTGCGGTTGACCATTCCGATGATGGGGCCGGTTCCCATCGCGCTCGACTTCGGCATCCCGCTGGTCAAGCAGGACTACGACAACACCCAGGTGTTTGCCTTCTACCTCGGCGTGCAGCGGTAACCATCGCAGCCGACCGGAGTGCTGGCTAGAATCGCGCAGGTCTCGATCTCTCCTCGAACCTGCGGGTGTTGCGATGTTGGCGCGACGAAGCTGCCGAGTGTGGTCCCTGGTCTGCGTGTGTGCGGCCGTGGGCCTCTCTGGTCTCGACCGGGCGTACTGTGCCGAGGCGGCGGGACAGTTTGTCTTGCACGCCCGCCGTCAGGTGGAAACGAGCGCCGGCAGTGGGCGGTTTCATGCGTTGACCCAGCCGGTGGAATGGCCCGCCGCGCAGACCGCCGTGGTGATCTGCGACATGTGGGACGAGCACTGGAGCCCCACGGCGACGCGGCGGGTGGCCGAGATGGCCCCGCGGATGAACGAGGTGGTGGCCGAGGCCCGGCGGCGCGGGGCGCTGATCATCCACTGTCCCAGTGACACCATGCCCTTCTATGAAGGGACTCCCCAGCGCGAGCGAGCCCGTCAGGCCCCCGCGGTCGAGACCGCGATTCCGCTCGAGAGGTGGTGCAAGCTCATTCCCGAGAAAGAGGGAAAGCTCCCAATCGACGACAGCGATGGGGGCTGCGACGCGGTCCCCCAGGGGAAAAACCGCAAGGCATGGAGCCGGCAGATCGCCACCCTGGAGATTCACCCCGAAGACGCGGTCACCGACAGCCAGGAGGCATTCTTCCTGATGAAGGCCCGGGGGATTCGCCACGTGCTGGTGATGGGGGTCCACACCAACATCTGCGTGCTGGGCCGGCCCTTTTCAATTCGGCAGATGGTGCGGCAGGGGCAGGAAGTGATCCTCGTCCGCGACATGACCGACACGATGTACAACCCCCGGATGGCTCCCTTCGTCCATCACTGCACCGGGACCGACCTGGTGGTCGAGCACATCGAACGGCACTGGTGCCCCACCGTGACCAGCACCGACCTTATCGGGGGGCGCGAGTTTCGCTTTTCGGAAGATCAGCGGCCGCATGTGGCGATTCTGATGGCCGAGGATGAGTACCAGACCGAGATCACGCTGCCCGCCTGGGGCCGGGCCCACCTCGGGAAAGAATTCCGCACGACCTGGCTCTACGGAAACGATGCCGAGCGGAACGACCTGCCCGGGCTCGAGGCGCTGGAGACCGCCGATGTGTTGCTGGTGAGCGTGCGGCGGAGGGTTCCCAGCACGGCCCAGTTGGCGATGATCCGGAAGTTCATCGAGGCGGGGAAGCCGGTGGTGGGCATCCGCACCGCCAGCCACGCCTTTTCACTGCGGGAGGGGGCCCCCCCTCCCGAGGGGCATGCCGCCTGGCTGACGTTCGACCCCGATGTACTGGGAGGGCACTACACGGGGCATCACGGAGTGGGACCGAAGGTGGCGGTCAGCCTGCCCGGGGAGCCCCCGCATCCGATTCTGGCGGGCGTTGATCTGGCCCAACTGCAGGGGCATGGCTCGCTGTACAAGGTGAATCCGCTGGCGATCTCGGCGACGCCCATCCTGCTGGGGACCATTCCCGACACACCGGTGGAACCGCTGGCCTGGGTCTACACCAACAAGTACGGCGGCCGGGTGTTCTACACGTCGCTGGGGCACATCGACGACTTCGCCGAGCCGGCCTTCCAGAGACTGTTGCTGAACGGAGTGCGGTGGGCGGCGGGTTTGCGGACCGACGGCTGAGGGGAAGCAGCACCGATCCAGTCATGGGGTCTGTGCGTTCTCGCGCCGTGTGGCGTCCAACCTGGGCACAAACCACAGGCCACCCCGGGGCTGCGGCTCACTGCCTGCGGCGTTCTGGTGGAACGATTCAGGAAAAGCGGGGCCGGCCGTCGACGAAGGGATCGACATCCGCCGATTCGTCGCTGGCAGAAATTGCGGTCTGGCCGTTCAGTTCCACTTCACGGTAGCCGGGCTCACCGCCGCGGGTGGTGATTCCCAGCCGCACAAAAGTCAGCCCCACCTCCAGCACGCGCACCGTCACATCGTCTCCAATCGCCAACTCTTCATTCGCGCGTCGCCAGAGTTGCGTCATCGGAACCATTCCTTGCAGAACGAGTGAGAGGCGTCAGAGAGATCCGTGCAGATCGCACACAAACATCAGCGAGCATGACGGGGTGAAACACCCAGGGAAAGCGACAGCGACTCATCCCTCTCGTGTGCACATTCTGAAATGCACACCCGCAACTGACAAGCTCGCGCCCTCGAATTTGCATTTCTTCGCGGTTACTGTTCACGTGCCGCCTTGACAGTCCCATCAACCCACACATTTCACCGCCGCACATCGCCATGTCGCTCGTGCTCTTTCCCGCGCTCGAAGAGGGTCGTCTGGCCGCCGTGCGACACGCGGCGCTCCCTCTGGAGGTCATCAACTGCCACACGGGGGACGAGGCCCGGCGGGCGATGCCGGGGGCCACGGCTTTTTTTGGAAAGCTCACTCCAGAGTTGCTGTCCGCCGCGCCGCGGCTGCGCTGGGTGCAGTCTCCGACCGCCAGTCTCGAGCACTACCTCTTCCCCGAGCTCATTGCACATCCCTGCCAGCTCAGCAACATGCGGGGGTTGTTCAGCGATGTGATCGCCGATCATGTGCTGGGACTGGTGGTCTGTTTCGCGCGCAACCTGCACCTCTATCTCCGCCAGCAGATTGAACATCGCTGGGCCCCGATCGGAGGCGAGGCGGCGCGGTCCGACTTCATTTCGGGCCCCGGTGTCGAAAATGCCATCGATCGCGCACATCGTCATCTGGCCGATCAGACCCTGGGGATTGTGGGTTGCGGGGCCATTGGTTCGGAAGTGGCCCGTCGGGCGCGGGCGTTTGGCCTGCATGTTCTGGCCGTCGATCCCCAGCCTCGCGCGCTGCCGGGTGTGCTCGACGAGGTCTGGCCCCTCGCCGACCTGCCGCGCCTGCTGTCGCAGAGCGATTACGTGGTCATCGCCGCCCCGCATACCCCCCAGACCGAAAAACTGTTCCGCGCGTCGCTCTTCGCGCAGATGCGCCGCACGGCGTATCTCATCAACATCGGGCGCGGGGCGATTGTTGATCTGGCCGACCTGACCACGGCCCTCCAGCGGGGGGTCATAGCCGGGGCGGGGCTCGATGTCTTTGAAACCGAACCGCTGCCCCCCGAACATCCCCTGTGGGACCTGCCGCAGGTCATTCTGACCCCGCACATCGCGGGGGCCTCACCGGCCATTCCCCGCCGGCATCTCGCCACCCTGCTGGAAAACATCCGCCGGTTTGTGCGGGGCCAACCGCCGACAACCCTGGTCGACAAAAAGGCGTGGTATTAGCTGTCACGGGAGCGACGCCAATCCCCCGCGCTGGGTTCCCGGTTGCTATCGGCGCGTCTGGAATTCGCGCGAGTTCAGCAGCGACCAGCAGAGATCTTCGAGGGCCCCGCGGCGGTTGGAACCCGCTTCGAGATGCCGGGTGAACCCCGACTGCTCTTCCGGCGTGGGGCCACGTTGCAGACAGGTCCAGAAGAGTTCATCGACGATGAACGATGCGGAATGTCCCTCCCGGAGCCAAGTTCCCAGGCGGTTCTCGGGCGTTTCG
>CAIOTJ010000621.1 GCA_903861195.1 uncultured Planctomycetaceae bacterium | reverse complement strand
TTCCAGGGAGACTTGAGGACCGTGCCGATGTTCTCGAACTGGGTCTTTTCGAGCTTGCCAATCGCCTGGCGGGGATCCTGGCCGTGGTACTTTTCGAGATTCGGCTTGTAGTCGAAGCTGTCGACCTGCGAGACCCCGCCATCCATGTACAGAAAGATCACGTTGCGGGCGATCGCGGGATGATCGGTCCGGACCGCGCTGGCTCCCACCCCTCCCGCGTCGGCGGCGGTGGTGTTTCCACCGTAGAGCGCGGCAAACGCCAGGGCGGCAAACCCGCCCCCCGACCGAGCCAGCACCTCGCGCCGGCTGCAGGGCCGCCGATCCCGAAAAAAGGGGACAGGTCCAATTACGCTCTGTTCCTGGAACGACGACATCATCAGATCTCGCTCGGGGCTGACGGCACGCGGCTTAGCGGACAAACAGAAACTCCTTGACCGCCCACAGGGCGTGACACAACTCGGTCCACGACTCCACCTCGGCAGTCCCCGGGCCCAGCACCGCCGCCGCCTCGGCCAGCAGCGTCTGGCATCGCGCCAGCTCGTCGGCGGTTGGCTCGCGGCTGTACGCCGCCCGGAACATCCCGCGGATCCGCTCGGACTGCTGCTCGGCCGGGTCTGCGCCGGCCACCGGCGCCGCAAGCACCTTCTGGGCCCACAGCCCCGCCTGCTGATGCACAAACGGGTCGTTCATCAGAAACAGCATCTGCCCGGGCACATTCGAGATATTCCGCCGCCCCACCGTGGTGAACGGGGTCGGGGTGTCGAAGGCGGTCATCATCAGAGGGGGGAAATTCCGGCGGGCGGCGACGTACAGGCTGCGCCGCCCCTCCCCATCGAGCGGACCCCGCTCGGGACGCAGCCCCCGCGCCTCGATGAACTGACTCTCATGCAAGGGGACCGAGCCGCCCCCCTGCCGTGTGTCGAGCCGCCCCGAGACCGCCAGAATCGCGTCCCGAATCGCCTCCCCTTCCAGCCGCCGGAAGTTCATCCGGTGCAGCAGCAGATTCTCGGGATCCGCCTGCTCGGCGGCCGGCTGATCGGGATCGCTCGACATCGCGAAGGCCCGGGTCAACACCAGCCGACGAATCAGCGCCTTCAGGGACCAACGATCCTGGTCCACAAATGTCGCTGCGAGATCATCCAGCAACTCGGGATGAGTCGGCCGCGTTCCCAGCACGCCGAAGTTGTCGACGGTCGACACAATCCCCCGCCCAAACACATGCTGCCAGACCCGGTTCACCAGCACCCGGGCCACCAAGGGGTTGTCCGAACGGGTCCACTGCTGGGCCAGTTCCCACCGGCCGCTGCCGCCGGCGGTCGCGAGTGGTTCCTGACCCGCCAGGGCTTCGAGAGACCTCCGCGCGATCAGACCATCTGTCTTCTGATGCTTCCCCCGAACCAGCAAGAACTCGTCGACTCCATTCCCGTCCAGCATCGCGGGGGCGGTCCGCGACTTCCAGGAGATCTGGTTCAGCACCGCCAGACGCTGACTCTGCCAGGCCTGCAACGGCTCGGCGATCGCCACGGGCCAACCCCCATCAGCTCCTCGGAACCACTGCGGATGCCGCAGCAACGCCCGCGCCACCTCACGGTGCAAATACTGCCGGGGAGCCGTCTGCAAATTCGGTTGAGCCGCGACCGACGTTCGATCTTCCGCCAGACTCGCGATGGCCCCGGCGAACAACTGGCGATAGTGCGCCAGCAAGGCGTCTGCGGTTGCCGGCTGCTCTCCCCCCAGGGTCTGGGCCTGGTGCCGTCCGACCGAGACGGGAGCCGCGGGGGGAGCGTCGCTCTCCACCACCATCGCCACAGCGGTGTCGAAGTCGTCGTGGGGAGAGAACTCGATCGACATCCGGTGCCCGGCATACAGCGTCAGATCGTGCGACACCCAGTGCCAGCGATCGTTGAAGCCCCATTCCCGCAGTTGCCCGGTGTGGATGGGGCCGGTCACCAGACGCTGCGAATCCACCGCGGCGAAGATCCGTCCCGCTCCCCGCACCAGGTAGTGCACCCGTCCGGTCTTCAGCTCGAACTTGGGGGTTCGCCACATCGCCCCGTCCCGTTTCCAGCCGCCGTATTGCGTCGGCTCGCGTTCGGTCCCGGGGGCCAGATCGAGGGCCCGCCAATCGAGCTGCGTCGCCGCGCTCGCCAGAGTGTTGAGCCGGAACAAGGGCTGTGCCGCCTTGGCCCGTGAATCGAGCTGCACTCCGCCAGCCGGCAGGGAATGCGTTCCAAACGCGAAGCCATCCGCCGACCAATCGGCCGATCCCGGCCGCAGGGTGCCGGCATCCACGAGGACCCGGGCAGTGGGGGCCAGCCCCAGTGTGCTCCACAGGTCAACCCCCAACGGTTCGGCCTGCGCCTCGTGTGGAATCGCCCGCCCCAGGGCGCTCTGGGCCGCAGCATGCCACAGGTCGTCCCGATCGGGAATGGCAGTCAGCAACGCGGCCACCCAGTGCATCAGGCGCTCGGGGTCGAGCCCGTTCTGCTGGGCGAGTTTCTCCAACGCCTGCCGGGCATCTGGGGCGAAATCCTGCGGCCTGTGCTGTTTCCCCGGTTCTGGATTGGGCAAACCGAACGTCCGCAATCCCTCCATCGCCGTGCGCAGGTAGGTCAATGTCTCGGGAAGCTGGTCCTGCAATGCATGGCGGAAAGCCGCACGGACCGCCGGCTCATGCTGGCTGGTCAGTCGGTCGAGGTCCGCGGTCGCACGGCGTTCGGCCTCGATCGTTTCGAACCGGGCGAGACGCTGCCCCGTGCTCAGGAAGAACCCGGCCAGGGCGTAGTAATCTCGCTGCGAAATCGCGTCGAACTTGTGGTCGTGGCACCGGGCACAGGCGACGGTCAATCCCAGGAACGATTTGGAGAGCACATCGATCCGGTTGTCGATCCGCTCGGTTTCGTCGAGGCGGGTGTCGACCGGGGCGTGAATCTCTTCGCCCAGAAAGGCCCAGCCAGTCGCCAGCAGCGACTCATTGGCCCCTGTCTGCGGATTCAGGCGGGGTTGGGGGACCAAATCGCCCGCCAGGTGTTCGCGGACGAAAGCATCGTAGGGAAGATCATTGTTGAGGGCCCGGACCACATAGTCGCGGTACTCGGTGGCGTTGGGAATGATGAAGTCGCTCTCGTGCCCGCGCGATTCGGCATAGCGCATCAGGTCGAGCCAGTGCCGGGCCCAGCGGACGCCAAACTCGGGAGAGGCCAGCAGACCATCGACCACCCCCTCGCGGGCGCCGTCCGAGGGATCGCGCACAAACGCCGCAAGCTGTTCCGGGGTGGGGGGCAGACCGGTGAGGGTGAAGTGCACCCGCCGCAGCCAGATTTCGGGTCGGGCTTCCTCGGCGGGGGCCAAACCGGCCCCTTCCAGGCGGGACAGCAGAAACTGGTCAATCTTCCCCCGGGGCCAGTCGGCCCGCTGGACCGCCGGGGCGGGCTGCGGCTGAGGCGACTGCCAGATCCAGGGGAGGTCGGCTTTGCGGCCGGCGAGGTCCAACCCGTGGCGGGTCGCCGGGGCGGGCTCGGTCTCGGGCCAGACGGCCCCGGCCGCAATCCAGTCGCGCAGGTCGGCCA
>CAIOTJ010000620.1 GCA_903861195.1 uncultured Planctomycetaceae bacterium | reverse complement strand
GGCCTCAACCTTCGAAACTTCCCAGCCCAGAGCGCGAGCCAACCAGAGGGGGGTTCACGAAGACCCGCAGCCGTCCCAAATTCCCCCCGGCACCGCCGGTGACGGACTCCCAAGACCCCAACCCAACGCCAGACGCTCCATCCCCAAGAGTGGTTTCCGGCAGCCCATGGGCGCGTCCGGACCGGGCTCGCCGGCCGACCGGGCTATCCCCCGGCCGGCCCGCCCACGATGCCAAGGGCCGGGGAGCAGGTGAGTTGCGCCCACCAGCCACAGGGCCCCACGCGTTCGCGGGGTCCGCGTGATCCCAACAGGATCGCGGCCAGTCGCACCCGGACCAGTCGCACCCGGACCAGTCGCACCCCGGACCAGTCGCACCCCGGACCAGTCGCACCCCGGACCAGTCGCACCCCGGACCAACCGGACCCGGGGCCGGGCGAACCCGGGCCTCAGGCCCGGAATTTCGAGAGGATCAGCGAGATATTCTGGCCACCGAACCCGAAACTGTTCGACAGGGCCCGCTCGACCGGCGCCGGCCGGGCGACGTTCGGAACGTAGTCGAGGTCGCAGTCGGGGTCGGGAGTTTCGTAGTTGGTCGTCGGGGGCAGGATGTGGTCGCGGATCGTCAACAGGCAGACAATCGCCTCGACCGCTCCGGCCGCCGCAATCAGGTGCCCCATCATGCTCTTCACGCTGGAGACCGGCGTCTGATAGGCGTCGGCTCCCAGCGCCTTGCGGATCGCCATGGTCTCGACCCGGTCGTTCACGTCGGTGCTGGTGCCGTGGGCGTTGATGTAGTCGATCTGGTCGGTGTTCAGACCGGCATCCTTGAGAGCCATCTGGATGCACGACACCGCTCCCCGCCCCTCGGGGTGGGTGTCGGTGATCCGGTAGGCATCGGCGGTCGTGCCAAACCCAACCAACTCACCGAAAATCGTCGCCTTGCGGGCGCGTGCGTGTTCCAGTTCTTCCAGGACCAGCATGCCAGCCCCTTCGCCCAGCACGAAGCCATCGCGGTTCTTGTCGAACGGGCGGGAGGCTCCTGTGGGATTGTCATTGTGGGTCGACAGGGCGGTCAACAGGTTGAAGCCCGTCACGCCGAACGGGTGGATCATGCTGTGGGCCCCTCCCGAGAGCATGATGTCGGCATCGCCGCGGCGGATGATCTCGGTCGCCTCGCCAATCGCCTGGCTCGAGGCGGCGCAGGCGGTCAGGCAGTTCAGGTTGGGCCCCTGGGCGTTGAACAGCGACGCCAAGACCCCCGCCGG
Organism: uncultured Planctomycetaceae bacterium; assembly: GCA_903861195.1. Classification (GTDB taxonomy): domain Bacteria; phylum Planctomycetota; class Planctomycetia; order Planctomycetales; family Planctomycetaceae; genus UBA10511. Next base: position 31,855 of record CAIOTJ010000620.1, on the reverse strand, counting down.
GACGTTGGGCTCCTGATGGATCTCGGTCTCGGGATCGAGATGGGTCAGTCCCAGGCGGGTAAACGCCTCGAGGTCCACTTCGGTCCCTTTGCGCGACCGGCAGAGAATCTGCATGAACCGGCCGAAGTCCTGCTGTCCTTCACCCGCCCCCAGATAGACGCCAAACCGGGTGGGGTCGGGCGCGCCCGACGCCAGGCCGGCAGCCCGCACCGCCTCGGTCGCGGCGGCGATCGCGAAGGTCACATTCCGCCCGCACTGGGCGAACCGTTCGGGATTCGAGATCCACCGGCCGAGGTCGAAATCCTTGACCTCGGCCGCGATCTTCGTCGGAAACCGGCTGGCATCGAAATGCGTAATGTGCCCGATCCCGCTCCCCGACCGGCGCAGCACCTGCCACATCGATTCCACATCATGTCCCACCGGGGTGATCACCCCGATCCCCGTGACGACGACACGTCTTCTCATGCTTCGCCTCTCCGTTCAATGACCCTCAGACCGCCGGCGCTTCGCCCGCCTGCCCCGCCGGGGCCGAGCCCACGTTCAGAATCCTCAGCATCTCGGACGGAATCACAAAATCCTGCCGGGCGTTGGGAACCACCGACCGCGGCAGACTCGCGAACACAATCTCGATCTCGGCCACCAACTGATCCCCCACCCGGGCCGTCCCCTCCACAATCCCGCCATCAGGCTGCAGATCGAGCAGACGGACCTGATAAGACAATGTATCTCCGGGATGGGCATAACCCTGGAAGCTGACCTTGGGAATCTTGGCCAGCACCACCACGGTCGAGAACTTCAGCGCCTCCCCGACCAGAATGCCCCCCGTCTGAGCCAGCCCCTCGATGATCAGCGAGTGGGGCATGACCGGAAAGCCCGGGAAGTGATCCGCCAGATGTTCCTCGGCCATGGTCACGCACTTGATGGCGGTCGCATGCGAGCCACTCGCGAACTCCACAAACCGGTCGATCCAGATCCAACGCATGGCACCCTGCCACCCGGAAAAAACTTGCGGGGAGAGGGACCACTCGTGGTCCCTCTCCCCGGGAAAACTCAGGCCGACAGCTTCTTCTCGAGGAACTTCACGATCATTCCGACCGTGAACAGCTCCTGGATGTTTTCAACCTTGGGATTCGCGGCGAACTTGCTCACGTCGGCGTGAGGCATGCTGGCCCGCAGCTTCTCAATCCCCTCGGCGGTCACCAAACCGTCCTTCACCAGCGACTCGTCGGTGGCGAGGTTCTCGGGGAACAATTCCCCACGGGGAATCTTGATGTTGAAGTTCTTCTCCAGCCGGAAAATGATGTCCAGAAAGTCGATCGACTCGGCCCCCAGGTCACCCACCAGGGTGGCCTCGGGCGTTACCTCGTCGTCATCGACCCCCAGGGCATCGACCAGAGTTTCGCGAACTTTGTTGAAGACTTCATCTGACGTTGGCATGGAACTCCTCTCTGACGGTCAGCCACCAACCCGAACCCGCCCCGCGGGTCCCGGCAGCAAACTCACCGGCGTCCGCCGCATCTGACACACTCCAGCCCTCCGCTGCGACGGAAAGGAAGACCGGGGACCCACATCCACTCACACAAATTCAAGCACACCACTTCACACGCGGAACTGGTCACCACCAGGCAGCCGCCACAACCGGAACTACGCCGCGAAATGGCCCCAAACCACTCCGCTTCCAGCCGTCCCGACACACCGTGAGAAACCAGTCCCCACTCGAAAACCACCCCACTTAGAAACCACCCAGCGTCAGACCACCATCAACCGTGAGGATCTGCCCCGTGATGTACGAGGCGGAGTCACTGGCGAGGAACAACACCGCCTCGGCGATGTCTTCCGGCTTGCCCAAACGCTTGAGAGGAATCTTCTTCTTGATTTCGGCCTCGGCCGCATTCCGCACCGCCTGCGTCATGTCGGTCTCGATGAATCCAGGGGCGATCGCGTTGACGGTCACCCCCCGGCTGGCCAGTTCGGTCGCGAGGCAGCGGGTGAACCCTTCAATCCCCCCCTTGCTGGCCGCGTAGTTCGCCTGCCCCTTGTTGCCAAAGTGGGCCGCGACGCTCGACATGTTGATGATCCGCCCCTTGCGGGCCGACATCATGGGCCGGTAGACGGCATGGCAGAAGTTGTAGACGCTGTTGAGATTGGTCTCGATCACGTCCTTCCACTGCTCTTCCGTCATCTGGATCAGCAGGGTGTCGCGGATAATCCCCGCGTTGTTCACCAGGATGTCGATCTTCTGCCGCTGCTCGAGAAACTGCTCGACCACCTTGTCCGCCTGGGCCTGCGAGCGCACATCCGCCTGCGCGGCCGAGACATCCAGCCCCTTCCCTTTCAACTCGGCCACCAGCTGCTCGGCCGCCTGGGAATTCGACTGGTACACAAAGGTGACCGCCGCCCCCGCCCCGGCCAGGGTTTCGACCACGGAACGGCCAATCCCACGGCTGCCGCCGGTGACCAGAGCGGTCTTGCCTGCAAGTTTCATGTCTGGAAGATCTCGGTGTCTGAGTTGCTGGAATCCAGGTCTGGTGCGCGTCCCGCGAGATCCAAACCGGTGGAAACTGTCTGATCAGGAATTGGCCGCAGGTCTGGAACTGGAATCGTGTCAGGAAAGTTCCCGGAAAACCTTCCCGGCCGGCCCCCCCCTGGGAGCCGCGTTCCATTCATGGACCGGGAACCACCCCCCTCAGGCCCCCGTGGGCGAGGGGGCCGTCCACAACTGCGGAAACAGCTCCCGCCAATGCCTGTTCTGGACCTCGTCGGCTGCCGCCGCCGCCGGATTGCGGTCACGCAGGTTGAACCGTTCCAAAACCAGTCGCCCCGCGACAGCCGTCTGGCCATCAACCGTGCCACTCGCCTTGAAACTGCACTCATCCCCCTGCCAACCCTGAATCTCCAGCGACACCCGCAGCATTTTACCCGGTGTCACGAAGTTCACGAACTTCAGAGCCCGGGCACTCTTGAGCAACACGGTGCTGTGGCGGAAATCCTCGGTGTGCCGGATCAGCCAGCCCCCCGCCTGCGCCAGGGCCTCGACCATCAAAACTCCGGGCATCACGGGAAAACCCGGGAAATGATCCGCCAAGTACTCCTCCGCGAGCGTCAGATTCTTGATGGCGACAATCGATTTCCCCGGTTGCAGATCTGTGATCCGATCAATCAGGTTGAACCGCATGCACGACGCTCCGAACTCCCGCAGGGCCAAGAACAAACGAAACGCCAGTATAGGAGGGGGCAGAATGGGTCACAAGCGAGCCCCCCTCCAACGCATCAGCGCGCACCATTGCGTTGTTGACACCCTCTTCTGACGTTCCTCACCCCATCTCCTTGCCGACTTCACATCCCACACCCACCCCACCCTGCCGCAGCCCCCCCTCCCCTCACAGTCTTCCCACTTGGCAGTCTCCCGCCCGTCGGATGCCAGGGTTGGCAATGGCAGACACCCCGCATCGCCCCGGAGCAAGACTCCGGGCGATGCGGGGTGTTTCTGACTCACGTTTGTCTCTTCGGCTGCTCGCGGTCGGCGGCGTGCCCGCGAGTCCAGCCGCCGGTCTGTACCTTGCGACCGACACAACCGCACCCGCCCACCGGCCCACGTCTTCCGGCCCACGTCTTCCGGCCCACGTCTTCCGGCCCACGACGTCTGGGGCCACCCGAGGGGGTGCTGGTCCGGCCGGCCGAACCGGGCGACCGCTCGAGAATCGGCCTGGCCTACTTGCGCGACTTGCCGGTGGTACCCGCGTCGCGGGTCGCCGTCCGGCTGACCCCGCCAGCCGAAGGCTTCACTGCCTCGTCAGCCTCGGTCTCCTTGGCGGCGGTAGCCGCGGCCGTCTCGGTGGTCCCCGAGAGCGCCTTCCAGTTCTTCACGGCCCAGTGGGCATAGGTGTTCATCACCGCGAAGCCCAGCTCGTCGAGATCGCTCTTCAGCGAGGTGGCGGTCAGAGCGGTGTTCTTCAACACCCGCTGCAGAATGAACCGCCGGTTGCTCTTCACATAGGCGAAGAAAATGCCGTTGCCGATCATGTCGTTGTCGGCCAGCAGCCGCAGCAACGCCGTCCGGGGCACATCGGCCGAAGACTGGGGCAGCTCGTCCAGCCAGGCCATCAGCCACACGGTCTCTTCGTCGTTCGAAAGCACCGCCGACATCGAGAGGGTCCACTCCTCCCCGACGGCATCTTTCTCGACATAGCTGAAGTCGAAGGCTTTCTCACGCGATTTGGCCTTGACGCCAGCCGTCTTCAGGGCCTTCGCCAGCCCTTCCAGATCCAACCGTCCCTCGGCCTCGGCCGCGGCCGCACGAACCTGGGTGGTGGTCAAAGCGCCGGCCGCTCCCAGGCCCGCCGCCAACATGCTCCGTCGAGTCAGCTCCCCAGCCATCGCAACACTCCTTTGAAAATGGCGTCGTGCCGAAGGCTCCGCCTTCGTTGGCCGGCAACGCCCTCCCGGCGTTCTCCAGCCCGCACTGCAATTGGTCTTCGCTCTCGCAGCAACCCACCGTGACTGGGGAGATTCCTTTCCCTGAACTCACGGCCGACGGCCACCCCCAGCAGCAGGGAACCTAGGCGAACAAGTGCCTCAGAACCAACTGCGACCAGGTCTCGAAGCCGTCCAGCTCCCGCAAAAGCGCTTCGATCGGGACAAACCCTGCATCCAACATCGACTCTTCGCGGGCCCAAACTTTGGGTTCTTCGACTTCGAACAGATGCACAATCCCCAGGTGCACCCGCCCCACCTCGGTCAAATCGTCGTTCAGCAGCCCGACCAGCCGTTCGCGAAAGCCGGTTTCAATCCGCACTTCCTCGGCCAATTCCCGCTCCAACGCCTCCCGATACACCGACTGTCCCCCCGCCTGGTCCTCACTGCAGATGTGCCCCCCCACCCCCACCGATTTCTTCCCCCGCAGCCGTCCCTCCCCCTGCAGCTTGCCGCGCGTATACTGGAACAAATGGTCTCCGTGGCGAAACAGGCAGTAGGGAATCAACTGCTTGAATCGCGGATCCTGCTCCATCTCGTCCCGTGGGCGATAGCTGATCTGCGCCGGGTCGAACAGCCGTTCGAGATACGGCCCCACCTCGCCGCACACCCCCTGGAAGTGTCCCACCTCGTGGAAGAGTTCCGTCGGAATCACCAGCACCTGTTCCACACCACTCATGTTGCTTCCTCCCCCACCAGTTGCCGCAACGCGTCGCCGACATCCGGCGACCGCATCAGTGATTCCCCCACCAGAATCGCCCGGATCCCCGCCCCCAAAAGACGGTCGACATCGGCCCGGGTCCGAATGCCGCTTTCACTCACAAACACGCACTCGCGCGGCACCTGCCGCGAGAGCGTCACCGAATGCTCCAGATCGGTCACAAACGTCCGCAGATCGCGGTTGTTGACCCCCACCAGGTCGGGCTCGAGCTTCAACACCCGGTCGAGGTTTTCGGGATCGTACAGCTCGATCAGCACATCCATCCCCAGTTCCCGGGCGGCGAAGTACAGCTCGCGCAGCCGGCAGTCGTCGAGGCACTCGGCAATCAGCAGCACGCAGTCGGCCCCCGCCGCCCGCGCCTCCAGCACCTGATATTTGTCGAGCAGAAAGTCCTTCCGCAGCACCGGCAGCCCCACCGCCCTCCGCACCGCCACCAGGTAATCGAGGTGCCCCTGGAAGAAGTGCTCGTCGGTCAGCACGCTTAAGCAGTCGGCCCCGGCCCGTTCATATGCCTGGGCAATCCACACCGCGTCAAAATCGGCCCGAATCACCCCCGCCGAGGGAGAGGCCTTCTTCACCTCGGCAATCACCCGCATCCGGCCCGGCCGGCGGAGGGCCCCCACAAAGTCGCGCGGCTCAGGGGCGTCGGCGACCCGGGCGCGCAGCTCGGCCTCGGGCCGGGCCGCTTTGGCCGCCGCAATCTCGTCCCGCTTCCGGGACATGATCTTCTCGAGAATGTCTGCCAACGGCTTCACTCCACAACGCCCGCCGGTCTGCCCACCGGCGGTCAGGGTCTTATTTCCCGGCCGCGGGCAGCAGTTGCACATGCACCTGCCGGGTCCGCGGACCATCGAACTCACACAAATAAATCCCCTGCCAGGTCCCCAGCACCAGCCGCCCCCCCGCCACAATCACCTGGCAGCTCGACCCCATCAGCGAGGCCTTGATGTGCGAATCGCTGTTTCCCTCGGCATGCCGGTAGCCCGGGGCATCCTTGGGAAAATGCCGGTCGAGAGTCAGCAGCAGATCGTGCACCACATCCGGATCGGCGTTCTCGTTGATCGTCACTCCCGCCGTGGTGTGGGGAACGAACACCACCGCCACTCCCGCGGCCACCCCAGCCCCCGCCACGTACGACTGCACCTGCTCGGTGATCTCCACGAACGCGCTACGCCGGGGAGTACGGACGGAAAAGCTGTGCATTGGGGAGGCGGGGAAGACGTCGCTACACTGGGGGGAACGGGCAGGGTGCCCAGAGAGCCGAGAGCCTGTCGGGCACCGGCTGGGGTATGCTCCCCGATCGACCGCCGATGATCAACTCTCACCTCACTCAAATTCTGCTGATTTTGGTGCTGACCTCCAGCTCCACCCTGTGGTACGGGCTGGTGAATCGACTGCTGCGTGAGGAGCCAGTCATTCCCCCGCGCCCCGCCCCCCCTGTCTCGTGGCCCACCTGGATTCCCTGCCTGGCCCTCCCCCTGGGCATCGTGCTGGTGTTGCTGCTGCAGTTCGCGTTGGCGGGGGGTCAAGCCGATCCCCTGCGCGGGGTGCAGGCCAGTTGTATCGCCCGGCTGGCGGTGCTGGGGCTGTTGCTGCTGCTTCCCTGGCTGGCAGGCCGGTGGCTGCGATCCGATCTCGGAGTTGACTCCCAGCCGTGGTGGGTCGAGGTGCAACTTGGGCTGGCCACCGCCCTGGTCGCGTTTCCCCCCGTGGTGGGACTGAACCTCTGGTTGCGACACGAAGGTTGGTACGGTCGGGATGCCGCCCATCCGCTGCTGGCCCTGTTGCGCGACGCCCCCTCGCTGGAGACGGGGTTCTGGGTGGTGTTGGCGGCGGTGGTGCTGGCCCCCCTGTTCGAAGAGCTGCTCTACCGCGTCTTTCTCCAGGGAACGTGGACCGCCCACGCTCCCGCGTGGCTGACCATTCCCGTCACCGCCCTGCTGTTCAGCGCCGTCCATATGCGGCGAGGCCAGCCCGATGGCATTCCCCTGTTTCCCCTGGCCTTCTGCCTGGGCCTGCTCTACCACCAGCGCCGCAGTTACCTGGGGGTCGTCTCCGCGCATGCCCTGTTCAACGGACTCAGCATCGCCCTCGCCCTGGGCGACGCGATCTGACGAGGCCCGCCGGGCACCCACCGGGAATCCACCCGGTCGTCAGGCGCGGGCCACCAACTCGTCGAACAGCATGCGGTAGTACTTCATCACCCGCACCGGATCGCCGGTGGGGGGGCTCTCCGACAGCATCCAGCCGTCGTACTGCTGTTTTTTCAACAAGCCGAACAGTTCCAGATACGGATACTGCTTGTCGTACAAATCGTGGATGTGCATCGTCTGACCCAGCTTCTGCGCGACCTGCGCCAGGGCCGGGGCAATGGAACCATTCACCACCTCACCCGGATTCGAATTCCAGCAGCAGACCACCTGCGGATGGTCGGCCGTTTCGAGAATCGCCTTCATCACCGGAAGTTCCTGGGTCCCGGGGCCGTGCACTTCGACCCGAATCTCCTGCCCAAAACCCTCGGCAAACTCGCCGCAGACCCGCAGGGCTTTTCCCATTCGCTCGATCGTCTTCTCGCGCGGCTCGTCTTTGACGAAGGCATTGGGCCGCACTTTAACCCCCGTCCCCCCCAGGTCGTGCGACAACTCGACAAACCGCTTGGTCTCTTCGATGTTCTTCGCCACCACCGCCGGGTCGGGGCTGTGGTACTCACAGGCGGTTCCCGGCCCGACGAAGACTACGGGAGAATCTTCGAACCGCTTCCGCACCTCCCGGCGCTCTTCAGCCGTCAGCGCGAGTTCGACGCCGTGCTTGTGGGTGGTCCGCAGCTCGGCTCCCTCGAAGCCGGTCTCGGCACAATTCTTCAGCAGGGTGGGCAGATCCCATTCGGCCCCCCACATGTAGGTCACCAGTCCCAGACGCATGGCGAAGAGTCTCCGTCGAGGGGAGGTTATCAGGAGGGTTGCCGAAAGCCCGGACCAGAAGGGCCAGGCCGGGCGAGATCAGGCGGGGAGTTTGGGGTGGGCAGCCAGCGTTGCGGAACGGATTCTTGCCGGCCGAATTCTTGGAGGCACGACCGGGTCGGGCGGGAGGAGTTCGGGGAGGCCGGTTCGCACGGGGTTGGCGGGAGTGGTTCCCGTGGGCCCGGCCAAGGCCGAGCCCACTCCTACCAGCGGAACAGCCCGGTTCCCCACGTCAGACCGGCACCAAAACCCGACATCAGCACGGTGCTTCCCCGGCGGATCCGTCCCATTTCGCACGCCTCATCGAGGGCGATGGGAATCGAGCCCCCCGAGGTGTTCCCGTACTTCTGCAGGTTGACGAACAGTTTTTCGGGGGGAATGCCCAGGGACTCGGCCGCCGCGTTGATGATCCGCAGGTTCGCCTGATGCAGCACGAACAGATCAACGTCGTCGACCCCCAGCCCGCTCTTTTCGAGGACCAGGCGAATGGTCGAGGTGACGGTGTTGACCGCCCATTTGAAGACGTTCCGCCCATCCATCTGCAGGTAATGCAGCCCCTGCTCGATGTCGGCCACGTTGGGGGGGCGGCGCGAGCCCCCGCTCTTGCGGTCGAGCATCGGGCCGCCGCTGCCGTCGGCCCCCAACTGGTAGCACAACAGCCCCTGTTGCTGATCGCCGGCGGCCAGCAGCACAGCCCCCGCCCCATCGCCAAACAGGGGGGCGGTCCGCTGGTCGAGCGGATTGGTCACCCGGCTGTTGCAGTCGCCGCCAATCACCAGAGCCAGCTTGCTGTTGCCGGTCGCCACGAACTGGGCGGCGGTGGCGAGGGCGTACATAAACCCGGCACACGCCGCCTGCACGTCCATGGCCCCGCAGTCAAGGTCGAGCCGTTCCTGCACGAGGCAGGCGGTCGAGGGGATGCCATGGTCGGGAGTGAAGGTCCCCACCACCAGCAAGTCAATTTCCTGGGGATTGATCTTGGCGTTGCGGATCGCCTTGCGGGCCGCTTCGACGCACAGATCGCTGGTCGCCTGCTCGGGCAATGCCAGCCGGCGAGCGAGAATGCCCGACCGCTGGGTAATCCAGTCGGCATCGAAGCCGAACCGCGTGGCCAGCTCTTCGTTGGTCACCACCAGCTCGGGCAGGTAACTGCCGCACGAGAGCACCTGCACCCCCATCAACGTACGGGTTCGCAGGCTGACGCGGCGACCGGCCGCTGCCGGGGCGCGGGCAGGCACAGTCTCGCCGCCAGTGGGGGAAGCACCGGCCGCAACGGCGGGGAGCGCCGCGGCCACGGGCTGATTTTCGTACGACATGGCGCTCAAATCCTCGGGACAAACCCAAGATTGACGCGAGAGAACAGGAACACCGTCGACCCAACTGGCTCGAAGCACAATTGGCCCGAAACAGAATGGGCCAGAAGCAGAATTGGCCCAAAGTACAATTGACCCGACGCGCACTCGACCTGACGCACAGACACGCGAACGCAGAGAGGCTGCCAACCACAATCCCTCGCGGTCGCCAAGTGCCGCCACCCCAGCATCCTGTGGCATGCGCTGAGCGCATTGAGGCTCTTGGCGCAAGGGAGTATATCTGTCCCGGTTCCATCATGCCAGCGATTTCCGCGGCACTCGTTCTCTGTTCCGAAGCGCCTCAACCGGCGAACGCCCCGTGCCCCCGCATTCGATTCGTCTTGCCGGACCGTGGTACCTTACCCAACCGGATTGCCTCCCCCCCCTCCCTCCGGATCAGGCCAACCAGGAGCGCTACGACCTGCCGCTGCCTCTTGAGCCCGGAGTCCCCCGGCGGGCCCAGCGGTTCTTCCAGCGCCCCATCCGGCTCGACCCGGCCGAGCGGGTCCGCATCCGCATCGCCTGCACCCTCCCCCCCCGGCAGGTCTTCCTCGACAACCTCCCCCTCGACCTCACACCTCTCCCCACCGGCTACCTCGCCCCCCTCCCCCACGGCCTCACCAGCCGTCACCTGCTAACCCTCGACTTCGACCCACCCCCCACCCCGCCCACAGAGCCCCCCGGCCCCGCGCTGCTGGGAGTCTGGCTGGAGTTTTTGGGGGTGGCTGGGGAGGCGTTCTGAGAACAGCAGGAATTTGTGCGCCGGGACTGTCACCCCAAACAGCCGCCGACTGTTATTCCACCCGATGTGGCCGCAGATCCTGCCCACCCCACAGCTGTTGCAATACAAACCCCGCATGAGGGATTGGGTACGTGGAAGAGATATTCTGCTAAACAAACGCTCCCCAAGCGGCTTGTTCAGGCAATGAGCAGAAAATGCTGTCAATCGCCATTGAAAACCACTCCTACCGGCACTTGACCGAACCAATCTCAATTCCCTAGGCCATTTGACGTGAATTTCTTATAAAGTTGGTGGATCATCGGTGTTCATTCACTTTCGGCATCATTTGTCGAAAGTTCATTGGTTCGTACGACAGCAGAGAATCTGGGATTAAGGATGACGGACACAACCGATCGCGATTCCATCATCCCCAACGATCTTGATCAGCGAAAGAACGCATTGAGGAGTCGCGTTGATCGCATCCGACAAGGGATTAACACATCACAGGCTCAAGCCGCGATAGACGCCTATCCGGAGTGTGCCGCAGCCGTCAAAAGAATCCTGGACCGCCTTGATGCAATTGAAGGCAGTCTTCAAGTTGTTCCACCAATTGACGTTGTTGTTTTGGGGCCCAGCCGCCATGGAAAAAGCACTTTGCTGAATTCCTTGGTACAAACCGCACTGCTTCCAACCTCTGACACCAAACCATGCACGGCTTCGATCCTTTCAATGACTTGGGCACCTCAATGGTCTATCAAGATCAAGTTTGTCGACAGGGACCAGTTGATACAGGACTGGTCACAAGCTGTTAAAGATGCCGCGGAAGCAATTCACAACCAGTCCGGCGATGCTGAGGACATTACGCTCGTCGAACCTCGGTATGTCAAATCTGTTCTGCAGCGTTTTGTCCAACTCTTTCGATTGGACCCCGACCTTCCAGCGAGCGTTTTACTTGAAAGAGTGAGAGAGGCCAAAATCCCTGCTGATACCGCCAAATGGCTCGGCAAAACAACAAGCGTCAATGCGACAGAGCTGGATGAAATGCGGCGTACGGTGGAAAGGTATCTTTCCACAAAAGACGTATTTTGGACGATTATTGAGGAATGCAAAATCTTCGGACCTTTTCCAGACTGGCATCCCAGCTTACAGCTGGTGGATCTTCCCGGAACGAATGATACCGATCCACGGCGAACAGCGGTTACAAACAGTCTGCGGGAGAAAGCCACAGCTGTAGCCATTGTCACAAGCGACAGCAATATTGGACCAGATATCGAATCATGGTTACGCAACTCTTCCGTCCTTGCGACTTTTCTTGAAGCAACGAGCAAACGACGGCAAAGACTTTTCATCATTCGTACCAAGCTCGATAGCTATCATCCCACCATTGATGAAGCGTCATTGATTGATGCTTCAGAAGAGGAAGAGACACAGATCCATGTGGCGGCCGTCGAGTCGTATAAACGTGAACAAACTGCAACATATTGTTCAATGCTTCGCGACATCGCTGGGCCGAAGTTACCGCAGGGCTACGACGATGCCTCAAAGCAACAGCGGACTGAACTGCTTGGCAGAATTGATGAGATCCCTGTCTTCTTTGTCTCGGCACTAGCACATGAGATTTTCTGCAATCGCTTTTCGGCGTCCATTAAAACCCGACGGCAGCAGATGGATTATTTCGACGGATCAATCGAAGCGACTGGCATCCCAGGATTGAGGCAATTCCTTGTTGAGGTAGCCGACGAGTACCTCGCGGACAATTTCTATGATGATCTTGAACTCAGCCTGGAAAGTGAGGTCAGCCTTTTGGCATCGACCTTTCGCAAAGCGATTGCGGCAGACAAAGCACAAATAGCTGGCGGTCAACTTGGACTGCGAAACATTGTCGACACTGTTCAAAACGAATTGATCCCCTGGATCAAGTCAGCTGTCACGACAAGAGAAGAGGAATTCAAGCGGAATTTAACGTCTGGCGCAACAGGTATCGCGCAGAGACTTCAACAGGTCTCGATCATGTCTGCAAGACGGATCGAAGACAAGCTTCGAATTTGGACAGGTTTTCACTGGGCCAGCCTGAGAGCAGTTGGACGCAAACAGGGAATTCATGTGACCAGCCGCGGTGAAGCAATCGACATCAATGAAGACATCTGCTCTGTCTTGGTTGATGATGTGTTGCTTGCCTGGACCCATTTTCGCGACTACCTGATTGAAGACCAGATTTCCACGGTCACAAGCGATCTGGCAAACGAAATCGCCTCTCGACTGAAGGGTTTGCAGACAGAGCATGCAGTTCCTGAGTTGGTCGATGCGATTCAACAAGTCTCAGCCGAACTGATTGGAATTACAACCCAACAGCGGCAATTGATTCTTCAGACTGTAAACAACAAAATCCGGCAGGTTGAGTCGATTCGTAAACCGGCCTACGTGATTGCTCAGGAAGAGATGAGTGACATCTTTCACAAGATCAGTCATGAATCGGGTTCAGGATGCTCACAGCGAATGCAGCGTGTGATCCGGCAATACACACCAGCGGCGATCGAAGTGATACGCAGCCGCGTCAATGGACTGATTGAAAGTGCGGTCAATGAGCTTTCCATGACTTGCACCGACGCAATCGGGGATTTCGGCAACGCTGCCGCTGCAAGAATCCAGACTGCCGTTTCATTGCTTTCTGATTCACTGTCTGTGAAAGACTGCAAGATTCTTGAATCCCGAATTGAGTTGATCACCGAGGCGATTAAACTTCTGCCCGGACCAAGCGACACAGCTGCTTGAACGGATCTGTACTTTGGCCATTCTTTCCTTTCCAATCAGAACCGGGTTCCAGGAAAAGGGGCTCACTTTAAGCCTCGAGATGAAGCGTGCAATGGCAGGAATTGCGCGAGGAGAATCTCCCGTCTTTATCACGGGCGGCGCGGGTACGGGGAAATCGACCTTATTGAATGCGATTCACGAGAAGGCAAATGCAACTGTCGCAGTGCTCGCACCAACCGGTGCGGCGGCCATGACGGTTCGAGGCTCGACAATTCACTCCTTTTTCGGATTACCGCCAAGATTGATGACCCATCATCAATTCAGATTTCGACCAAGCCAGAAGGACCTCCTCAATCAATTGAGTGGGATCATTATCGATGAGATCTCAATGGTACGTTCGGATCTTCTCGATGCAATCGACACCTGCCTCAAGATGCATCTCGATGCCACACGTCCATTTGGGGGACTGCAGGTCGTATTTCTGGGTGACTTGCTTCAATTACCACCTATTGTTGATGGCGATGATTTGAAGGATTTTTTTGCAACACAGTATGATTCACACTTTTTTTTCGATTCCGCAGCATTGCGATTCTGCCCTCTCAACTTCTATCGACTCCCTCAGGTCTTCAGACAAAAGGATACCGGCTTCACAGACCTGTTGAATCGACTTCGTCGTGGAGCTGTTCTTGATGACGATTTGCGCATGCTCAATCGCAGGATAACGTCACGCAATCCAACAGACTCAGGTATTGTTACACTCACTTCGACAAGAAAGGCTGCGGATGATGTGAACCGAATTAAGCTTGCGCAACTCTCTGGGGATGAGAAACATTACAAGGCGTCAACAGAAGGAAATCTGGAGGGTAAGGACGCACCGGCGGAGGAGATATTGCGACTTAAAGTTGGCGCTAAAGTCATGCTGCTCACCAATTATGGTAAGCTCTGGCATAACGGTTCCCTGGGTCAGGTCGTTGGATTTGGTTATCATGAAGGAAAAGAGGCGATTCGAATTCGATTAGCTGATACACAAAATGAACATTGGATTACCAGAAAACGCTGGGAAATCCTGCGCTACGTCAAACGCCCAGGAGTTGCAGGAGTTTCGGAGGAAGTTGCCGGAGTTTTCAACCAATTTCCCTTGAAACTAGCATGGGCGATCACCATTCACAAATCGCAGGGAATGACATTCGATGCAGTCCACATCGATTTACAAGACCGAGCGTTTGAGCATGGGCAGCTCTACGTTGCACTCAGTCGATGCCGTTCAATCGAGGGAATTTCACTCAGACGAGCAATCTCCCGTTCGGATATCCATATACACCCGCGTGTCAATTGGTTTCAGAATATGAATTCCCTGTGGTAACTCGATAGACCGAGCGACCTCACGACTTCGTTCGTTTGCATCTACGCCGATATGCTATTCAATCGTAAGCGCCAACCACCACCACTCATCCTTCGGCGACAATTATTCCTCCCCTTGAGCGACAATTAGAATTCCCGTCGGTTTCCCTCTGTCCGGTGGGGAGGGCGAAACGGAAGGAGGCCGCTTTTGTCAGCGGGCACCCAAAACCGGCCAGTGATGGGCGCCTGAAAACCGGCCCGTTGGAGTGGCCGTGAGCATTTTGCGGATGCGTTGGAGGCAGGCCGGGCGGGGGGTGCTCCCAACGCGGCCGACGTCCGCTCCAAACCGAGGCCACGGGCACGGGCTCGCTACAGCAATTCTTCGATCGGCGCCCCGGCTTCCAGGGCCTGAATCGGGCGGCCGGCGTGGTTGAGGAAGCTCAGGCTGGGGTCGACCCCCAGTACCCGGTAAATCGTGTGGTGGATGTCGGCCGGGGTGACCGGGCGGTCCTTGGGGGTTTCTCCCAGGTGGTTCGTCGAGCCCACAAGCTGGCCTCCCCGCACCCCTCCGCCACCCAACAGGCAGAACATCGAATTGCCCCAGTGGTCGCGCCCTGGGGTTCCCTTGCTCAGCGGCGGGCCGCCGTTGCCGCCGTCGTTCATTCGGGGCGTCCGGCTGAATTCACCACACAGTACCACCAGCACGTCGTCGTAGAGGCCGCGCAACGTCAGATCGTCGAACAGGGCCGCCACGCACTGGTCCACCATCGGCAGATAGTTCTCCATTCCCGACTTCAAATCCCAGTGGTGATCCCATCCGCCAAAGTGGACGGTGACCCACGTCGATCCCGCCTCGACCAAGCGGCGAGCCAGCAGGGTGCTCTGCCCCCACGAGTGCCGGCCGTACCGGTCCCGCAACCGCGGATCTTCCGAATTGATGTCGAACGCCCGCCGGGCATTCTCGCCCGTGACCAGGTCAAACGCCTGGCGCTCGAAGCGGTCCATGGCGGCGAGGGTTCCCTTGGCGTCGGTGTCGCGGCGCAGCTTGTCGAAGAACTGGCTCAGCCCCTGGCGGTCTTGCAGCCGTTCGAGAGACAACCCCTGCGCCAACTGGATGTTCTGCACCTGGAACGCGGGGGAGTTCGGGTCGCCGTCGGTCTCGAACGGGTTGTGCTGGATCCCCACGTAATTCGCACCAAAGTAGCCCGGCCGCAGGCCGATGCTCGACGCATACGGCACCGCACAGTGGGCGGGAATGCCCGCGCGGCGGGGGCCAATGGCCGCGGTCGCCATCGCCCCCACGAAGGGAGACTTCCCCGGGGTGTCGGCCCCACTGGCCCCGCCGCGTCCGGTGAGCATCAGGTGTCCCCCCGCGAAGTGGTCCCCATTGTTGTGGTACAGCGAGCGCACAATCGAGAACCGGTCGGCCCGCTGCGCCTGCAGGGGGAACAGTTCGGTCATCTCGAACCCCGGCACATTCGAGCGAATGGGGTTCCAGAGGCCGCGATACTCGGCGGGGGCCTCGGGCTTCAGGTCGTACATGTCCATGTGCCCGGGACCGCCATCCAGCCAGATCAGGATGACCGAGGTCTTCTTGCCGGACCCCTCGGGCGAGCCCTCACGAGCCTTCAGGATCGTCGGCAACCCGACCGACGCCATTCCCGCCAGCCCCACCTGCACGAAGCTGCGACGCGTGAGACCATCGCAATACCGCCCGGCCGATTCCGCAGAGACTCGCAACATCGCTTCGCTCCTCGCACTCCAAAGAACACCGCCACTCCCAGCCCGCACCAAGGCGGGGCAAATCGCCCGGTCACTGGCACAGATCGATGCTGATTTATATGTCGGCCGGGGAAGGGGGTCAATTCGAGGGGTCACCCAGGCGGCCCCTCCAGTCGGACCGGTCTGTACGTACGGCCATGTCTGAAGATGGGAGAAGATCACGCTCCCAGCAGGCCCCAGACTGGTTCTCCCTGGCTGAGGGGCCAGGGGCGGTCGAGCGAATCGCGGAGCGTGGTCTCGGGGGCAATGCCCAGCAGGTGGTAGATGGTGGCCGAGAGGTCTTCGGGGGTGACGGGGTGCGAGGCGGGATACGCGGCCAGGCGATCGGACGAGCCGTACACCGCCCCGCCGGGAATTCCCGCCCCGGCCAACAGCACGGTATTGCAGGGAGCCCAATGGTCGCGCCCCGCCGCGTTGTTGATCTGCGGCGTCCGGCCGAATTCCCCCTGCCACACAATGAGGGTGTCGTCCATCAAGCCGCGTTGGGCCAGATCATCGAGCAGCACCGAAAAGCCGCGGTCGAGGTTGGGGCAGAGTTTCTCACGCAGGTCGATGAAGTTCTTGGCGTGAGTGTCCCAGTAGGCGTCGTCCCGTTCCCAATTGACGGTGACCAGGGGCACCCCCCGTTCGAGCAACCGCCGGGCCAGCAGGCACCCCTGCCCGAAGGGGGTCTGTCCATACGCGAGGCGCACCTCGGGAGTCTCGTCTTCGAGAGCGAAAGCTCCGCGCACCTGGGGGGTGCTTAACAGTTCAAACGCGCGGGCGTAGTCGCCGGTCAATTCGCGGACGGGGCGGGTTCGTTCGAGAGCCGACAGCTCGTGTTCGAGGCTGGTCAACAAGCCGCGGCGCGACTGCAACCGGGAGGTGGCCTCGACGGGGGGCAACGGTTGGAACCCGGGGGCATTGGCGTTTTGCGGGACGAACAGCGGATCGAACCCTCCCCCCAGAAAACCGGCGAAGAACCCGGGAAAGATGTGGTTGTTGGCCGAGACCTGGTTGGCCGGGGCGTTCAGACTGACCGCCGCGGGCAGATGCGCTCCCAGCGCGGCCTGGCCCGGCCGCCACTCTCCCCGGCGGGCGAGGTGCTGCGCGACGGCTCCAAAGCAGGGGAAATCGTCGGGGGAGTTCTGAGGATTGGTGGCGGGGCGCAGATGTCGGCGGCCCGTCAGCATGTAATGCATCGCCACCGTGTGGGTGTTGTCGGGATGGGTGACCGACCGGATCTGCGCGAAGCGGTCGGTCCGCTGGGCCAGCCGGGGCAGATGCTCTCCCACGAACAGATCGGGAACGACCGAGGGGATGGGCTGGAATTCGCCCCGGACGGCACTGGGGGCGTGGGGCTTGAGATCCCACAGGTCCTGGTGCGCGGGAGCACCGAACATGAACAGCACCAGGCACCGCTTGGCCCGCCCGAAGCTGGCTGTCCCCTTCTGTGCCCCCTTCTTCTGGGTTCCGGCGCTGGTCGGGGCCGCCGCCGCCCGCGACTGCCCGGCCCACAACTGGGGCAGCGACAACCCAAAGGTGGTCAGCCCCCCCGCGCGCAGCCACTCCCGCCGGGAGTGCGTGGCGGCGGACGCTGGCAGACCGTGCGGGGCGGGAGACATCGGGACCACTCAGAAAATGACGCGGTGGACGGGGTCAGGGAATCCAGACGAACTCTTTGACATTGAACAGCACGTGCGCGAGGTCTGTCCAGCCCCGCTGCCGTTCGTCGGGAGCGTACTGGGCCGCCTGGGTCGCAAGAAACTCGCGGGCCGCGGCAATCTCGTCGGGCTGGGCCGGCCGGGCGAAGGCGGTCTCGTACATCCATTCGATGCGGGAGACGTCGTCGGACCGCTCGGCCAGGGCCCGCCGGGCCCACAACTCGGCCTGCTGCACCACCAACGGATTGTTCAGCATCGCCAGTGCCTGGGCGGGGACATTCGACACCGAGCGCCGCCCGATCGTGGTGAAGGGGACCGGTGAATCGAACGCCTGAAACAGCGGATTGAGGAAGTTCCGCCGGACCGCCAGGTAGACACTCCGCCGCCCCTCCCCATCGAGGGGACCCGACGAGCCTGGTCGCCCCCGGCCGATCATGAACGGCGTCAGATGAGGCATCACCCCCGGTCCGTACATCCGCGTGTCGAGGCGGCCCGAGACCGCCAGCAGCGCATCGCGAATCGTCTCTCCCTCCAGCCGCCGCAGGTGGGCCCGGTGCAGCAGCTTGTTCAGCGGGTCGGCCTCTTCCGTCGCGGGGTCGGCGGGATCGCTGGTGAGGGCATACGTGCGCGAGAGGACCAGCAGCCGGTGCAGCGACTTCAAACTCCAATCCTGCCGGATGAATTCGTCGGCCAGCCAGTCGAGCAGCGCCGGATGGGTGGGGGGTTGCCCCATGTTGCCGAAGTCGTCGACGGTCCGGACCAGCCCCTCGCCAAAATGATGCTTCCAGATGCGGTTCACAATCACCCGGCTCGTGAGGGGATTGGCCGGATCGACCAGCCGCCGCGCGAGTTCGAGACGACCGCTCCCCGGGCAGTACTCTCCCTCGGTGCCCCCCAACGACTCCAGGAACCGGCGGGGGACTTCGTCGGCGAAGCGGTTGGGGTTTCCCCGGGGGTGCAGCCGCTCGTTCAGCGGGGTACCGTCGACCAGGCCAATCGCCCGCCGGCCATACTGCACCGAGGCTTCCAACTGCTGCTGGCGGTCGGCCCACTGCCGCAGGCGGTCTTTCCACGCGGCCGGCTCGGGCCCCAGCGCCGCCAGCCACCCGTTCGGCTCGCTGACATGCCGCAATCCCCAGGCAACCAGCGCGGGAGACGTGGCGGCCGACGCCGGGGCTCCCCCCGACTTTGTCGCCTGTTCGGCGGCCTCGCGCCAGCCGGCGCAAATCACCCGCGCCAGTCCCGTCGCCCCCTGCTCGACCGGCAGCCGGGCCAGGTCCTGCGCGAGGCCGGGGGGGGCAGTTGCGCTGGAGGAGACCGTCGGAGGGATGTCGGTGTCGCTGAACCGGACCTGCTCGAGCGCGAAGAACCCATCGCCTTCATCGAGCAGTTCGATGTAGGCGTGGTGCCCGACCCACTTGCTGACATCCTGCGCGATCCAGCGAAGTTCATTCGGCGAATTCAAGCCCACCTCGAGGCCGCCATAGATGGGGTAGCGAATCTGCTGGAACTGGTCGATCACCAGACGCAGGCGGGCCCCCTGCCCGGCCACCCGATAGAGAATGCGGGCCTGCGGGATTTCGAACGTCGGCGAGCGCAACGTTCCGTGCAGCCGTTTCAGCCGGGCACCGCTGTGGGCCAGACCCAGGCGGGGGTCGACTCCCAGCAATGGACCAGTGGCCGCCAGGGTGGGCTGCCGGAGCGGCACTTCACCAAGCGCTTCACCACTCACAAACCAACCATCGAAGCTCTCTGTAAACTGGGCGAACGGAGCCGGCGCTTCGGCCGGTTTCCCAGCGGGGGGAACCTCCGCCTGTTGTTTCAGAAACGCCTGCCAGTCTTCGGCCGAGGGGGGCCCCGAGCGGGACACCCACTGTTTCCAAAGACGCAGCGGGTGATCGTCGGCCAAGGGGGCGGGGTCCCGCAGCAGGTCGACCCACGCCGCGAGTTGCCGCGCATCGAGCCCACGGTTCCCGGCGACCGTTTCAATCCGTTCCCCCTCGAGGCCGGGGCGGGCCGAGGGACTGAACGTGATTTCGTCGCAGCCGATGTTCCCCCAGCCCCCCGTCACGGCATCCACAATCTCGATGCGGGCCGTTTTCCCCTGCCACTCCCGCACATCAAACGTGGTCCATTCGAGGCGATTGTTGTTCTTCCCCGACACCGTCCGCACGATCTCGCCCGTTTTGTCGAGCTTGAGATTCACGCAGGTTTTCCCGGCATGCGCCCCACCCCCCACCAGAAAGTGGATGTAGGGTTGCCGGATTGTGAACACGGGCGAGGTGAGGGTACCCGTCAGCTCATCGGTCGCCCGCCGCGCCCCTGTCGCGTCGAGGGCCGAGTGCGAGTTCACCAGTCCTTGGCCAATCGCCCCCACATTCCCCTGATAGTCGGGCAGCGGCAACCGGTTGGGCCGGGCCCCAAACGCGTTTCCAGTGGTGGTCCAGCCCCCCCAGGTCTCCCCTTCGAAATCGGCGAAGACTTGCGTGCTTTCGGCGGCGGCAGCCTTCTTGGCCTGCGCGGGGCGCAGCACCTCGAGCGAGGCGGTCAACCAGTTCGCGAGCAGAGCCGGTTCGAGTGTGCCGAGTCGGGCCAACGATTCGCGGGCGATCTCGGCGTGCAGGGCGTTGGCGGTGCGGCCCAGTTCCTGCCGCTGGTCAGGCCGGTCGACCGCGGAAATCGCCATCCGCGAACTCTGCAGAAAGCCGCACAGGGCGTGGTAGTCGCGGGCAGAAATCGCGTCGAACTTGTGGTCATGGCACCGGGCGCACCCCACCGTCTGGGCGAGGAACGCCTTGGCGAAGACATCAACCTGATTGTCGAGCCGTTCGGCGGAATCGACCCGGATGTCAACCGGCGAATGCTTCGACTCTCCCAGGAACCAGAACCCGGTGGCGATGGGAGACTCGAGAAACGGCTCGGTCGGGTGCCGGCGGGGTTCGGGCAACAGATCGCCCGCCACATGCTCGCGGACGAACTGGTCGTACGGGACGTCGGCATTCAGGGCCCGGATCACATAGTCGCGGTATTCGTGGGCGAGAGGAATTTCAAAATCGAATTCGTGCCCCGAGGTCTCGGCATACCGCACCAGATCGAGCCAGTGCCGGGCCCAGCGTTCGCCATAGCGTTCCGAAGCCAACAGGCGGTCGACCACCCGTTCCTCGGCCTGGGGAGCGCTGTCTTCCAGAAACGCCTGGATCTCGGCCAGAGTGGGGGGCAGACCGATGAGGTCGAAGGTAACCCGGCGCAACCAGCCCCGCTTGTCGATCCGGGGGTTGGGGGCCAGCCCGGCTCGTTCCAGCTCAGCAACCACAAACTGATCGACGGGATTCACCACCCAGTCGGGGTGTTGGACGGCGGGCGGCGCGGCGGCCTGGCGCGGTTGCAGGGCCCACTGTTGCGACCGGCGGGCGGCGAGGTCGAAGCCGCCGGTTTCGGCGACTTTTTCCTCGGGCCACGCGGCACCGCGGCGGACCCATTCGGCGATGGCGGCAATCTGGTCAGCGGGCAGTTTGCCTTTGGGGGGCATCCGCAGGTCGCCTTCGTAGCCAATCACCTCCAGCAGGCGGCTGGCGGGAAGATTCTGCAGATCGAGAGCCGCCCCCCGATCGCCCCCTTTCAGCAGGGACTCCCGCGAGTCGAGCCGCAGGCCCGACTCTTGTCGGTTGGCGCCATGACATTTCTGACAAACCTCGACCAGGACCGGCCGGACCCGCTTCTCGAAGAACTCGAGATTCTCGGCCGCGTCGTCGGCTCGCAGGGTGGAAGAGGTCATCAAGAGACTGGCCAGTCCAGCCAGGCAGACCAGAGAGAGCGGGTTTGGCCGGAAGTTCACGGGAGAAACACTCATCGCACGGGAGACCAATCGCGCAGGGATCAGGACAGATGACAAGGGGACCACTCAGACCGGAGCCGGTGTGGGTCGACGCAGCAGGTCGAGCAATCGCGCCGCAGCGGCGTGGGCAAATTCGGGATCGTTGATGTGGCAATCCAGTTCTTCGATCGGAACAGCTCCCGCCGTCTGGCGAAGACCCGCGAACAGGCTGGCCCGGGCCGCCCGGTCTTCGAACGGTTGTCCTTCGTTGTCGATGGCCGAAACTCCCCGTCGCGGCAGCAGGAGGCAGGTCGGTCCCCGGGCGGCGGCCGCCTTGGCTCCAATCTCACGCCCCAGTTGCCGGTTTTCTTCGGGAGTGGTCCGCATCAGCGTGACGGTGGGGTTGTGGCGATGGAAGTGCCGCTCGCGGAACCGGGCCGGCACGGTCTCGAGCGGTCCGAAGTTGACCATGTCGAGGGCGCCGACCGAGATGACCTGGGGAATGCCCCGGCGTCCAGCGGCGGTCAGCCGGTCTGGTCCCGCCGAGAGAATGCCCCCCACCAGTTCATCAGCCAGTTCGGTGGTGGTGATGTCGAGCACGCCAGCGATGAGACCGTCGGCGATCAGGGTTTCCATCGCCTGGCCCCCGTTCCCCGTGGCGTGGAAGATCAGCACCTCATAACCGGCCTCTTCCAGAATCTGCCGGGCTGCCGAGACGCAGGGAGTGGTGACGCCAAACATCGTGGCGGCAATCAGTGGGCGTTCGGCCCGATTGGTGCCGGTGCCGGTGGTGGAAGCTGCGGTGGTGCCAGCTGTAAAGGCCGGGGTGGCGGGGGGCAGCGAGACCAGCCCCGCCATGGCCCGGGCGGCCTGATCGAGCACGGGGCGGCTGATGCGATTGAGCCCCACCAGATCGACCACGGGGTTCAGCATGAAGAGGTCTTTGTCGCCCACCCAGGGGCGCACCTGCCCCGAGGCCAGAGTGCAGACCATCACTTTCGGGACACCCAATGGCAGGGCCCGCATGGCGGCGGTGGCGATGGTGGTGCCCGCCGAGCCCCCCAGTCCCAGTACCCCCGAGACCCGCCCGGCGGCGAACTCGCGCTCGAGCAGCGCGCGGGCCCCGGTGGCGGCGGCGGCGACCGCGGTCCCTCGATCGGACAAACCGCCCCCCGCAGGGAGTGCGGCCCCCGCGGCGGCGAAGACCTGCTCGCGGGAGATGTCGGCGGGCAGAAACGGTTCCCCAGCCGAGCCCACATCAACCAGCACGACCGCCACCCCCAGCTCACGCAGGCGGTCGCGCAGGAAGCCGGCTTCGCGTCCCTTCGTGTCGAGCGTGGCCAGCAGATAGACAGACATGAACCAGACCCAAGTCGCCAGAGCCAGTGGAAAGACCGCCAATGAACCAGCCCGCCGCACTGTGCTGCCGTCAGGCGAACACCTCGGGGCGAACCACTCCCGTCCCCGCCACGGGCAAGGGGCGGCCATCGATTCCCGGGACGGTCAGATGCGGATCGATCCCCAGCAGATGCATGGTCGTGGCGAGCAGATCTTTGGGAGAGACCGGCGTGTCGGCGACGTCACCTCCGTGGGGGTCGGTGCTGCCGACGACGCGGCCCCCGGCCGTTCCCCCGCCGGCCAGGGCGACGGAGTACGCCCGCGACCAGTGGTGACGTCCGGCCCCGATCGGTTTCGAGTCGATCTGCGGAGTGCGGCCATGTTCGCTCATCCAGAGCACCAGCGTTTCGGAGAGCAGCCCGCGTTCTTCCAGATCGAGCAGCAGCGCCGAGTAGGCGAGGTCCATCCCCGGCAACAAATACTCTTTGAGGCGGGGAAAGTGATTGGCATGCGTGTCCCAGGCGCAGCCGGCGAAGATCTCGTAGGCGTCCCAAAAGACGGTGATGAACGGGCAGCCCGCCTCGACCAACCGCCGGGCGGCGAGACAGCTTTGCCCAAACAGCGTCATGCCGTAACGCTCTCTCATCGCGGATGATTCCCGCGACAGGTCGAGCGCCCCGCGCAGCCGGTCGGAGGTCAAGAGCGACCACGCCTTCTGGCGGTGCCGGTCGTATGTCCCCAGACGACTGTCGAGATCGAGCCCCTGCCGCACCTCGTCGAACTGATCCAGCAACCGCCGGCGTGAATTCAACCGTTCGGGCGTCGGGGCTTCCGCCGCGGAACCGGTCTCCGACAACACAAACCGCCCCTCGGGGGTGCAGCCCGCATACGGGTCGAGCACCGATTTGACCTGGGCGTCGGCCAGTTTGGGGCCCACCCGCGTTCCCGGCCCGTTGTAAGTGGGCCAGAACGGATCGTAGTGCTGCCCGAGGAAGGCGGCGTAGGGACCGGCGAGGGGGACGATGTCGGACTTTGAATTCAGCAGCCAGGGCAACCCCACGTTGTTGGGCATGTCGGGGGGGACGCCCGGCCCCTGTCCCGCACGGGCCTGGGCCTCGCGGGCATAGCCGACGACCGAACCCAAAAAGGGCCATTGCCGCAGATCCCGCGGCCGGGTCTCAAGAGACACATCGTACTCGGGATTGCCGCTGGTCGAGTAACAGACGCAGTGCAGCGGATAGGGGTGCGTCACCGAGCGGACCACCGTCACCCGGTCCATGACCTGGGCGACCCGGGGGAGGTGATCGCAGATCGAAATGCCGGGGGCGGCTGTGGGAATGGCCCCCATCTCCCCCCGAATCTCGACCGGTGCCTGCGGCTTGGGATCGAAAGTTTCGTGCTGGGGGGGCGAGCCGTAGGGAAACAGCAGTATGCACGACTTGGCCCGGCCAAATCCGGGGGCGTCGGAGCGGCCGGTCGCCTCGGCGGGAGCTCCGGTGGCGGACTGCCAGCGCAGCAGATGGTCAAGACCAAGGCCAAACGCTCCCAGCCCCCCCATTCGCAGGGCTTCGCGACGGGAAGCGTGGGTGCCAAACCGGGCGTTGTTTCCCCCAAGACGGATCATGCTGCTGGCGTACTCCCGGGCGTGGAAAGCTCCACTGGAGTCTATCCAAACAGATCGGTCATCGCCACTACGTCAAATTGGCCCACTGCGTCAAATTGGCCCCGTGGGTTGAATTGGCCCCGTGGGTTGAATTGGCCCGGGCTTGAATGTGGGCCACTGCGGTCGGAGCGCAGGGGGATGCCGCCCGAAATCCATCGCAACGGTCATCCCCAAACACGGCGTGTTTTGCGCAGGCTTCCCAGCTTGCACGACCGGGGCGGGTCCTTCGGCATGTTCGCGTTTCATCTTGACGAAATCCTGGATTTTCCGGTACATCGCCCCCCTCTCCCGAACGAGGGACATTTCCTTCTTTCGCCAGCACTCGTGGTCTTCACGAGCAAGGTTGCGGAATCTCGCCCGCGACCGGCCCGAAAGAACGTCCTTCGCTTTCCGTTCCCTTCGCGTCTTCCTTTCCCGAGAGGTCTGACCCATGCCCTCCCCTCTCCCCGGGTGGCTGGCCTGCGCCAGTCTGCTGCTGGTGGGTGGACTGTCCACTCCCGCGGCCGCCCAGTTCCTGTTCGATCCGTGTTGCCGTCCGTGCCCTCCGCCATGTCCCCCACCCGTCCAGCAGTGCTATCGGACGGTTCCAGTGACGGAATACCGGGAGGTGCAGCGGGTGGTGCAGCGCCCCGAATACTACACCGAGTACGAAGACCGCGAAGTCACCGAGTATCGCCGGGTCTGCGAGAACCAGGCGGTGCAGATTCCCACGGTGTCTTACCAGACGGTGACGGAATGCCGCACCGTGCAGAAAGATTGCGGTCGCTGGGTGACTCAGACGGAATGCCGGCCCAAGATGGCCCCCTGTGACTACGACAACCGCCCCGATGTGTTCGGTGCGTTCAACCGGGCCGCCTACTCGCTGCGGATGGCGTTGACTCCCGATCATGTGAGCCGGCAGTGCTGGGAACCCAACATCGTGACGCAGCAGATTCCGGTGACCCGGCAAGTGGCCGTGCGCGGCACCCGGACCGTCAATCGCACGGTGGCGCGCATTGTGCCCGTCACCACCCGCCGCCAGGTGGCCGTCACCAAGATGCGCATGGTCTGCCAGAACGTGACCCTCCGCCAGCCGGTCACGGTCTTCAAGACGGTTCCCGTGGGGAACGCCTACGCCTTCGCGAGCCCGGTGGTCGACAACTGCCAGGCCGCGAGTACGGGCGACCGCACAGGGACCGCCTCGGCCGGTCTGCAGCCCACTCCCGCCGGGGATGACCTGGGGGAAAAGACCGCCATCGTGCCAAGAGATTCGACCAAGGCCCCAGCCGAGAAATCGGACAAGCGTCCCCAGACCTTCACCGACGACAGGGACGACGAGATCAACGGTTCGAAGGGGAAGCAAGATCAGGGGCGGGCCCCCTCCCGGGCTCCGTCCCGCCTGCAGTCGTTCACCGAAGACGAGGTCGCCCAGACGCCCAAACGGGGTTCGGACCGGCCCAAGGGAGTGTGGGTGGCCGCCCGCAAGCCCGCGAGTCGTCCCCAGGGAGAATGGGTCGCCCGCAAGAAGAAAGACTCGGAAGGCCCCGCCCTCGAGCCAATCATTCTGGCCCAGGCCTCGCGCCCCCGGAAGTAGACCCCGCGGCTGGTTCTCTTCCCGCCCGCAACTCTTTACAACAGGGAATCGTCGGTCTTGGCGACCGGCGGTTCCCTTTTGTCGTTGCGGAGCCTCGATGCCCTACCTGTTGTTCGCCGGCTGCTGCCTCGTCTGGAGCGTCAGTTTTCTGCTGATGAAGAAGGCGGTGGTCGGCTTTCATCCCATCACGGTCGCCGCCTGGCGGGTGGTGGGAGGGGGTCTGGTGCTGGCCTATCTGTGCTGGCGCAGACAGGCCTGGCCCCGGCTCTCGGCCCGCCAGGCCCGCTGGCTGGCGGTGGTCTGCCTGCTGGGGTGCGGTTGGCCGTATGTAATCCAACCCGAAATCGTCGGCCGGCAGGGCAGCGCTTTCGTCGCCCTCGCGGTCAGTCTTGTGCCGCTCATTACGCTGATCTTCTCGGCCCTCTTTCTGAGGGTCTATCCGTCCACCCCACAATTGGTTGGGGTCTGCACCGCGTTCCTCTGCCTGGGAGTGCTGCTGCTGGATGGTCTGCGCCGCGAAATCCCTCTCTCGGATCTGCTGCTGGCCTGCACGGTACCGGCCTGCTACTCGGCCGCCAACCTCGTGATTCGACGCCAGTTGTCGCAGACCGGATCGCTCGGTCTGACCTTTCTGATCATGGTGGTCACCTCGGCCATCCTCTTTCCCCTGTCGCTCACCCAGACGAATCCCACCTGCAATTCGCCCCGTGACTGGTGGCTGGCGGTTGGCTGCCTGGGGCTGTTGGGAACCGTGGGCACCGGCCTGGCCACCTACTGGTTCAACACGATGATCCAGCTCGAGGGCCCCCTGTTCGCCGGGATGTCGACCAACCTCGTTCCCATCGGAGCGCTGCTGTGGGGGTGGTGGGATGCCGAGGAGATCTCGGCCCGACAGGTGCTCGCCCTGGTGGGTATTGTGATCTCGGTCGTGTGGGTGCAGGCCGCGACGTATCAGCGCCCCGTACCGGCTCCTCCGCAGGCGGCTCCCGAAAACCCAGCAGCCGAGTGACGGGCAGGCCGCGGGGGCCACGGCTGGCCTCCCCAGCGGCGGTCGGGTCCGGCCGCGCCGTGGAAAACGATGCCGCACAGGTCGATTGGGACACCCTTCCCCCCGGTGTTTCAGGCACAGTTTTCCCGCTGGGATCGCCAGGCAGGACCGGCAGGGTCGCGCGGAGGAATCCTGGCATTTTTCACCTCTGCGACTTCCGCGCGGCACCCATCAGCTAGACTCGATTGTGCGGGGGGATTCGACAGGCCTCCCGCCCGACTGGGTTCGACCACCAGCCCGCCGGGATGGCCGCGTGCCGTTCGGAGTTGGTCACAACCATCCCGCAAGGGATGCATGAGTTCCTTTGGTTGTGAGATTGTCCGCGTATGACACGCCCCTTTCTTCCCGCCATCTTCCTGATGGTAACGCTGTGCATGAACCGGACCGGTTTCGCCCAACCGGCACCGGCGGAAAAGCCGCGATACCCCTGGGCCGACAAGATGTTCAGCGCCCTCGAGCATGACTTTGGCGTCGTGGCTCGGGGTGCGGATGCGAAGTACCGGATCGAGATCACCAATCTCTATCAGGAAGAGGTTCACATTCAGCAGATCACCACCACGTGCGGCTGCACGGCGGTTCGTCCCTCGAAGGAGACTCTGGCCAGTCGGGAAAAGGCCGAGATCGAGATCACGATGGACACCCGCAAGTTCACCAACCTCAAGACGTCGAGCGTGGTGGTGGTGTTCGACAAGCCGTTGTTCGCCGAGGTCCGCATTCCGATCCAGGCGTACATCCGCACCGATGTGGTGTTGAACCCGGGAGGGGTCGACTTCCAGGCGGTGCCGCGCGGCACGGGGGCCAGCCGCAAGGTGGCGATCGCCTACGCCGGCCGTGAAGACTGGAAGATTCGTGAGGTCATCAACAAGAGCCCGCATCTCGAAGTGGCCCTGAAGGAGACCGCCCGGGCGAACAATCGGGTGAATTACGAACTGGAAGTCAATCTGAAGCCCGAGGCACCGCTGGGAGTCCTGCGGGAACAGGTGACACTGATCACCGACGACGCGGCGAATCCTCAGATTCCGGTGCTGGTCGATGGCCGCGTCGAGAGCGATTTCACCATCAATCCCACGGTGGTCGATTTTGGAACCCTCGCTCCCGGGGCTCAGGCGTCCAAGAACGTGGTCATTCGCGGCCGGAAACCGTTCACAGTCACCGGGGTCCGCAACGCCAATCTGGGGGAACGGATCGCGGCGAAGCTGCCGACCGAGTCGAAACCGATCCAGATCGTCCCCCTGTCGCTGACCGCCCCCACGGCCGAGGGGCTGGTGGACGAACTGGTGGAGGTGCAGATTGAAGGCCAGCCCGAACCGGTTTCGTGCCGGGTGATTGCCAAAGTGGCGGCCCCCAAGGTGAAACCCTGACGGGCGGAATTGAGACAAAGCAACCACCTTCCGAATGCGGCCTGGTTCGGAAGGGGGTCTGGAGCGGACAGGCCAACAGGACGCCCCCCCCAGTCACCTCGTGTGACTGGTGAACCTGGCCCTGGCACCCTGGAAACACATCACGAGATTTGAGGCAAGGAAAGGCCCTGGCACGGGAGTGTCGCCCGTGACGAGGCACCATCTGTGGCGGATGGATTCAGGCACTCCGGCGGTCATGTGACCCCGGAGTGCCTGGCTTTTTTTATGGGGGATGGGAACGCGTACCTCGACTGCGTCTTGCAACGCCGCGGGATGCATCGGACCAGAACTCCGATATCCAACGCCCCGGTTGCGACCGAAGTTGGCCGGAACCCGTCAACTGCCCCCAAGGTCGATGGCCTGGCCCCTCATCGACTCGTTGAAAGGGACGTTTGCGAAGCATTCGGGAATGCCGCCGGAAGTCATGGGTGGACTGACCGGCGTCACCAGTCCAGCGTCCGATTCGAGAGACCGCGCCCCCCTTCCCAGTTCGCCCTTTTTGGCAACCTCTCCCGAATTGCCGCAACATCCCCGTTTCCCTCACACCGTCCGCGGTTGCCGCCGGGGTCTCCCAGCTTTCGCGGATCCCCAAATCATTTCGCAAAAAATACAGCGCGGCCCGTTTTTTCTCTCAAGTCTTCACAATCGATCTGGACACGCCCGTCCGCTTCGAATATCAACCCGCCCCCCTGTCTGTGACGGGACCACCGCCTGAGACCAGACTCGCCTGTCGCTCCCCTCCCCGGGGATGCGGAGGAGGGTCCGCGATGGATCTGGTCACAGCCCTCTCTCTCACTCACCCGTCCCTTCCACTCCCGTTCGCCCCGGTTTTCATACCGGCGGAGGCATGGATGCCTTCTGCGGCCATTGATCCGCTGCGCACTGCGACCACCCCGGCCCGCCATGGGCTCCTGGTCCCCGTGCTGTTGATCCTTGCCGTGGTGGTGGTCGTTGTACCGCTGCCCCCGGGACTGCTCGACCTGTTTCTGGCCGCCAATATCACCACCGCCGTGGTGATCCTGCTGACCACCCTCTACGTCCGCCGGCCCCTCGACTTCAGTGCGTTTCCCACGATCCTGCTGGGAACCACGCTGATGCGGCTGGTGTTGAACATCGCGTCGACCCGGCTCATTCTCACGCAGGCCGCGGCCGAAGGTCCCACGGCGGCCGGCCAGGTCATTCTGATGTTCGGCGAGTTCGTCGCCGGGGGTCAGTTGGCGGTCGGACTGATCCTGTTCCTCATCCTGCTGATCGTGCAGTTTCTGGTGATCAACCAGGGGGCGTCGCGCATCAGTGAGGTCGCCGCCCGCTTCGCCCTCGATGGGCTTCCAGGACGGCAAATGGCCATTGACGCCGATTTGCAGGCGGGAGCCATCACCCCCGAGATCGCCCGCCAACGCCGGGAACAGCTCACCCTCCAGGCCGACTTCTACGGAGCGATGGATGGGGCGGGCAAGTTCGTCAAGGGCGATGCCCTCGCCAGTCTCGCCATCACCGCCATCAACATCGTCGGCGGAATGTACATGGGCATCATCGAGAACGGCCTGCCCGTGATCGATGCCGCCGAACTGTTCACAAAACTTACCATCGGCGATGGGCTGGTCACCCAGCTGCCGGCGTTTCTCATCTCGCTGGCCGCCGGCCTGTTGACCACCCGCAACTCCAGCGACTCGGACCTGCCCGGCCAGATTGTGGGGCAGTTGTTCGTGAAGCCCGAGGCGCTCATCGCCGCCGCCGTGCTGCTGGTCGGGTTGTCGTTCACGGGGCTTCCCCGTCTTCCCCTGCTCACTCTGGCCGGTGGTCTGGCGTTGATCGCCTGGCGGCTGTCCCAACCTTCGGCGGAACCCGCGCTGGCCGCAGCCGGTGCGACCGGGCCCGTTCCCACCACCGCCGCCGGATCGCCCCCCTCCCGCCCGGCGGGACCCGAAGACCGGCTCTTCGTCGAGCCCCTCGAACTCGAACTGGGGTTCGGTCTGATTCCCCTCATCGACCCGGGCCAGGGGGGCGACCTGCCCGACCGCGTCGCCCGCGTCCGCGGCGACTTCGCCCAGGAAATGGGAACCCTGCTTCCCCGGGTGAAGATGAAAGACAACCTGCGGCTCGATGCCCGCCGCTATCAGATCCGGATTCACGACGTGCCCGTCGCCTGGGGCGAAGTTCACCCCGCCGGAATTCTGGCCATCGAGACCGCCGATGTGCTGGCCCCCCTCCCCGGTGTCTCCACCTTCGATCCCGTCGAGGGACGACCCGGAGTCTGGATCGAGGCTGCGCAGCGCGACCGGGCCGAGGTGCTGGGCTACCGCACGCTCGATGCCGCCGGAGTCATCGCGCTGCACTTCGCCGATGTGGTGCGGGGCCACTGTGCCGAACTGCTCTCGCGCCAACAGGTCTACCAGTTGCTGGAGGCGTTGAAGCAACGGGCCCCGCGGCTCGTGGAAGAACTGGTGCCGTCGGCCTTCAGTGCCGGACATCTGCACCAGGTGCTGTGCCGGCTGCTGCACGAACGAGTTCCCATCCGCAATCTCGAGACCATTCTCGAAACGCTGGGGGACTGTGCGGGTCGGGGTGAAGAGGTCTGGCGCCAGACCGAACGGGTCCGCCAGGCGTTGGCCCGCACGATCTGTCAACAACACCGCGATGAACAACGTCTGCTGCGGGTGATCACCCTGGAAGCGGGGCTCGAGTCGACCCTGATCCGCGGCCTGCGTCCCAGCGACCAGGGACTCGAGTCGCGGCTGCCTCCCCGACTGGTGGAACAACTGCTCTCGGCCCTCGCCGCCCAGGCCGACGCCCTGACCCAGGCGGAACGTACCGCGGTGGTGCTGACCACCTCCGAACTGCGGGCCCCGTTGAAGGAATTGACCGAATCGACGCTCCCCACGCTCGTGATCCTGTCGACCGCCGAAATCACCCGGGAGACACGGGTGGAGGCGTGCGGGCAGGTGGAGCTCGAACCCGATCTCGCCAGCGAAGTCTCCCCCGTGCTGAACGGCTGAGTCCCGACCATTTTTCGCCCCCCGCTCACTCCCGTCCCCGCCCACTCCTCTGCCAATCGCCCCAGCTCGCATGCCCGCCGGTTCTCGTCCCACCTCCGTCCAGACCTTCACCGCGCCCAGTCTGCCACTGGCGCTGGAACTGGTCCGGCGTGACTTGGGCCCGGAGGCGCTGATTCTGGAAACCCGCGAGATCCTGCCGCAGAAGTGGCAGTTCTGGCGACGGCAGGCCCGGCAGGTCTGTGTCACAGCCGCCCTCGATGCGCAGGCCCCCACCCGGTT
>CAIOTJ010000619.1 GCA_903861195.1 uncultured Planctomycetaceae bacterium | reverse complement strand
TTTGGGCCGCATTGGTGGCCCCAACCACAGGATTGGGAGAAGTGGCAATCGGGTCGTTAAAACCCAGCCGAGGCAGCAAGGCCAACTCATCGTCCACCGAGGCGTCATTGCGCAAAAATTGGGCAGGGATGCCCTCTGTTTCACTGCGCATCGACGAGTCGTGAGGGATGTACCAGGGCACCCCATAGCACAGAAGCAAGTATCGGATTTCCGAGCGGATCAACCGCAGGCGGTTCCGAGGTGTCGCCTTGCGACCCTGGGGCGGCGAACTGGAATCGGGCACCCACTCTGCCAGTCCTTTCTCCACGAGATGCCGGCGAACCGGTTCCTGGATCCCTGAAATGTAGTCCGCACGGGAAATGGTCCCCGAATCAGGAAGGCGAAGTCCCAAAAGTTGAGAGTCTGGCACCGACCGCCGCTGGGCATAATGCCGGGCCACGGCCTCGGAGGCAGGCATTTGTGCATTGTAGATGACCAACACCTCATTGCCCGCGGCCTCGGCGACCCAGGAGCTAATCCAGACCCATCCCAACAGCAGCTTGAGCAGCCACCCGATCCGCATCGTTCGAGGGGTGGGAGCCATTAAATCACCCCTGCTTCGGGTTTTCCAAACGGGACCCGAGGCGCTCGCGGACATGGCCCATAAGCACAGCAAAAGTCTCGTCCGGGGTTTGTCCGGTGTTGTTAATTCGGACGGAATCAAGGGCCGGAATCAGTGCCCCTTTCTTGCGATGGATGTCCATGCTATCGCGCCAGGCTCCGTCGGTGGATCCCCCACGGTCGGTAATCCGGCGCTGACGCTCTTCGGCATCGGCCTCGAGAAAGAATTTCACCGGGGCCAATGGGAATACTTCGGTGCCGATATCGCGTCCCTCCATGACCAGCGGCCCGAGGGCAGAGCAGTCCCGCTGTCGGGCGACCATCCAGTCCCGAACCTTGCCGATTTGTGCGACGACCGGGACCGCCTTCTCGACGACATCGGTGCGGATCTCGGTCGCCGGGAAATACCCTTCGACATGGATCCATGCCTGATCGTCGATCACGCGGAGCTCCCATTTCCAGCTGCGAAGCTGGCGAATGACGGCCTTTTCATCGGCATCGGTCATGGGCTTTTCGAGTCGAATTTGCCGCTGCAAGCAATACCAGGCCAGCGTCCGGTACATGGCTCCCGAATCGACATAAATATAGGCCAATTCGCGGGCCATCCGACGGGACAAAGTCCCCTTGCCCGACGCGCTGGGACCGTCGACCGCAATGACTTGGGGGAGCTTGAGTGTCTTGGTCTTCATTCAGCGTTGAGTTCGTTCAGTGGAAGCACTCGACCGGTGGTGGCATCAAGAATGATCGCCCCAAGACCAAAGGGGGGCGACCCGGCCAGTTTACGGAAGAAATTGGGGAAGGTCTTGCGGACGCAGCGAGGGTTGCGCAATCGCATACCAGAAATCCTTAACCCCAGCATGGCGAAGCACATGGCCATGCGATGGTCGTCGTAGGTTTCGATCTCAGCCCCGTGCAAGATCGAGGGGCGGATGAGCAGGCTGTCACCGGACTCGGTCACGCTGGCACCGCACTTGGTCAATTCGGTGCGCAGCGCCTGGACCCGCTCGCATTCCTGCAGGCGCAGACGTCCCAAGTCGATGAAGCGGACCGGATGATTTTCCAAGGAAGCCAGCGTGATGGCCGTCATGATGCTGTCTCCCAAGTCGCTCTCGCGCGAGACCTCGCCCGGAAGATCCAGGAAGTCCGGATACCGGGCATCAACTTGCCATCCCGAACTGGGCCAACGGGCCACTTCGACCCGGTTTTTGCCCATCAGGCGGGCAGCACCCCAGAAGTAACTGCCACTGGAGGCGTCGGGCTCCACCTGAAAATTGCCACCGGAGTGCGGGAAGGACTCGACCAGTCGACGGGTCATTTCGACATACGGCAACTCATCCGGATTGGCATCGGCGATTTGCACTTCCCAACCCGCCACCTTCCCCGGAAGCAGGAGGGCCGAAGCAAATTGCGAACTCTCCGCCACGCTGACCCGGCATGCC
>CAIOTJ010000618.1 GCA_903861195.1 uncultured Planctomycetaceae bacterium | reverse complement strand
GGCATGCCGTACTGACCGGTGCCATACGGCGGATCGGCCGCCGGGATCAACAGATCGTGCCATCCATGAAAATGCCCCTCGAACTTCAACACCTTGCGGCGGCCCGTGACAATGCGCGAAACACGCAGGGCCATGAGGGTGGCCTCGGTCCCACTGTTGACGAATCGCACCCGCTCGCCACACGTGGTGAGCCGTTGGACCCATTCGCCCCATTCGATTTCGAGTTCATGGCAGGCCCCGGGGTGGGTCGCCAACGGCACCTGGCGCTGGACCGCCTCGACAATGGCCGGGTGGCTGTGCCCCAACAGCAGCGACCCGTGCCCCATCCAATAATCGATGATCTCGTGGCCATCCCGGTCGTACTTCTTCGAACCGAGGGCCCGGTCGATGTAGACCGGAAACGGGTTGAGGGCCCGGCTGTCGTGCGTGACCCCGTCGGGGAAGATCTGCCGGCCCCGGGCTGCCAGGAGGGCCGAGCCGGAAAACTCGTCAGCGTACCGCTGACTGAGGGAGACGGACGACGCGACGACGGCAGGCATGATGACGACCGGCAAGGGACCAGCGAAAGCAGCCGCCATCACCCCTGTGACAGCAGCAGGCTTTGTCTTGTATCAGGTGCCGATCCCGGGGTCACGCCCGCCACGATCGCGGCAGCGTGGCCCCGACGGTCCTTACTTGGCCGGTGCGGCCGGTTCCTCGGCCAACCGTTCCATTCGCAACACCAGGTCGCCGGTCTGCACCTGCGTTCCCGGCTTGCAGATCAGCTCGGCGATGCGCCCCTCCAGCTCGGCATAGAGGGTCGTCTCCATCTTCATCGCCTCCATGGTCAGCAGCTTTTGGCCGCGGGCCACCCGATCGCCCGCCTGGACGGCAACGTTCACCACCAGGCCCGGCATGGGGGCGGCCACCTGCAGCGGGTCGGCCGGGTCGGCCTTGGTGCGGGCGGTTTCACGCGGCTCACGAGCCCGGTCGAGCACATTCACATCGCGGGGCTGCCCATTGAGTTCGTAAAACACGGTCCGGAAGCCATCCGGATGCGGCTCGGACATGGTGAGGAACTTGATGATCAGCGTCTTCCCCTCTTCGATGTCGACCGCCACTTCCTCCCCCGACTCTTGTCCGTACAGGAAGGTCGGTGTCGGCAACACGCTGATGTCGGAGTACTGCTTCTGGTGATTGGCGAACTCTTCGAACACCCGGGGGTACAACAGGTACGAGACCACCTCGCGGGAATTGGGCTTCCGTCCGAGGATCTTCTCGACCTTTTTCTCAGCGGCGGCGAAATCGGCCGGTGGCAGGCTCGCACCGGGTCGTCCCTTGAAGGGCTTCACATCCCTCAGAATCCGCTTCTTGACCTTGGCCGGGAAACCTCCCGGAGGCTGCCCCATCCGGCCGGCAATCAGGTCGATGACCGACTCGGGATAGACCACTTCTTTCGCGGTCTCCAGCACATCCTCGGCCGTCATGTTGTTGGCCAGCAGGAACAGCGCCATGTCCCCCACCGACTTGGATGACGGGGTCACCTTGACGATGTCGCCAAACAGCCGGTTGACCGCCGCGTAGGTGTGGCAGACGTCATTCCAGCGGTCCGAGAGCCCCAGTGCCTTCGCCTGCTGGAAGAGATTGGTCGACTGCCCTCCCGGCATCTCATGCAGGTAGATGTCGGGGTCCCCCGACTTCATGCCGGTTTCGAATGGCACATAGAAGTCGCGCACCGCCTCCCAGTAATAGGCCATCCGGCGCAACACCTCGGGGTCGAGCCCGGTTTCCCGAGGCTGGAACCGCAGCCCCTCCACCAGCGAGTTGAGATTGGGCTGCGAGGTCCCTCCCGCCATGGTGGCAATCGCCCCGTCGGCGATGTCGAGCCCCACTTCGGCCCCCTTCAGAATGGCGGCCGCCTGCATGCCGCTCACGTCGTGGGTGTGGAAGTGGACCGGAATGCCGATTTCCTGCTTGAGGGTTTTGATCAGCTTTTCGGCCGCGTAGGGCTTGCACAGGCCGGCCATATCCTTGATGGCCAGAATATGCGCCCCCATCTTTTCCAGTTCCTGTGCCAGCTCGACATAGTACTTGAGGTTGTACTTGTCGCGCGACGGGTCAAGCAGGTCGCCGGTGTAACAAATGGCCGCTTCGCAGATTCCTCCCGCCTCCTGCACCGCCTCCATGGCGACCCGCATGTTGGGGACCCAGTTCAGCGAGTCGAAGATGCGGAAGACATCGATGCCCGCCTGGGCCGCCTCGCGCGAGAACGCCTTCACCACATTGTCTGGATAGTTGGTGTACCCGACCGCGTTCGACGCCCGCAGCAGCATCTGAAAGAGGATGTTGGGAACCCGGGCCCGCATGTCGGACAGACGCTGCCAGGGACACTCCTTCAGAAACCGCATCGAAGTGTCGAACGTCGCCCCGCCCCACATCTCCAGCGAAAACAACTGCGGGCACAGCCGCGAATACGCCTCGGCAATCCGCACCATGTCGTAGGTGCGCATGCGGGTCGCCAGCAGCGACTGATGGGCGTCGCGGAAGGTGGTGTCGGTCAGCAGCAGCCGTTTCTGGTCGCGGATCCACTTCGAAAACTTCTCGGGCCCCAGCCGTTTGAGTTCATCCCGGGCACCGGGAGGAATCGGCTGCGTGCGGTCGTATTTGGGCAACGGCGCGGGAGTCCGCCGGACCTGCGGCGGCTTCACCTTCACCAGGGGATTGCCGTTGACGATGACCTCCCCCATGTACGTCAACAGCTTGGTCGCCCGGTCCTTGCGGGCGGCGAACCGGAACAGGTCGGGCGTTTCATCGAGGAACCGGGTGGTGCACTCGCCGTTTCGGAACGTCTCGTGGGTAATCAGGTTGATCAGAAACGGGATGTTGGTCTTCACCCCGCGCACCCGGAACTCCTGCAGACAGCGTTCCATCCGGCGGGACGCGTCGACGAACCGGATTCCCTTCGAAATCACCTTGACCAACAGCGAATCATAAAACGGGGTCACTACCGCACCCGAAAACGCCGTCCCCGCATCCAGCCGAATCCCCATCCCGCTCGCCGACCGGTAGTGGGTGATGCGTCCGTAATCGGGCATGAAGTTGTTGGCGGGGTCTTCGGTCGTCACCCGGCACTGGATCGCAAACCCGCGGGTCTGGATCTTGTCCTGCACGAGTCCGATTTCCTCGTCGGTCAGCTTCGCCCCCTGGGCCACCAGAATCTGGCACTTCACGATGTCGTACCCCGTCACCTCTTCGGTGACGGTGTGCTCGACCTGGATCCGTGGATTCACCTCGATGAAATAAAACTCGCCCGAGTCCGCATCGACGAGGAATTCCACCGTGCCGGCATTCTCGTAGTTCGCCGCCCGACCAATCTTGATTGCCGCGGCACAGATCGCGTCCCGCAACTCGGTCGACAGGCTGGGCGAGGGGGCGATCTCGACCACCTTCTGGTGCCGCCGCTGCAGCGAGCAGTCGCGCTCGTACAGATGCACGAGATTGCCGTGCTTGTCTCCCAGCAACTGCACTTCGATGTGCCGGGCCCGGCGGATGAACTTCTCGACAAATACCTCATTCGAGCCGAACGCCGTCTGCGACTCGCGCTGGGCCTGCTCGAGGGCTCCGGCCAGGGCGGCGCCGTCGGCCACCACCCGCATCCCCCGTCCCCCGCCCCCCTTGGCGGCTTTCAGAATCACCGGGTAACCCAGCTTCTCAATCGCCCGGCGGGCGTCGTCGAGATGGCGCACCGCCCGGGCCGTCCCGGCCAACACCGGCACTTGGGCCTTCTGCGCCAGGTCGCGGGCGGCGGTCTTGTCACCCAGTTGCTCGAGAATTCGCGCCGATGGCCCCACAAACGTAATCCCCGCGTCGGAGCACGCGCGCGCGAGGGCCGGATTCTCAGACAAGAATCCATACCCCGGGTGAATCGCGTCGACGCCATACTGCTTCGCCAACGCCACAATCGCCACCGGGTCGAGATACGACCGCAACGGCTCTCCAGGAACCCCCACCTGATAGGCTTCATCCGCCTTGAACCGGTGCAGGGCGTACCGGTCTTCGTGGGAATAGATTCCCACGGTCCGGATCCCCAATTCGTGGGCGGTGCGGAACACGCGAATCGCAATTTCGCTGCGATTCGCGACAAGCAGCTTCCGGAACGTCGGCATGCAGTCAGGACGACAGAAAGTTCAGGGACACCAGGTGAACGCACGGCCACAACCACGCGAGGTCCTGCTCGCGCGATGGCAGCCTTTCCTGGTCACTGGATCGAGGCATTCAGTGCTGCCCATACACTATCACCCCGCCCTCCGATTCACCACAGACCCCCCCCGCTCGCAGCCCGTTCAGCCAGCGAACTTGCCGACTCTGCCGAGACTGCCAATTCGCAGGGGGAGTTGGGCGACACGAATCCGCCCGCCGTCGTGTCCCCCTCCGTTCAAGAGTCGACCGCTGTGCTGATTCTGAACAATCACCCTGCGACCGGGCTCCGGCAGTGTCTGGTCGCCGCCCCCAGTGTCGCCATGTCCGACCGTGGACTGGTAGACTTCTGCAACGGTCGCCGGCCTGCTTCCCTCCCCACCATTTCCAACCGCCATGATCTGGGATTTGCACGGACACCTGTCCGGTCTTCCGGGGGCAACCCCCACCGAACGGATGGCCCGGTTGATGGAAATTGCCCGCCGGATGGGGGTCGAACGCCAGTGCGTCTGCATGGGGCAGACCTTCGTGTTCGACCCCTCTCCCGAAGAACTCCGCCAGCAAAATGACGAAGTCCTCGAGGCGCTCGCCCACCACCACGAGCGGGCGCTCGGGTTGGTCTATCTCAACCCCCGGCACACTCAGGCCAGTCTGGACGAACTCGAACGTTGCGTCGCCCAAGGGCCAATGGTGGGGGTCAAACTCTGGGTGGCGGTCCGCTGCAAATCGGAACGACTCGACCCACTGGTCGCCCGCGCGACCGAGTTGAAGGTTCCCATTCTGCAACACACCTGGCACAAGACGACCGGCAATCTGCCCGGAGAATCGACCACGGCCGACCTGGTCGAACTGGCCCGCCGCCACCCTGAAGCCCGCTTCATCTGCGGCCATGCCGGGGGCGATTGGCGGTTGGGCATTCAGGCGATCCGCCACATCCCCAACATCTGGGTCGAAACCGCCGGTTTCGATCCCACCACCGGCATGGTCGAGATGGCGGTCCGGGAACTGGGGGCCGAACGGGTGATCTACGGCAGCGATGTGCCTGGCCGCAGTTACGCGTCGCAACTGGCGAAGGTGCGAGGGGCGGCCATCGAAGAATTCCAGCGACGGATGATCCTGCGCGACAACCTGCGGGGTCTGCTGCTGTCGCTGTTGCAGGCCCGGGGGCTCCCCACATGATCGTCGACACGAACGTCCACCTGGGGCATTGGCCCTTCCGGTTTCTTCCCTGGGACAGCACCGTCGAGCTGCGGTCGCGACTGGCCAATTTGAAGGTCAACGTTGCCTGGGTCTCGCTGCTGGAAGGGGTCTGGCACCGCGATCTGGGCGAGGTCAACCGCCGCCTCGTGCGGGCGTGCGAACGGCCGCCGGGGGCCCCCGATGTGCGGTTCCTCCCCCTCGGCACCGTCAACCCCCTGTTGCCGGGATGGCGGGATGTGCTGAAGGATTGTGTCGCCGCCCATCAGATGCGGGGAATCCGGCTCTACCCGGCCTATCACGGCTACACGCTGGCCGAGCCTGTGGCGGACGAAGTGCTCACCGCGGCCGCAAAGGCCAACCTGTTTGTGCAGCTCGTGGTGAAATTCGAAGACGAGCGGACCCAGCATCCGTTGTGTCAGGTGCCGGCGGTCGACCTGCACCCGCTTCCCGACCTGATCAGCGCGATTCCCAAACTCCGGCTGCAAGTGCTGAATGCCCCGGGCACGCTGCCGGACGAAATCGTGGTTCCTCTCGCCCGCAGCCAGCGGGTCTGGTTCGACTTCGCGATGGTCGAAGGAGTGCTGGGATTGGCTCGATTTGCCGAACGCGTCGGCGTCGAGCAACTGCTGTTTGGCAGTCACTTTCCCCTGTTCTACAGCGAATCGGCCCTGGGAAAATTGAAGGAGGCCGACCTTCCCGAAAGCCAGGTCGCGGCCATTCTGGCGGGGCATGGCTGGGCGGCCGAACTGCGAGGTCCCGATGCGCGCTGATGGGGCCCCGCTCCGCCTGCAGGTCATCGGTCCAGCCCCGGGAGTGCCTGTTGACTATGAACTTTCCCCCGGACAGAGACTCATCTTGGGGCGGGAGTCCCAATGCGATGTGATGGTGCCCGGGGACCCGCAGGTTTCCCGCCGTCACCTGGAAATTGTGGTCGAGGCCAGCCAAATCGAAGTGCGGCTGCTCCCCCAGGCGAAGAATCCGCTGTTCTTCGAAGGGCAAGAGACCCGGCAGTGTGTCGTCACCCCCGGGGGGCAGTTTGTGGTGGGAGCGACCTGTTGCCGCCTCACGTCGCCTACCGGCCCCCTGGCCTCCCCCCCGTCTGGTTCCCCCATTGAAGAGGTGGCGTTTAGCCCGGCCGCCCTGGCGCAGGTGGCCTACCGGGATGCCGACCGGCGGCTCGACGCGCTCACTCAACTTCCGGCACTCATCCACGGTGCCCCAAGTGAACCCGAGCTGCAGCGGCGGCTCGCCCAGGTGTTGCTGGCGGGGGTGCCGCGGTGCGAGGTGGCCGGAGTCGTGGCGGTTCCCCGCAACGGACCCATTCGCTGGCTCGAATCGGTCCGCCGGCACGAAACCGCGGGGACCGTCCCTCTCAGCCAGCGGTTGGCCCGCGGGGCGCTGGTCGAACGGAAGCAGACCCTGCTGCATGTCTGGGAGCGGGCCCAACCCTCGACCGACTACACGACGCTGCTCGATTGCGATTGGGCCCTCTGCACCCCGGTGGAAGGGGTTGGCGAGGAGCCGTGGGGGCTGTACCTGGCCGGGCGACTCGACGGCAACGGCCGGGAAACGGCCGCCGCCGATCTGCGCACCGAGGCGAAGTTCGTCGGGCTGATGGCGGAAATTGTCGGTTCGATCCGGCAGCTCAGCGCCCTCGAGCGGCGGCAGGCGGGACTGCGGAAGTTTCTGCCCCCCTCGGTGTTGACCGCGATGGGGGACGACACCGACCCCGACCGGCTCTTGCCGCGCGAGTCGCTGGTGACAGTGCTGTTTTGCGATCTGCGGGGGTTCAGCCGGCGGGCCGAGTCAGCACGCAACGACCTGCCCGCCCTGCTGCAGCGGGTCAGCGAGGCCCTGGGGGTGATGACCTCCTGCATTTCCCGCGAAGGGGGAGTGATTGGCGACTTCCAGGGGGATGCGGCGATGGGGTTCTGGGGGTGGCCGGTCCCGGCGGTCGACGATGGCCTGCGGGCCTGCCGGGCGGCGCTGGCCATTCGCCGGGAGTTTCACCGGGCCCGCGCGACTCCGGGACATCCACTGGCCGACTTCCGGGTGGGACTGGGACTGGCGCAGGGGCGGGCGGTGGCCGGGCGCATTGGGACCGAAGAGCATTTTGTTTTCACGGCATTTGGTCCCGTGGTGAACCTGGCCAGCCGGCTCGAGGGGCAATCCCGCACCTTGCGGGTCCCCATCGTGATCGACGAAGCCTTGGCGACCGCGGTCCGCGATCAACTCCCGCCGGACGAAGCCCGCCTGCGCCGGCTGGCGCGGATTCTTCCGGTGGGCCTCGACACCCCGACGCTCGTGCACGAACTGCTCCCTGGGGAAGGTCCCGACTGCCCCCTGACCACGGCCCACCTGCTGGCGTACGACCGGGCGGTGGACCAGTTTCTGGCCGGGAATTGGGATCAAGCCTGGTCCACTCTGCGGGCCCTGCCCGCCGAAGATCAAGCCCAGGACTTCCTCACCCTGCAGATCACCCAGAACAACCGGCAACCCCCCGCCGACTGGACGGGGGTGATCCGGATGACGGCCAAGTGACCCAACCCTCCAGCCTTTCAAGCGTTGCTGCCCACCATGAAATCCCGCACGGACTACCTGACTTTTGAAATTCCCCAACGGCTGGGCTTCCTGAACATCACCCCGCGGATCGCCGGGATCGTTCGTGAGAGCGGGGTCCAGGAGGGGCTGGTTTTGGTCAACGCGATGCACATCACCGCGTCGGTCTTCATCAACGACGACGAGCCGGGCCTGCACGCCGACTACGCCCGCTGGCTGGAAACGCTCGCCCCCTTCGACGCCTCGCCCCAGCGCTACGCCCACAACCGGACGGGCGAAGACAATGCCGACGCGCACATGAAGCGGCAGATCATGGGCCGGGAGGTGGTGGTGGCGATCACCAAGGGGCAGCTCGACTTCGGCCCATGGGAGCAGATTTTCTACGGCGAGTTCGACGGGCGCCGGCCGAAGCGGGTGTTGGTGAAGGTGATTGGGGAGTGACAGGTGGCGACCATGTTCGGTTGGGCTGCGGCGACAGCGTGTCTCACCCGGATTTCCAGGATCCTGGTGGGCAGGTTCCTGGTCCTTCCCGAAGCGGGTGATGTCTACGGCATGGGGTTCTTTTGTGACGCGTCGCACGGCAACGTTTCCCTTGTGGCGAACACAGAACAGCACCACCCAAGCGGACTACGCAAGTCTCGCGCTGACCGTCGCATAACCAACCCGAAAGTCTTCCGGTGGGACACCGGCAATTGGAAGTACCCCGTCGGCTTCTTCCCCTCGCGATCTCCTGAACAGACTGAGTTTGATGCCGCCCGGGAAGAGTACCGCGAGCCGCTGTCACAAATCGATCACAACATGACGCAGGAGCGACTCGAAGAGGTTTGCGTCGACGTTTTGTTGCAATTGTTCAAAGAGGGAGCATTCGGAGCGGCGACTAGCCTCAAGGGTTTCATCGTTCTCTCTCCTTATGATTTCGGGAGAAGTCTCCTCGACAAGAGGATCTCCTTATCGCGTTTCTCGTGATCGATCGTTGCACGAAACAAGGATTGGTGGTGATCGCACGGAGCGACACATCGGCCGACACCGCCAAGCGTCAGCAGCACGTGCAGGCCATGTGAATGTGGCCGCGCCCCACGGCCTGAGCCCGAGCGGTCAGCCGTTGGGCGATCGCATGGGTCCGATGGTAGCCTCCCGCCAGCAGGTGACGCGTTTCATCTTGTCCGCACTCTGTTCCGCAACCTCACACCGCCAGTCGATCCATGAGCCCGACTCCTGAGACCTGCCCCAAGTGTGCGCACTCCATGCAGCAGGGATTCATCACCGATTTCGGTCATAGCGGGGTGCTTCCCTCAACCTGGGTACCCGGATCGCCGCAGCGCTCCTTTTGGACGGGAACCAAACTGCCACCACGCGAGGAATGGGTCCCGGTGGCCGTATTCCGTTGCACCGGGTGTGGCTATCTGGAATCGTATGCCCGACCCGAGTTCGGCACGGAAGAGAGTTAGTCGGGCATTGTGCCGTCAGGCCTTCGACGACAGCCGGGGGCGGAGAGCGCGGGTCGAGCGTCGGAACGCCTGTACGGTCAACCCGTTTCGGTCCACCAAGATTCCACACCCCCTCGCGAATATGAGCGGCGTGGGCTTCGAGAAGGGCCAGTTGTGGGCCAGAAAGCCAGGGGGTATCGGCAACTCGCCCCCGCCGCATCCTCGCCACCGCAGTGGAACAGAGCCATCGAAATTCGTGTATCATGCGGGTCCAACCAACACCAATGGTTTCCCCGCTGCCATTCACCAAGTTGTCGAACTGGTCGAATCCCCGTGTGGCAACACGCCTCCCTCACTCAGGCCGTTCCCGTTCTGGAAGTGACCGATGTCGCGGCCAGCATGGCCTGGTACCGCGAGGTGCTTGGATTCATCGCCGATCCATTTCCGCAGTCCCCCCCGTTTGAGTTTGCGATTCTGCGGCATCGCGGTACGGAAATCATGCTGCGCCGGGGAACGCCCCGTCTGGGGCCGGGCCCACGCCCCTATCGGTGGGATGTCTACCTGAGACTCACCGGGGGACGGCTGCGTGAGGTGTATGCCGAACTCTCCCGACGCCAGCTCGTCACGCGTCGTCTTGAACGAATGGTTTATGGATTGGCGGAATTCGAGGTGACCGATCCCGATGGCTATGTGTTCTGCCTCTCGGAAGAACTCGTCGACAGCCGCGACTTGCCGGCTCCCGAAGCCTGACAGACACCCCGGTGACCGCGAGATCGACTGGTACGTTGCATTACGCCGGGGCGCTGCGTAGCAAACACGTATTTGGAATGGACCTCCCGGCCGGTCTGTTTCCCGCCGTGTGTTCTGTGGCATTTCCATCGCCGCTCGTCCCATCGCCTGTTTCTGGGATATTCGCCGG
Organism: uncultured Planctomycetaceae bacterium; assembly: GCA_903861195.1. Classification (GTDB taxonomy): domain Bacteria; phylum Planctomycetota; class Planctomycetia; order Planctomycetales; family Planctomycetaceae; genus UBA10511. The sequence continues at coordinate 2,537 of CAIOTJ010000618.1, read as the reverse complement.
GAGCTCTCTCTGCAGCCGCCGTCGCATCACAATCTCAATCGGCCCAGACCGGGGAGGGTTGGACAGTAGCCCATCACTTCCAGATCATGCAGAGTGAGCAAGATCGAAGGGGGTCGGGGTGCTCTGTTGGCTGTGACGGGTTCGATAACTCCCGGAGCAGGTTCGCCAGCATTCTCTGCCGGAATCACCGAGGTGATCCCCTGAAACCGCGCAGCGGAGCCCGTCTCCCGAGCCTCGGCCAGCGCCTGCGGATGCTCCTTATCAAGGGCCGTCGCTTGAGCCAGATGCTCAACCAGCCACTCAACCGGCCGGAGCAGGGTGATCTCCAGCACATCCCCCGTCGGCTTCGGCATCCGCAGCCGGATGTTGAACCACGTGGCGGGATCCACCGGCGCATCCGGCAGTTCCACCCCGGCCAACTCCGGATTGCGGGCCAAGACCCGCTGGCCAGTTTGAATCGTCTCGATTGCCCGGGCGTAGTAGGCCGCACCCGACGGGCCGGTCACCGGCTCGCTTCCGAACGGCCGGGCTGTCGGCGACTGCTCGGCCAGCGCGGCACTAGGGGCATCAACGGCCGGGGCAACCGGACTGGCCCCCGGCTTCCCCAACCAGCACGCCAGAGCCGCCACCGCCAGGACAACCGCCACGGCCCGGCGAAGTCCCGCGCCGAAGCCGGTTCGCCGCGCACCGCGACCGGCATCCCGCATCGCGGAACTCTTCGGCCAAGCAGTCACCGCCACCCACGCACTCACTCGCGACGACTCCGGAAGTTTCCAGATCCGATTCCATCCCCGGGACACAGCTTTTGGGAGGGCATATGGTAACGAGCCTAACAACTAAACCAACGCGTGAAGGGCACAGACATGTTCTGTCTTCAGCCGGACGGAGTTGAGGCAATCCTACAAATCCGGGCCGCCAGCCTCAGTGAGGATGGACGGCTGGATGACCAACTGCGTCGCCGCCCTGGCTACGCCTTTGTCCTTGGCTCCAGGTTGGCTTTGGCCTAATAAACTGAAGTAGCCCCGAATCAGACCATGCTCTGAAGCTCACCGAACGCATCGTCATGAGACATGCTTTCAATGAAACGCCATCGGTCGGTTACACCCGACATGGACAAAACCGAACGTCGATACGGGTCACAAGTTTGGCTGATCCCCATACGACGCAGTAACAGCATCAAATGCGCAGGAGTGGTTGACTTTGCCAGAAGGTCTTCATCTTCGGTCACCCCCACCACCGACAGCAATCCAAAATCACCCGACGACGCCTCAAAAGTCACTCGACGCTCATCCGTCCACAAATAAAGCCCACGGATGGTTCCCACCACTTTCAAGCCGGTAACATCCTCGGAAATACCAGACCAGAGCTTCCCCTCACGATCCGTGAAAAACATAAAAGGAAGATGGTAGCCAAAACCCATGTCGCCCTTTTCCCACAACCACTGCGTGAGAAGCTGATACAGCAAATCGCTCGGCCATTCTTCATGACGTCTTGTTCTAACGGAGAATTCCCATGGAAATGCCTTATTAGTTGATTGAAGTGGTTGCGAAAGGCCAAGCGTCATGTAGAGGAAGTCGTCACCCTCACGCTTTGGGCCAAATGCCAAAGCACATGCCCCGGGAAGAATGTATTCCTTCCAAGAGAATGGCGTTACCGATCCGGGTGGTATCGTTTCGCCCAACACACGCTGAACCGCCAGCCCGCGTTCTTCCCAACGGTTCTTCCACTCTAAATCTTCTTGCAACTTCGCCATGTCCAACTCCGAATTCGGCTTCCCATGTCAATGGGAACCGGGGAAAAGAATGTTGTCCAGAACGTTCGGGTCCATCGGCCTCGCAAGCACATCGTTCATCAGCCATTCCCACTCTTGAGCAAGAAGAGTGTCTGCCTGTTCCGGTGTTAGGCCCTGTCGAATGTATTCTTGGCGGGCTTTGAGTAGCTGTCCTTCGTATGCGCCCTTGCGGGAATTCCATTCCCGAGGCTTCCCATGAAGGTTGCTGGGGTCGGTGGGATGCCCACCAGCCGCCCTTGCCCTGATATGGTCAACAACGGGCTGACCAGCATGACCTTGTTTGTAAACCGGGCGAACGGGGTCAGTAACGGGGTTCAGAGTCCTAACATCAGGTCCATGAGTGCTAGGAGCATTCCCAGGGTAAGTGTTATGCACCAACACCCCATCCACCGACACGTAATACACGTGCTCGGCGTCAACCTCGAGATTGAACACCGCCGCCGGTGGTCCCCGGCGGGGGGTGATGCGGGTGATCTGGCGGAGGGTGCCGGATTCGGTGCGCAGGGTTTCCCCCAGACGCAGGTCGCGGGCCGGGATGAAGGCTTGTCGGTCTTCGCTCCAGAACGGGTGCGCTCCCGTGCAGCCGATGGGCTCGGTGAGTCCGTCGACCACGATGTCCAAGACCTCGCCCGACGCGTGCGAGAACGTCCCCGTCACCTACCGGCCCTCACTCGGCTCCAGCTCGGGACCGGGGCCCGCCTCGACAATCTCGGCCGGTCCCTCCGCTTCCAGCTCTTGCAGCGTC
>CAIOTJ010000617.1 GCA_903861195.1 uncultured Planctomycetaceae bacterium | reverse complement strand
CAACTTGATGAAGACGCTGAATTTGCAATCGCCGTCGAGATGGTGCGGGGGTCAGATCAACAATTCTGGGGCGTGCCACCAGCGGAAATTGATAGCTCAAGACAACGCCTCGCCGTAGAACGCGATTTTCTTAAACGGTTGGCAGATGTGGCCCCGGGGGCTCTCGGAGCGCCGAAGCGAGGGCAGCCTCGTAATATGGTAGCCTATCTCGTCCTGCTGGACGCAGCAGACATCTTTGGGTGGCTTACCGAAACTGAACCAAGTCGAGAAGTCGATAGGGATTCCGGGCGAGTTATCGGGCCATTCTGGAAGTTCTCAGCAGAACTGTGGCTGGCTATATTCGAATCAGACGCTGGTCTGCCATCGGCAATTCAGAATTGGGCGGAGGCTCGGGAAAACCACGGGGCACAGTCCGCCTTGATTGAAAACATTGCGATGGTTCACCCCACATGGGGCTTATTCGATAGAAACTAAGCTAATACCCCCCATGTGACATAAACGGCATTTGGTCACATCCTCGACTGGATCGCGGCAATTCGCGAGAACCAGAGTGAGGTCACATGAACACCAGCGACAAGAATCCACCCACTTTCCGGCCAGCAGAGAAACTGGCCGTCGACGTCAAAGGCCTCAGGGAGGCTCTCGACGTTGGGAACACGAAGGCCTGGCAACTAATTCGCGACGGCGAAGTCGAAAGTTTCTCAATCGGGCGCAAACGCCTGATCGTCGTCGAGAGCATTGGCAAACTCGTCCGGAGACTCGTTCACGCGGCAAACGCCGGGCGCACGACGCCCGCCTCCGACACACCGGCAACCATGCCAACGCCCGATACCGCCTCCGCTCGCGGGGGTCGGTGATGGTCAGAATCAATTTCGACTTTAACCCGGCGGAGATCGAGGCCACCGAAAAAGCCAAAGCCACGGCCGGGGAGGCGGCGTTCCGGCTCGCAATGGAACGGCACGGCCTGATTCCGCCGGAACAACTCATCGCCGATGGTGAGATCCACAAGTGCGACGTCGCCAGCGGGGTACGTGGGAATGGTCGCGGCTCCTACAAGCTGTATCTCGATGGCCCCCCTGCCGGCGGCTTTCCCCGGCGGCCCGGCCGGCTGTACTGGCAGCATTGGAACGCAGCGATGCCAGTAGCCGGCGACGACAGCACCGCCCACGCCCCGGTTGGCGAGGTCGGTCATGGACTCTGAAACCCCAGCTGCGCCCGCAATACTGCACGAAATGACAGTTTCGCCGAGCGACCCCGCGGAGGCCGGTGAAGGCGGTGAAGGCGGTGAATTTCAGATAACGAATGCGGAATTCATCGCCGCCATTTTCCCGCACCTGCCCGTGGGGGCTTTTGCGGCGGTTTGCTCGAAGAGCGGCGATCCCGATCAAGGGGGCTGGGACTGCCGCCGGGCCGACCAGGTTGCCAGCAGTCTTGCTGCCGAGACAAACAACTACCTCACCTGCGCGAGTTTCTATCCCGGCGATGATGGGTCGTTTCGGGCGCGCAAGGCCCAGTTCGCCGCCTGCCATTTCCTGAT
>CAIOTJ010000616.1 GCA_903861195.1 uncultured Planctomycetaceae bacterium | reverse complement strand
GCCCACGAAGAGAGCTGGTCGTTCGGCAGAAGCTTGGCCAGTTCGGGGACGGCAGCACTCGTGCCATGAATCGCCAGTTGCTTGCAGGCGATGGCCTTATCGGCCAGTCAAAAACCCCGGAACAGAACAGATCGGGACGACCGTCATTGTCACGGAAGGGTTTGGGGATATTGCGATGGCCGCTCGGACATTCGCCATTCTCCGGAACCATCACGGAGCTCAAGCGGCAGTGAATGGAGCCACTCAGATTCGGGCGGGAGTCATTCGGCCCGAGGTGGTCATTCCGCTCCCCGACCGACACCAGACCGACAAGCGAGCCGCCGTGGTCGGAGGAGGAGTCCTCGACATTGGCTCGCCGGTCCGCGTGATCCGTGACCCCTGGTTCGGTGTCCTGGGCACCGTTTCCAGCCTGCCCCCCGAGCCGCAACAGCTGGCCTCTGGATCGAAGGCCCGCGTCCTGGAGGTCGAATGCAGCGACGGTCGCCGCCTGACCGTGCCACGAGCCAATGTCGAGATTGTTTCGACCTAGTGCTCTGTCACCTAACGCCTGAGACCAAGATCAGCCAATCGCTTGACGACCTCAGGACTGTTTAATATCGCTTCAAACTCTTGAACCACTGCCGATGATCTCTTTGCCTCGGGGACGATGAAGTCATACCGCTCCACACGCACCGGGATCATCTCCAGACCGTATGGCCTCGCCACTGACTCGATCGCAATGCCCCAGTCGGCTCGCCCCTGTGACACCGCAACTGCGACCGCGTTATGCGATTTGGTCTGCACCCGGTAGCCGGGAATGTTGGCAGGAGCCGGTCTCCCGGCCAATAACTCGTCGATCAGAATCCGAGTTCCACTGCCGGGATTCCGATTGATCATACAGCAGGCTGAATCGCTGGTCGCCTGACGAATTGCATCCTCAAGCGACTGGCCCTCAAAACGAACATCGCCCGGCCGAAACACCAAACACTGCTGCCGCGCGTATCCCTCGATGAGCGTCAGCCCCGGAGTCAGAAATGGCCGGTTGTATTCCAGCCGGACGGGGTCATACAGATGCACTCCGGCGATATGACACTCGCCGCGTTTCGCAGCTGCAAGGCCTCCCTGGCTGCCGACGGTAAGAACTCTCGTGACAAATCCACGCTGTCTCAGCTCACCAAGCACGATATCGAGTCCCACACAGTGGCTGCCGATCACTACGAGGTCTGCGGGCTGGAGGGCCTCATCAAGCAGCGTCACCTCGACGACATCCCCTTCATCGAGACACTCCGTCTGCTGCGGGATCGTGATAAAGCCATCAGCCCCACTGAACGTCGTCACCGAGCCCGAGCCCTTCCCCATCGGGTAGGCGGCCCACTCGGCCTCGCCGCGAACCAGCCCCACCAGGACATATTCAGTCCGGCCGCGCTCCGAGTTGATACGCAGGGGGACACGGGCCGGAATCGTTCGGCGTTTCACTCGCCCTCGACCGGCCAGGATCCGGAGTACCGGGGCCACGAATTCATGAAACGTAAAGATCGCTGAGGTCGGAAACCCCGGGAGCACCACCACCGGCTTACCATTCGTCACGGCCAGGCAGATCGGCTTACCCGGTTTGAGGGCCACCCCATGTACGACGATCCCGGGGTTGGTCAGATCCCGGACCACCTGATACGAGAGATCCCCCTCCCCTTTCGAGGTCCCTCCCGAGAGGAGCACCATGTCGTAGCTGAGTGCGTCGTTCACGAGTGTTCGCAGCTGAGAAAAATCATCACGCACCGTCCCCAGACAAACCGGTTCGCCACCCAACTCTCGCACGGTCGCAGCCAGAATCGCGGCGTTGGAGTCGAACACAGCCCCCAGCGGCAGAGCCTGTCCCGGTGGAACAACCTCATCCCCCGTGGAAATGATCGCCACGCGAGGCCGACGGTAGACCTCGACCTCCGCGAGACCAATGGCTGCCAGCACCCCCAG
>CAIOTJ010000615.1 GCA_903861195.1 uncultured Planctomycetaceae bacterium | reverse complement strand
TTGGGGTGCAAGAGGTCGTGGGTTCAAATCCCGCCGTCCCGACTCAGTTCCAAAAAAGCTCGCTGTCGAAAAGACAGCGAGCTTTTTTCGTTTCTAGCCATCGATCGAGGGCAAGCGGAAATCATCTTGCTCACCCGCCAAGGCTTGACCTGCCCCCTGTCGCGGTCCATGAATTCGTTGCAACACATTTGTCAATCTGTACTTGTGACTTTCTTTCCCACGGCGACCTGACGGGCACACAGTTTTCCTCGCAATCGGGAGATATCGATGATCGCAACGGCTGCTGGGGGCCGGACAAACCAGGAACTGGAGAAGGAAATCACACCAGGCCCTTTCTCGTTTGCGGTTTTGTGCTGAATTCCGGTCATTTGCCGATTTCGACAGTTGATTCTGAAAAAGAACGGGGTTGTGGGGGTCATTGTCTTGGGTTTCATCTTCCGTGTCGCCTGAACCCTGCCAGTTGATGCACAACGGTTGGCGGAACTGATCGAGCAGCATGCCGGGTCGCTGCGGCTGTGGATTCGATCGCGGTGTGCCGCGCACGAGGATGTCGTGCAGGAAGCGTTTTGCAAATTGGCGAGGCAAGAGCCGTCTCCCGACAATCCGGTGGCCTGGTTGTATCGTGTCTGCCGAAACCTGGCGGAAAAACAACGGACCTCGGACAAACGTCGTCGGAGACGGGAACAGCAGTGGGCTCAAGCAAAGGTATCCGCCAGCAACCTCGCCGATGACACGAATCTGGCTGAAACACTGGCTGTGGTCGAGAGCCTCGAGGAGGAGCTTCGTGAGGTACTCGTGGCCCGTTTATGGGGCCGACTGTCATTGGAAGAGGTCGGCAAATTATGCGGAGTTTCCACCGCAACGGCTTTTCGCCGCTACCAGGCCGCCCTCGAATCACTCCGCAACAGAATGGCACCACACTGCGAGGAACGATGATGAACGAAGAGTTCCTTCATGACCCGGAATTACAAACGTTGGCCGCGCAACTGGCCGCCCACCCCCCGAAAGTCTCGGCTCCAGAGACAAATCAGCTTTTATACGCCTGTGCTTTCGCGGCGGGAAAAAACGCGACCGACCGGTTGATTCGTCTCTGGCGAACGACCGCGGCGGTTCTCAGCATCTTGCTTGCCGGTGCGTTGCTTCCTCATCGGAAAGCCCCATCGCAAATGGCTGATCCGCCAATCGCACAGTCCGCTCACTCTGAACCATCACCGTTGCGAAACCCGCGTCCGACGGAAGATGTGCTCGCTGTGACGAATCCCCCGACGGCGAACCTCGATGCTTGGCAAGTACCGACCTCAAACAGTGAGCTGCTGAGCCAGCAACTGACCGAATCGGCGCAATTCGATCCACATCTCCGTTCACTGACAGTGAGCGCGCTGACCAGGGCCATACTCAAACATTGAGTCACAAACCTTTGGAGAATCTTTTCATGCGTCTCTTACTGCGATTCCTGGCCGTGCTGTTCATGTTTGGTGTCCCGCTGATCGCGGACGAGCCACACCCGATTGAACTGACGATTGCGGGACGTGCCATTGAAACCCCCGTACTCAAGTATCGACTGATTCCCCCGGAATCGGAGATGAAACCGGGGAACGCTGTGCCGATCTTGCTTCGATTGCCATGGGACCAGAGGTTATGGATGACGCAGATCTTTCCCACACTGCACGAATGGGGAACGCGTCCACTCAACGCCCCGGAGTGGGCGCAATCCCAAGGCGTGCTTCCCGAATCGTTCTACATCGAAATGAGGCGCGCCGCTTTCCGGCGTGAGGCGTCCTGGGAATATCCTCTTGGGGAAGTTTCCACACCCTACCGGATTTTTCTGCCAGACGTACAAGAATTGAGCAACTGGCTGGGAAAAGGTTTATCAGCCCGGATTCGCTACCACATCTCACGTGGCGAATTCGACAAGGCTCGCGAGGGCATCATGGTCGGGATCGCCAACAGTCGGCACATCGCCCACACTACGTTTGACATCAATCAATTGGTGGCGATCGCCATTCATCGAATCATGCTGGAACGAGTCAACGAATTGATCTCACAACCGAATAGCCCCAATCTGTATTGGGCGCTGAGCGTCCTGCCTGATTCGTTATTGCACTTGGATCGAGCCGCCGATTGTGAAAGCGACATCTTTGCGCTGACGTTCCCGGCGGTGCGTCATTTCGACCGCCCCCGGGAGGCGAACGAGTGGAAAAAGATGGCCCGACAACTGGTGGACTTTCTGCAGGAACTCGACGAACTTCCTCGGCCGGATCAAACGGATCCGGAAACAACAGCGAGGATTTATGTCGCGAAGATGTCCGAACAGGCCCGCATCGATCTCCTCAAGCTGCAGTTGGTTTCCCCGGATCAGGTCGCGACAATGACTGATCACGAGGCGGTTGTTCGCTGGTATACACATTTGCGACTATCGAGTGATGCACGTGCATCCGGCGTGTTGCTGCTCCCGCCGCGTGAAGCCTGGCGGGAACTGAAACGGTTGCAAGCCGAAATCGATTTGATGCAGACGAAGACCGGCACTCAGGTTAATCGACCCAACGCGACTTCGATCTATCTCGCCACGTGGTCTTTGAAGCGAAGAATCCAGGCCCTGAGAGTCATCGAGGCCGTTCGCGATTAACTGGCAACTCACGACGGTCGGCTTCCAGCTTCGCTTGACGATATCCAAAACGTTTCCATTCCAATCGATCCGCTCACGAACCAGCCGTTTATCTGGAGCACTGATGGCAAGATGGCGACACTTGCGGCTCCGCCACTACCTGCGGATGTTGTGGCACCCGGGTCGGCGAACGACATCGTCAGCGACTTGGAATATCGATTGCGGATCAAGTAGCAGAGCCAATGACACCCAGCGCGAAGGCCGGTGGCTGACGATCATTCGACCAGCCGATCTGAAGGCCGAGGCGGCCCAGCGCCGGATCCCGGGAGTCCCCCTTCGCCGGGAAATCTTCAGCACGACATCAGGCGATTTTGCTGACGAGGCCCACTGAGGCGTCGAGCCGGGAGCAGGCCCTTTTCCGAGATCGCGAACCGGGCTCAGCGATAAGCAGGGTGCGTGAGAAATTGCGAAAACAGTCGCGACCACCGGTGTGTCGCGTGGAACTTGTTGCACGCGAAAGGGATTCGCACCCATACGAAGATCCTGCACGTAACCTGGTGCGCCCTGCGGCCGCATCGCGATTCCGGTCAGGAGCGCACACCATGTTCCGGGGGATTGGCGAGGCCATTTCGGAGGCGGCGCTCATATCGGGCCGCCAGCAGAGCCACCGTGATCGATTGCAGGATCACCATGAGACGCAAGGCCAGTCCAGGTGGCCGGTCTTCGGGATCGCCTTCGAGCATGAAGAGCAGGCTGACCACCGCCGCCCCGAGGATCATGCCGGCGCACCATTTGATCTTCCGCACCGTTTCGAGCCCGGCGCGGCTCGACACCGACCGCAGACGGATCTGCGACAGCAGTTGCTCCATATGGTACAGGCCGACAAAAAACGGTACCGACGCCAGATAGACATACGCCAGAAAAGAGTCGTGAAAATAGATTTCGAACTGCGTGGCATGGGCATTCCGGCCTTCCACCTGCGGCTCGCAGATCAGGAAAACCAGTACCAACAAGCCAAACAGCATCACGGTCACCTGCAGACCGACAATCAGAGCAGATTTCATGGTGAGCCAGGAGCGTCGACGAATTCTTGGATCCCGTTTCAGCAGTTCACACGACTACTTTTCCCCCCACTTGGCAAGAGCATAGAGAATCTCGCCCCTGCCGCGACAGGAGGCAGCCAACGCCACTGCAATCTGCGGGGTCGATTGCCAGCAGCATTTCCAGCCATTCCAGCCATGCGTTGACGACGACGGGGAACCAGACATCCGCACGACAGAGGGATCTCCCAGCCTCCCCAATCCACCGCGGAACGACCGCCCCTGAGTGGTTCCCCTGCCCAATAAGTGGATGGAAATGAAAAAATCGCAGAAACCAGTGAACCACTTCACCACAGCATGCGTCTAGAGACGCAACCGGCTGGCAAAGACCAGTCACACGCCAGACTGAACTGCCGCCAGTGAGTCGGACATCCCCGAGAGACTTGTGGTACAGCGTTGGTGCTCTTTCCGCAACTGCACTTTTTGCCGAGATCCGCCCCTTTCCGCCATGTCTTACCTCGAAGCTCATCGCCTGGCAAAGTGCCCCCAAACGAAAATGAGTTCCGACCAGTTCGGGGCCGCGAATTGTCCGGATTCGCGGCATCGCGTTCCGTGTGTCCCCAGGTGACGGCCAGGCTGTCTTCGGAGAGCGTCTCCCAGGCCCGGTGTCAGACTGACAACCGGGCCTGTTTCCTTGCTGGGGCGGGCATCATTCCAGACTGGTTGCACGGATCGGTCGCTGAGACGATTGAGCGGCGGCTTGAAAGGCCGCAGACGAGAATTCGAGCGACTCCCAATCCATTGAAACTCACTCCGGGCCACTGCGGTGAACTGCGTGGGTCGAACTGTGACCTTCCGTTACGACTTCCTCCACACAAGACAATCGGCTTGTCCATCATCGTGGTCGATGGCTTTGCCAAGCGCCGCCCCGGATTAGTCATCCAGGAATACGGCACACGGTGATTGGTCTTCCAGTCACTCTTGAGACCACAACCGGGATTGAGGTGTTAGCGGCAACACGCCCGGTTCTTACCCGGATCGGTGACGGTTGAAGTCCGTCCAGTCCCACTCCAGACACGCTGGTCCTCCAACGACTGCATCTGTTTGTCTCGTGTCCGCGGCGGTCTTTAAGCCTGTTGCGGTCACCTGGTCCCGCCCGTCCGGACGGTGCCGATGAATCAGCGTGTGGGAAAGCCTGGTACTCCGCGTGCCTCGGGCGCACGAAATCGCCGGTTCAAATCCGGCCACGCTGACTGCTTCTCGTGCAAGGTCCTGTGCTGGTTCAGGCTGCTGACTGTTGATCCCTTTGTTCGAGGGTTCGCATCCCTCCCGCGCCGCTGCAACTCTCTGTTGTCGATTTCCTCAAGAACTCCTCCATGCCGCTGGGTGAAAGAGAATGAACGAAACATCCGAGGGAGCACATGATCCCCGGTTCCCATAATGTTTCCGGCACAACCGCCGGAGAGCCACCTGGTGACCGATCCGCTGCGGAGTCGTTCCTGCTGGTAGGAATACGTCGCTCTGAACGACGCCTGCGCAGGTTCGATTCCTGCCTCCGCAATTTTCTTGCTGGTGACCGGAGCACATCCGGCCGCAGGGTGGCAGGGGTTTCCAGACCTTGGATGGCGATCGCCAGTCGCAGTCGCGTCAACCTCGTCCGCCAGGTACGACTCCCGGCCCCCTGCCCCTGTACCTCTGCGGATCACGCCACCTGTCACAACTACGGTTCGAGCCCCTGTCGACACGCTGGGTTCGAATCTCACTGCAATGCCATTTGATCCCGTAGTCCAACGGCTACGACACCTGCGTGACATGCAGGAGACGATGGTTCAACTCCATCCGGGATCACTGCTCAGTCCGACCAGAAACCTCGTTCGAATCCGCGGGGGGGCAATGATGGCGGTCTGACTTGGCTCACGGGCTCATGGTCCAATTGGGAAGACGCCGCCCTCGCAAGGCGGCAATCCGGGTTCGATTCCCGGTGAGTCCATTGCGTACGGAAGGGAGCCGAATAAGGCTTGCCGGGCCGGTTTGCTAAACCGTGCGGCCAATTGGCCGTGAGGGTTCGAATCCCTCCCCTTCCGCTGTGGCCGGATTCGGTGTTGGTTTCCGGAAGCAGACTGTGACTCTGCGTGTCGGCGGTTCGATTCCGCCCGGCCACCCTGGTGTTATCCCCTGTTCTGGAGAGAGTCCATGGCCACTGCGATTCTGAATCGCCCAACGCTGGTGTTGAACCGCAACTGGCAGCCGGTGGGTGTGGCCCCGGTTGCCAAGTCGCTGATCAAGGTCTGGAATGAGGCCGCCCAGATCGTCGACCCGGCCGACTTCCAGCTCTACTCGTGGGCCGACTGGGCGCAGTTGACCCCGGCCGACAACGCTCCGATCATCCGAACGCGCACTCTGATGCTGCGTGTGCCCGAGGTCATCGTGTTGAAGTCGAGCAGCCGGTTGCCCTCGACCCGAGTCCCGTTCAGCCGGCGGAACCTGTTCAAGCGGGACCAGTACACCTGCCAGTACTGTGGCCGCCAGCCCGGGAGTCCCGACCTGACGATCGACCACGTCGTCCCCCGGGCCCAGGGGGGAACTTCCACCTGGGAGAATTGCGTGCTGGCGTGTATCGCCTGCAACGCCAGGAAGGCGGACCGGACTCCGGCCCAGGCGCGCATGCCGCTCCGTGCCCAGCCGGTCCGTCCCAAGTGGCATCCGCTGTACAGCCTTCAGAATGTCCGGGTCGACAGCTGGTCCCGGTTCCTGAGTGAAGTGTACTGGTCGGTCCCTCTGGAGGCCTGATTCCGGGGCGGTCCGGGAGTTGATTCCCGGACCGCCCCGGGTCAATCCCCCAGCCTGTCACGCACCAGCGTTGCGGACTCCTGTTGGACCCGACCCGTCCTCGGAGTAAAGGCGACCGATATCGCCGCGCTCGCGATGGGCGCCCGTCAGTGACGCCGCGACATCGGCTTTGTGGACTGCTCTATCATTAACAGTCCACATCGCCAGACGACCGTTGTTCCCACCGTGGTTGGCTACGAGGTGTTTTGGGCTGTTTCACACGAGGGCCCGACCTCCGGCGAACCGGCACAATCGACCGCGACTCGTTTCCTGGCTCAATTCCCGGCGAGGGAATACAGCCCCCCGCCCTGCCGTTTCAGTTTTCCCTGCCGGACCAATTCGTCCCAGACCGCCGCTGGAAACTGATGGGGGGGCACAATTCCGGTGACACCCCACCCTGCTCCGCTACTGAGCGGGCCCACTCCAATTCGCGACTCCGCGTCGAGGCGGGTCAGTTTCAGCCGCTTCTTGAAGGCCTTGTAGGCCTCTTTGACCTGCTCTGCCGTCACCTCGGGGGTGGGAGCGGGCGTGGGATCGGCTTCCATGGAATTGAACTTTCGTGGAATCTGGGGAGCGGAAGGACCCTGCGTTTTGAGACGCTGATGCCCGAGTGTGACCAGAGTGCAGGCCGTTGGCCAGTCACTCCGTGGTTGGCGGCTGACCCGTCAGAAAGACCGGTGCCGAGAGCCCCTGTTCGGCGGCACGGTGAGCCACCGTGTTGTTGACGTAGTGCTGGTAGGTCGTCTCGAGTCGGCCGCGCTGCTCGGCGGTCAATTCCCGGATCTGTCGGGCGGGACAGCCCGCCCACAGGGTGTGGGGGGGAATCCGTGTTCCTTCAAGCACCACGGCACCAGCCGCCACCAGCGCCCCCTCGCCCACCAGACAGCGGCTGAGGACCAGGGCACCAATTCCAATCAGGGCCCCATCCCCGACGATCGCGCCATGCACCACGGCCCGGTGACCAACCGTCACCCTGTCCCCAATTACGCAGGGGAATCCTCCATGTTCGACATGCAGGATCGTACCATCCTGAATGTTGGAGTCGGAACCGATCTCAATCCACTCCTGGTCGCCTCGGAGCATACAGCCAAACCAGATCGAACTTCTGGCCCCCAGGCGAACACGTCCGTACAATCCGACCCCCGGCGCGACCCAGGCCGACGGATCGATCAGCGTTTGGGAATGAATCGCTCTCCAGTCCCAGTGCTGATCGGGAAAGGGAACCAACGGTTCGTACGGAATGTCCGGCGATATCACAGGCCACGAATCGAGCGTGGATCGATGGTGGTTGAGAGGGAAACGCAGCCGGCGCCCCCCCACCAGCACACCGTTATCGGGAGGCGTGGTCGTGTCCGGATGCGAGCCGGATGTTCCGCGAGGGTTTTCCACACTCATTCTCCACTCTCAAAAGTCGTCCCGGGGTATTCCGCCCGGGGTATTCCGTTGGGGCCGGAATACTGGATCTACACTTCGTCCCCCCCTGCCAGTACGATAGAAAGCAGAGCGTGCTGAATGGAACCGATTTCCATTCCTCGGTTAGGCCTTCAAGATACAGGATGACTCACAATGGGACTTCCCGGAAGATTGCAGAAAAGCGACTTCGGTTTCTCCATGCCGGTCGACGCTCCTTTGTACACGCCGTTTCCCGTCCATTATCGCGGTTGCACCCTCTTCATTTTCACGTATGTGACCGATGGTGCCCAGGCAGCCGAACTGCTTCCCGAGGGGTGCGAGCTCACTGACGTGCCGATCGCGCAACTCGTTTTCGCCAACTATCCTTTTTCGACTGTGGGAACCTACAACGAAGTCTCACAGACCCTGCTCTGCCGTTATCGCGGCCAAGTCTACACCTACGCGGTGAGATTGCATGTCGACAATCCCGCGGCGATGTGTGCCGGCCGGGAAATTGGTGGTTTTCCCAAAAAAATGGGGATGATTAAATTTCACTCGTCCGATCTGGAAACCGTGAGCCTGGTGATCCCTCCCGGCCTAAATGTCTGTTCAGCCATCATTGATCCGCTGCAGCCCAACGACTTTCTGAATCACACCCAGGTGGCTCAGCCGCAGGTTCCCTTTGTGATGGATTTTCTGTCACTGCGGGTCATTCCCAATCCCGAACGGCCCGAGACCCCTTCGCTGGCCCAGCTGATCGGCACGAAGTGGACACTCCAGGGGGGCGAGTTCTTCTCGGCCCGGGGAAGCATCCGGCTTCCTGATACGGCGGAGATCAATCCGTATCAGCAACTACCGGTTGTTCGGGCCCTCGAAAATCCCCAGTACAAACCCAATCCTGGTGATCACGACGAAGAGCGCAGTCAGTCCCGGCTGACCCGCAACGATACGGCCGATCTTCCGGGATTCTTCCTGCCGCCCCACATGATTTTCCGGGGGGACATGAAGGTGACGGAAGTCAAGATTCTCCAGGATCTCTAACTGCGAGAGTGGCGCTGGAGGCGTTGCGACGACCGCGGCGTCTCCCGGCGGAAAGGGCCAGACGATTGATGACTGGGAACTCCACCGGTTCTGCCCCGGGCAAAGATCCCCCCCCGTCCCAGGAGGGTGAGCCAGAGAGCACCGTGCGATTTGTCGAACCCGACTCGCTGGTGTCCCAGACGACCGAAGTTCCCACGGTGCCCCTCCTTCCCATGGAGACCGCCAGTACCGCTCTTGGTCCGAAGTCTCCCGAGCACTGGCCCCCGCTCAGCCTGGGGCGCTACGAGGTCTTGCATCTGCTCGGCGAGGGAGGTTTTGGCAGTGTGTTCCTCGGACGTGATCCCCAGTTGGGACGCCGCGTGGCGATCAAAGTCCCCAGGCATCAGGATGGACTCGACAATCGCAGCTTTTTGGAAGAGGCCCGGCGGGTCGCCCAACTGAGGCATCCCTCCATCGCGACTGTGTTTGACGTGGGACAGCACGGCAGTCGGGTCTACATCGTGTCCGACTACGTCGAGGGAGTGAATCTTTCTCAGTGGCTGCAGCAGCAGTCTTATGACTGGCGTCGTGCCGTCGGCATTCTGATCGATCTGGCCGACGCGCTCGCCCATGCCCACTCGCTCAGCACCATCCACCGGGACATCAAGCCCAACAACATCATCATCACCCCCGATGGACGAGCCGTCCTGCTCGATTTTGGGCTGGGATTGAGCGATGACGCGGGTCGGGAACTGCCGGGACAGATCGCGGGAACCCCCCCCTATATGTCTCCCGAACAGGCTCAGGGCCGTGCTCACCGTCCCGACGGCTGCACTGACATCTTCTCGCTGGGAGTGCTGATGTACCGCATGCTGGGGCGGAAGCTTCCCTTCCGGGCCCAGGATCCGGTCGAGCTGTTCCGGCAAATCCGGGAAGATGACCCCCAGCCCCTGCGGCAATTGGCTCCCGGGTTGCCGCCGGCGGTCGAGGAAATCTGCCGCAAGGCGATGCAAAAAAAGAAGGAGCGCCGCTATCGTACGGCCGCCGACATGGCCACCGCGCTCCGCTGTGTACTGACGGGCGAAGCTCTCGTCGGCCCCGCGGATCCCGACTTCACCAGTATCATCCCCGAACTCGAGCCCGCGGTGCCGGGCAGCGTGACCGCTGTCGCAACGCCCCCCTCTGCCCCCTCCGTTCCGATTGCCCCCCAGGCTCCCAGTCCGGCCCCCCAGGAAAGTGAGCGGTCAGAGCCTCCGTCACGCTTTTTGTCGAAGGCCGAGCGCCGACGGGTCACCGCCATCCAGTGCCTCATTGAAGACGTCCGGTTCGATGTGGAAGACCCAGAACAATGGCATGGAATTCTCCGGGAGATCCAACTCTCCTGTGTGCGCATCGCCCGCCAACACGGCGGTTCGATCGAGTCGCAGAATTCCGAAGGGGTGTTG
>CAIOTJ010000614.1 GCA_903861195.1 uncultured Planctomycetaceae bacterium | reverse complement strand
GCTGGCTGGATCGCGGTGTACTCACTGCCGGCACCGACGAGCAGCACCGTCTTGTCCGAGAACTGCAGTTTCTCAACCTGCCGCACAACCACGGTGTTTGTACCACTCGTGATGCTGATGGCCGGCAAAGAGTCGAACGTGGCGAAACCCAAGGTGTAGCTGGCGAAGGTGCCAGTGAAGTTCACCTGGTCGGTTCCGGTCCCACCAACCACCGAATCACCCGCACCAGCCCCCAGGATCGTGTCATTGCCGGCACCGGCCGTGATCGAGTCGGGATTCGTCGTCGAAGCGGTCACCTGGTCGTTGAAAGCGCTAGCGATGGTGACGATCACTTCCGTTGCCGCCGTTGTCGACGCCACCGCATTATTGACATCGAAGGTCAACGCGGCCCCCACCCCGTTCAAGTTGAAGTCGGTGTTGACATTGCTGAGAACCGTGCCTGTGATGCTGCCCACCGCAGCCGCCGTCCCCGGACCTCCGGAAATACCCGAACCGGCGTTGCGAATCGTGTTCCCCGTCACGGTCAATGTCGCGGGTCCATAGTTCTCGAGGTTCATCCCTGTGCGAACGTACTCGAACACATTGGTCGTCAACGTGGTGCTACTCGTCCCTCCTCCATCCACCCAGGCCCCCCGGCCCCACCGAGCCGAGTCAAACTTGTCACCGGGAGCACCGTCGCCCGTGATCAGGTTGCCGCTGATCGTCGTACTCCCGGTCGACATCGTCTGGGTCTGGATCGCCCGTGCATCCGTTCCACCCGACGCTCCCGTCCCACCGTTGGTCAGCGTGCTGTAGAAGATGTTGTTGCGATACACATGGGTTCCGCCATTGGTTGCCGAAGTCCGCAGCAGCGCCGGATTGTTTCCGCCGGACGTCCCAGTGCTGGAATTCGCCACGAACCGCAACCCGTCAATCGTCACGCTTCCCGAGGATGTGACCACCATCCTTCCGACAAGCGAAGCCTCCCCGGTTCCGGCCGCCGCCGACCGCCCGGCGGCACTTCCCGCCGTCCCCGCGTACGGCCCCACCACGTCGACCGCCTTGTTGACAGTGACATTCTCGGTGTAGGTGCCCGGAGCGACCAAGACGACGTTCCCGGCACTCGCCGCATTGATCCCCGCCTGAATCGTCGAGATGGTGTCAGGGAAACCAACCAGAATGACCGTCTTATCGGCGAATTGCAGCCGCTCAACCCCGCTCAGGGTGTCCACTCCGTCGGCCCCCGTGACAACCACGGAGCCTCCCGAGACAGTGACGGCGCTCGCTGAGAAATTGAAACTGAACACCGCCGTATCGGTACCGGTGCCCCCCACCAGGCTGTCATTGCCCAGCCCGCCCTTCAGAGTGTCGTCGCCCGCGTTGCCGGTCAGCGTGTCATTGCCGGCTCCACCGGTCAGTGAGTTGGTGCCGGCGTTGCCGACCAGTTCAATTGCAGACGACAATGCCGAACCGTCGAGGTTCAGCGCGACAGTGCCGGTGGTCGCTCCAGCCGCGTCCGCGAGTTTGGCGAATTCGATGTTGGTGGCCGAAGTCAGCACCAGGCTCTGCCCAGCCGTCGTGCTCGTGAACAGAATCGAGTCGGTTCCCGCGCCTCCATCGATCACGTCGCCGGTCGCATCAGCCGCGGACTGATAAATCACGGTGTCATCACCGCCCCCCGCGTTGACCGTGTCGGCTCCCCCCAACGGTGTAATCACATTCGCGCCATCACTTCCGTTCAGAGTGTTGGCCAGAGCATTTCCCGTCAGATTCGAGGCACCATTTCCTCCCAGCGAGCCGGCGACGATGCCGGCACCAAGGATCAGCCCATCGAAGCCGACGACCCCGGTGGGCACACTGACGGTCAGATTCTCCTTGTTTGCCGTGGCGGTCGCTGCCGGGCTGTAGGTGCCAGCGCTCACGTTGACCGTGCCCCCGATGGCCACGGCATCCAGCGCCTCCTGAATCCGGTTGCCCCCACCCACCTGGGCTCCCAGCGAACTGGCATAGACGCTCGACAGGTTGGGCTGGAACCCAATCGTCGATGCAGAGATGTCAGTCCCCAGACCCAACATCGGCGTGAAGTCAATTCCACCACCGCCGCTATTTGTGATGGCGGCGTTGACCGTGGTATCCGACGTGGT
>CAIOTJ010000613.1 GCA_903861195.1 uncultured Planctomycetaceae bacterium | reverse complement strand
TGCGGGCAATGCCCAACATTCGCGCAGCTGTGTTCCAGTCTGGGGTAGAAGAGGAATTCCATCGGAATCCGTTCCGAGTCCGGGGATGACCGTCACCATGACCGGTCCACACCCCAGTCACCTATTCATACCATCCGTGGCTACGATATCCAGCGTCCAGGGCTGCCCAACCACACCACGGGTGGTTTGGGAACTAATCAGTTACTGTCAATTGCCTCTTGGCACGCCAGACTGATTTTGAATTGCCCGCCGAAGCATTTGGAACACAATGTGCTGGGCACAACCACCAGGCACAAACTCGTCCGTCTTATTGTGCAATTGACGGTACACATCGACATCAACCAGTCCGATGGATTCGTGTTTCTTAAACAGCGAATCGCCCACACTGTAACTGCCGTCATCACTCTGGTCTTCCGGCGTGTTGTCCGAACACACCGAGTCGAACAGATGGAACCCGAGTTGACGGTACGATTCAAACTGCTCCGGTGAATAGAACTGATCGGCGGTCGAGTCCTGAGGAAAGGTTGGATGCGACAGCGCGTATTGCTTGAGGTCCATCGGTTCATCCCCCGTCAAGACTGACTTGAAATACAAGAGCAAACCAGTCTCAGATTGCTGTTTGCCACCATCTGGCATTGTTAGCGGCGGGTATTTGATTTCAAAGGCGGTGAAGTGCGAATCGGCCCAGGGGCGGGTTGGCAGCGAACTTGTCTCTTCCTCTGCCGAGTCTTGGTCACCAGTCGGCGCAGCTGGACTCGGCTTTGGTGACTTCTTTCCCAAGGGGCGCAGACTTTCAATCCCATTCGCGGCCAGGGGTGTGATCTCGATGCCGTCGCGGGTGCGGCACCAGCGCAGCAGATGAGCCAAATCCTCAAACACATAGTCGGAGTCGCACCCCGCGTCGCAGGCGATAATCAATCGACAGCGCCGCTTCAATAGCACGCGAATTCCCAAATTCTCATGCACTCCCCCATCGGTCACGTAGCAGAGATTCGATTCGCCGCGACTCCCCAACCTAAACTCCCTCCAACATTTTCTGACTACACGAATACCTGGTACCCAGTTCCCTGGCCAATTCGACTTTGCAGCATAAACCGGGCACCATCGTCCGAGTTGCAGATTCAAGGCAAAACAAATAGCTCGCATCATCAGATGAGGCTGCTGGATCGGTGAGACCGCCGCTCCCGAGATAGCCAAGGCACGCGGCAGGGTCATCTCCCCGCGGTCATAATCAGATGTCCGAGAATAGCCTGTGGACTCGGCTCCGCAATACAGGGGTGAGAACAGAAACTCTTCCGGACGATTGCGATCGGGTTCACTTGACTCCCCAGTCTCGCGGTCACCCAGCGCTGCCAATGAGGGGTCCGAAAGAAATGCAGTCCCGGTAATGAGGTGATAAGGGTCTCTCTGCTGTTGCGCTCGAAGATCCTTCAGCTTCAGAGAATGCCCGGGGGTAACGACCGGTGTGATCCAGGCGTCCGTCAAGCAGTGTTCATAAAACAGGCTTAATGATGTGACATTGCGACCAGCCAGCAACAACACACCAACCGCAACGGCGGCGCCAATGAACCATCTCCATCGCAAGCGCTGATCGGCCTCCAGAACGGTCGTCGGCCCGATGATGTTGTCACCGAAGCCAGGGAATCCGACCAGTGTCGCTACCAAGTCTCGATTGCGCTTAGTCATTTGCATGCGATGCCATTCATTCTTAGCAGGGTCTGTCGTCCACGACAGATTTGTAACACATTGATTTCCGGCGACCTTATTCGAATCATTCGGTTCAGAGGCGCTCTTCGCGGGTCGCTGCGCCGCCTTTTGTGCGGCGTCATAAAGCTCCTCCACAACTTGCGGCAGAGATCGCTTCTCGCGTGGTTGCGATGAAGTTCCTGGAACCGCCGACGCATTATCTGGGGACGACTCTTTTTGAAGATCACAAAATAGTGTGTCCAACACAGTTGGCGTTTGGCCTTTCTGCGTTTCGCAAGATTTATGTTCCGATGTGAGACGCAACGCCTGCACAAGGCAGGGATTATCGATCAATTGTCGATTGATATAAACAAGAAGTTTTGCTCGTGCTTCACGCGCCTCTGCACAGGCTTTCCGAATCTGTGAAGGTGAGACCTCCCGCAGTAGCACTGACTTTTGTTCCACCGAACGCCAGCTCACATCATCGCTCGCCTGCAAAACATCGATCTCGCGATCTGCCTCTGCGATCGCCTGAAGTTGTGTGTCGACGTCCGTGGTGCACTCTTTGCAATTCTGCTCGGCGACCGCACTCAGAATAAGTTTGAGCCGATACCATGGTCTGGACGTGCCCTCCCACCCGATTGTTGTACTGATGTCGGCCATTTCAAACCGCCCGTCGCGTATCTTATTGACGCCGGAAACATTCTCACGCGCGAAGTGCATCATCAGTAAAAAGGGAACCCCAACCGCCAGAGCGGCAGCAGCCAACTGATAGACCACCTTGTCGCGGATACCCGTGGGGTGAGTCCCGCTTCGCAGCAACCGGCGGGGCGCGAGGTAGGGAACCAGAGCGGCCAGGATCGCGGGAATGAGCAGGTTTGTTATCCAGTCGAGATTGCGAATTGTTCCTTGTTTCTTTTCGGGCAAGATTCCCAGAAGTCCGTACAAGTCGATCTCGTGGGAACCCGCCAATGCAGCCACTCCCGCCATGGCGGTCCCCAGAATAGTAAGTGGACGTATTATGCCGTTGACCTTGCTCATTAACCTCCACAACTTCCCTTCAGTCAATTTTGGAGAGTATTTAGATATCACTACAATTAGACCCCACTCCAACATCCAAGAAGCGAACGTCACCAGCATCGGAAGGAAAAAGATCAGCACATCATCGCGTACACCAATGGCACTCAGCCAATCCCGCACAAAAGAATTGTCGAGCAATCGAATTCCCCACGCCGCCAAGGCACAGACACTGACTAGAACGCACACGCAGATCCCAAGGCAGACCAGCAGTCCGAAAACATAGCGGTTAAGAAACTCCTGGAATTGAATCAAATAACGGCCATTGTGGATGAGTTTGCGAACGATTGCTGTGGACCTGGTTCCATCTTCGTTACCTAACAACTGTTTGACTCTATTGACGGCATTCACCTGCGACGCATCGCCTCGACTTATCCGGTTTTCGTTGGGGGGAAGCTCGTCTGGGGACTTTCTATTCTCCGACTGCTCGGGGGCGCTCTTCGGCACTTGGGGGTTCGTCTTTGTGTCAGGCTTATTGTTGTGCCCTGTACTCGTAGACTGCGGTACCGATGCCGCAGCCGTCACCATCCCCCCTGCGTAACCTCCCCCCGAGACCGTCGACAAATAGTCGATGTACGGCCAGCACTGCTTTTGGTAGACCGCCTGCAGAAATCCCAAACTGACCGCTCCCGATCGGATACCTCCTCCAGAGAGCGCTAATCCAACCAGATCTTGTCTGATTTGTTCGTGCGTCAAAGCATTTTCAGGTTCACCTTTCAACGCATTGTTTCGCCGTTCGCCAATGCGCACAAACTCACGATCATTCAGTTCTGGTTGGTGTGCGACATATTCGGGATGCTGTTCATGCCCGGGAGATGAAAGGTTAGAAACCTGTGCCGTCTTCGGATCTGCAGACATCACCAACTACTCCCGCTACATGAACACTCGTTGAATCTAGTTGAGCTTCCGATCTTGCTCACAGCGGTCGCAAACTCACCTGAGGAGCGACATCGACCCGGCATCATGCCACGTCTTCAGTTTCAGTCCATCAGACGTCCTTGAAATCAGGGAAACCCTGAATTGCCGGGCTGTCACTTCAGGTAACCAAAGTGAACTCTCACTCCTTGTGTCGCCGAAGACGAGTCACGCTCGAGCAAAGACGATTCTCGGCCTGTGATGATGGAGAGTCACCCCCCCCCCCTCACCTCACCAACTGCATCAACCTCTCATAACTCTCCACCACGTCATACTTCACCCGCTCCGACGTCAACTTCCCAAAAAACTTCCGGGCGCATTCGATCTTGCAGTCCTCGATCAGCCGCAACTGCATCGACGACATCGAGCCCTTTGTCTCGGCGATGAAGAAGACGTGCTTGACGGTTCCTTCCTGGAAGGCGATCGCCCAGTCGGGGTTGTAGTTGCCGACCGGGGTGGGGATGAAGAATGATTTGGGGAGTGTGGCGTAGACCGCTACCTCGGTGGCGCTGTCGAGTTCCTTCACGAAGTTGGTCTCGTTGGTCGAGTCGGTGAAGACGTACTCGTAGACGTGACGCGCGACCGGGGTCGCCCGGCTGAAGTCGTCTTCGGGCTTCTCGCGGGTGAAGATGTCGCTGTCGTAGCGTCCCTCGGTGATGTCGTACGTCAGGTGCTCGACAATCACCGTCGCCTTCTGCTCGTTGATCAGCCGGGCCGCCTGCGTGAAGAACTCTTCCGGGTTTGCCGCGTACTGGCTGAAGGTGGCGGTGTTCACCCCCTGCAGAATCCCGGCGATCGTCCGGCGGGTCAACTGGCAGTCCTGCGCCAGCCGGCCCACCAGGTCGTACACCACCTGCGACTCTACTGACCCTTTGTTGACCTCGGTCGAGGTCTCCCGCAGCAGAAACGCGGTCCCCTCCCGCACCTCGTCGTACGTGGCGGTTTCTTTTTGTTCGCCCCGATGCACCGTGTACTGCAGCATGGTCACCCGCAGGTCGCGGTCGAGCGCGGCGATGCACTTGCGGATCAGCTCGGCGGTGTCGAAATGCACCGTGTAGGCCGCCTTCCGGTTGATCTGGCTCCAGAGCTGCTGGAATTCCTTCTTGTGGAAGTTCGCGCTCAGCGGGTTCTCGCGGCGTTTGCTGTCGTCCACGAAGTCGGGCAACAACGC
>CAIOTJ010000612.1 GCA_903861195.1 uncultured Planctomycetaceae bacterium | reverse complement strand
CCGGTCAGGTTGAAAACCTAACCTACGGACGCTTACCGCTCGCGGGTTTGCAGGAAGAGGGCTTTCTTTTCGCCGGGGAGGGTGAAGTCGAACCCGCAGGTTTGGAAGAAATTCTCGGCGGAGGTGATGGCCATGACTTCGAGGATTTTTTCTTCGCGGGCCCGTTCAACCGCCGCGGCCACAAGTTTCTTGCCGATCCCATGGCCCTGGTAGTCGGGGTCGACGACGAGGCTGCGCAACTCGGCCAGCTTGGTCGAGTAGATCTCGAGGGCCACGCAGCCGACGATGCGGCTGCCGCATTCGGCCACGAAATAGCTCGACAACAGCAGCGTCAGCTCGTCGATTGTGCGGGGGAGGATCTTGCGCTGCAGCACGAACGGCTCGATCAGCACCAGCAGCGACTCGATGTCGGTTCCCCGGGCAGGACGGATGATGACGGGGGGAGTGTCAGCCATGAAACCGGCGGTCGGCGGGTGGATTGGGAGGTCGCGGTGCGTCTGATTCCCCGCTGTTCGGGGGGCAGATTGGCAGGGTCGACACGGGTGAACTACGATGTGAAACAGTGCAGCGTCTGACTGCCCTGTTCCTCTTGCATCCTCAGAAGTTCCCCCCCGAAAAGCAAGTCCTCCCGTGTCGATCCAGCGCCCCCAGAGTCACGCCGAATTCCTCCACGCCAGCCGTCTGATTCCCGGTGGGGTCAACAGCCCCGCCCGGGCTTTTGGAGGAGTGGGGGGGGAACCGCTGATCATGGATCGGGGCGAGGGGCCGTACCTGTACGACATCGATGGGAACAAGCTGATCGACTACATCGGCTCGTGGGGGCCGCACATCCTGGGGCACCAGCATCCCGCGGTGAAAGAGGCGATTCGGCGGGCGCTCGACAAGGGGACCAGCTTCGGGGCGCCCACCAAGGCCGAGACGTCGCTGGCCGCCGCCGTGATCGATGCCGTCCCGTCGATGGAAATGGTCCGGATGGTGAACTCGGGGACCGAGGCGACGATGAGCGCCATCCGGGTCGCCCGGGGGTTCACCGGGCGGAATGTGATCATCAAGTTCGCCGGGTGTTACCACGGTCACGTTGATGCCCTGTTGGTCAAAGCGGGCAGCGCGGCGACCACGCTGGGTGTCCCCAGCAGCCCGGGCATTCCCCCCGGCTGCACGGCCGACACGCTGGTGCTCGACTACAACGACGTCGCCGGACTGGAAGACGCCTTCCATCGCCGGGGGTCCGAGATCGCGGGGATCATCCTCGAGCCGGTCGTGGGCAACATGGGAGTGGTGATTCCCGAGCCCGCCTTCCGCCAGGCGCTGCAGGATCTCTGCAAACAGCATGGGGCGCTGCTGATTTTCGACGAGGTGATGACCGGGTTCCGCCTGGCCTTTGGCGGTGCGCAGGAACTGTTTGGGATCAAGCCCGACCTGACCACGCTGGGGAAGATCATCGGCGGCGGACTTCCCGTTGGGGCCTACGGCGGACGGGCCGATGTGATGCACGTGGTCTCGCCGCTGGGCCCCGTCTACCAGGCGGGGACCCTCTCGGGAAATCCTCTCGCGATGGCCAGCGGACTGGCGACGCTGCAGGAACTGAAGCGGG
>CAIOTJ010000611.1 GCA_903861195.1 uncultured Planctomycetaceae bacterium | reverse complement strand
GCGACCCGCAAGAACAACGTCATCCTGCTCTGGATGCGCGGGGGGCCCAGCCATATCGACATGTGGGACCCCAAGCCCGAGGCCCCCGTCGAGTACCGTGGCGAATTCGGCACCATCGACACCGCCGTCCCCGGCATCCAACTGACCGACCTGATCCCCCGCTGCGCCCAGATCATGCGGGACTGGTCGATCATCCGCAGCCTGTACCACCAGGATGCCGGGCACTCGACCGGCGACCAGATCTGCTTCACCGGCTACCCCTCCGGTCCCAACGGCGACGAAAACATTCACCCCAGTTGCTGCGCGATCGCAGCCGAGCAGTTGGGGGGCCAGGATCGCGAACTCCCCGCGTCGGTGATGATTCCCCGGTTGGTCCCCGGAACCGGCTCGGCTTACCTGGGGGTCGCGCACAAGCCGTTCGAGACCCTGGCCGACCCCGCCGCGAAGGGGCCGTTTCAGGTTCCCAACTTCTCGCTGACGGAGGGTCTGACCGCCGACCGGCTGACGAACCGCCGCGATTTGCTGGAAGGGTTCGACAAGCTGCGCCGCCAGATCGACGTGCGGGGGCAGGTGCAGGCGGTCGACCGGTTTCAGCAGCAGGCGTGGGGCATTCTGACCAGCCCCCGGGCGCGCGAGGCGTTTGATCTCGATGCCGAGCCGGCCGAGGTGCGCGAACGGTATGGCTTCCTCCCCGCGTTTGATCCCGGGGCGGCGAACCGCTGCGGAGCCCCGGCGTGGAGCCAGCGGATCCTGCTGGCCCGCCGGCTGATCGAGGCGGGGGTCCGCCTGGTGACGGTCGACCTGCGCTGGTGGGACACCCACGTGCTGGGATTCGATTCACTCCGCCGGGGATTCCTTCCGCGCTTCGACCAGGCGTACTCGGCCCTGATCGGCGATCTGAAGGAACGGGGATTGCTGGAGACGACGCTGGTGGTGGCGTGGGGCGAATTTGGCCGGACCCCGCGGGTCAACAACGACGCCGGCCGCGATCACTACCCGAACGTCTTCAGCGCGGCGCTCGCCGGCGGACCGATCCCGGGCGGACGGGTGCTGGGGGCGAGCGACGCCAAAGGGGCGTTTCCCCTGTCGCAGCCGAAGACGCCGCAGGATGTGCTGGCGACGATGTACCGGCACCTGGGAGTCGACGCGACCCGGCAGTATGTGAACGCCGCGGGTCGGCCGATTGGCGTTTTGCCTTCGGGGAGTCCGTTGGTGGAGTGGTGATGGCGGGCCCTGTCAGGGTTCCGTTCCGATGGGCGTGGGTGGAATTGAAGCGATCGGCCACCATGAGCGACCGGGGTTGAGAGCCATCCTTACAGGATAGAGGTCATCTCTGGGGTCACCCACCCGGGGTAGTGCTGCGCACCAACCCCGGGCTGAGGGAAGTATCCCCTACGGGGAATTGTTCGGCCGTATGACATTTCCAGGAAGGTCGTCGCGAGTCGTACGATAGGTTTTCAACCTGTCGGTCGTTGGACGTGGTTGTCGAAACGGATCGCAACCCCGTGCCAAAATTCCAAAACCATCCGCAGGCCGAACCGCCTACCTCGTAGAGGTTACTTTCCTCAGCCCTGGGTTGCCGCCCCAGCGGCT
>CAIOTJ010000610.1 GCA_903861195.1 uncultured Planctomycetaceae bacterium | reverse complement strand
GAGGTAGCGGTTGGTGAGGGCGTTGGTCGAGCCTGAGAATGCCAGGATCAGGTCTTCGCCGTCGTAGACGAACCGCTGCGTCGTCTCGAAGACCCCGTTCCCGTCGGCATCGACCTTCCGGGCGATCCGCCGGTCGAAGAGGTCGTAGGTGTACTCGACCCCGACCTGTCGGGTCCCCGCGGCCGAGAACGTGGTGACGCTGGTCAGCCGGTTGCGGTGGTCCCACGCGAGGACCTGATATTGGCCCGTCGCCCGGTCCGTCCGCTGGGTCCGGTTGCCTTCGGCATCGTACTGGTAGTCGTATTTGTCATCGGACAGCAGCCGGTTGTTGGTACCGGTCGAGGTGCCGGTGTTGGTGCGGTTGCCGTTGCTGTCGTACTGGTAGTTCTCGCTGACCTGGCCGGTGTGGGTGACGCCAGTGACCTGGCTGGACTGGTCGTATTGGAAGGTGCTGGTGCCGTCGACGGAGGTTTGCGTGACTGGACGGCCGAGTGTGTCGTAGCTCCAGGTGTAGCGGTTGATCTCGGTACCAGTGTTGTTTCGCACTGGGACAGGCCCTCGACCCGACAAAACTCTTCGTCGGTCAGGGGCCGCCTTCGAAACCTCCTGAGCCGGTCAGTCCACTCCGCCCGCAACTGCTCCCGCCGACGTCCCGCCATCACACGCACCCTCCCGGCCTGGAACCTGGGGCCACGCCCCGGAAACCGGTCAGGGTACGCGGGCGGTCAAGAGTGAAGACAGTTCATGCTTATGCTTGAGGGGAAAGGTGTCAAGATCACGTTTTCTTTCCGATATCGACAACAGCGGCTGCCAGCTAGAAAATATCGGAGAGAATTGAGGTCGCGTCCACGATCCTGATTCGACTGCAATTCATCAAAGTCTGCATCACTTTACGATGTATGCGTTTCGCATCTTCCTTGTTCTCGAATGCTGCGCGGGCAATCATGACAGCAAGATCGCCATCAACACTGAATCTCAACTCATCGATTCCTTTTATTTCCCCCAAACTCGACGCTAGTACGGACAGAGTTGACTGCGGATCTCCCAATGTGATTTGAAGTTGAAATCGAAAGTCTGTCTGTTTCATGGCAATGTGTCTCCAGGATAGTACTTGATTCCAGTTGAGTTCATGGCTTCGACAACTCTCTCTAGTCCACGCCAGTATCCCTCGGTGTATTCTATTCGGAAATCAGGAAACTTTCCCCTGAAGTATTCCACATATCTTTCGCCTCTTGCGAGATGTTCAGGATTAGGTTGAGATGTCAGGTCGTGAATACAAATCGTTCTTTTGTGCCTGTCAATCAGCACAAGATCCGGCTGTACCCCTTCTGCAAGTCGTCGATTAACGTGTGCAACTTCAATTCCGTCCGAGATTGTCTGCCCCTCGAACTGTCTCCAGAACTTTCGAAACCTACGGTCGTATGCTCTTCCAGTCCGTGCTGCCCAAGCGGTGCTCGGATTCTGCGTGCCTTTGGGTAAGCTGCGCTTCGGTGTCGGCCCAGGCGTTCCCTTCAATCCTCGCGCCGATTGTTCCGCCGAAGCCTCAACGCCTTCTGCCAATGCTTTGGTGACGACTCGACTCCCTCTCCACGCATTCCACATGGAGCTGAATTTCTTCGCAGCCCAACCGAGGATGCGGGCACCAAACCATCCTGCTCCTGCGGCGCCGTAGTGAGTTCCGACCTCGAGCGCCACCTGATACATCATTTCTTGCAGCCCGTCCTTCAACCCCTCTCGGAGATGATTCATCCGTCCGGGGCCGTAGAGCTGATCAATGTATTCATCGATGAATTCCTCGCTATACATACCATGCTGGTCGAGAAGATCAGCAACTGCGTCCTTGTCCACCAACAGATTGGCTATGCCCTTTTGACTCTGCATATAGTTGGCATAGTCCTGATTGGTCATGCCGCCGGCGGCTGGAACGTAGGGGTCGCTCATGGCCATCCCACTCGGATCCACCCACAACGTCGCCCCATTCCCCACATACCGGCTGAGGTTGACATCGCCGGCGGCGAAGCCGAGGGGGTCTTCGCTGAGGAACCGGCCGGCGCGGGGGTCGTACCAGCGGGCGCGGTAGAGGTAGAGGCCGGCGGCGGGGTCCCATTCCCGGCCGGTGTAGGCGAACCAAGGGTGGAACTGGCTGTTGGTTTGGCTGACGATCTGGCCGAACGTGTCGTAGCGGACGTGGTTGACTACCGTGGTGGTGCCGGTGGCGGCGTTGTATTGGACCAGGTCGCGGATG
>CAIOTJ010000609.1 GCA_903861195.1 uncultured Planctomycetaceae bacterium | reverse complement strand
GACATTCAGCACGGGGAACTCGTGGGTGAGGCTGTAGTAGCCGAGGTGGTCGCCAAAGGGTCCCTCGGGCAACCGGCGTTCGAGGTCGATGGTGCCGGCGATGCAGAAGTCGGCATCGGCGTAAATCGCTCCGCCGCCGGCACGGGGGATCATACGGATGCGTTCGCCCGCGAGGGCCCCGGCGAAGGTCAGTTCGCTCATTCCTTCGGGGAGGGGCATGACGGCGGCGACCGACATCGCGGGATGCCCGCCGACAAAGATGCTGACTTTCAGCGGCTTCCCCGAGCGGAGGGCGGCGGTGTGATGCACGCCAATGCCGCGGTGGAGTTGGTAATGCAGCCCGACTTCACGCAGGGGATCGTACCGATTTCCCGCCAACTGCACGCGGTACATTCCCAGATTGGACGACCCCAGCCCGGGAGCACAGGGATCTTCGGAATAAACCTGCGGGAGGGTGACGAAGGGGCCGCCGTCGTCGGGCCACGACTTGAGCTGGGGGAGTTCGTTCAGGCGGATCGACTGGTCGAGTGCCGGTCCCGAGCGGACTCGTTTGGGACGCATCCGCCAGGCGGTGAGGGGGGCCGAGAGGTAGCGGAAGGGCTGCTTGAGCCCCCGCTGCGGGTCGACCTTCAGTTCGATGGCCCGGCGGACTGGTTCGTAGGTGTGGCGGAAGATGTACCGGGCCCGCTCGATGGTGCCGAACAGGTTGGAGACCATGGGGAACCGGCAGCCGATGACGTTGGAGAAGAGGACGGCTGGCCCGCCTGACAAATAGACCCGACGTTGGATTTCGGCCGCCTCCAGGCACGGATCGACAGGTTCGGGCAGACGGACCAGGTGCCCGGCATTGGCGAGGTCGTCAACAATTGTTCGGAGGGACGCCATGGAGCTCAGCAATCGGACAGATCGGAGGAACCGGGGGGGAACGACATATCGTAGAATGACCGTCGTGGCGAGACCTGCTTCACGGGGGATGGAAGGGGGGAAATCCTGGAACGGGGTGGGGCCGGGGGGCGATCTGACCCGGGGGCGGGCCGATTTGGGGAGCCCTTCCGACTGACCCGCTGGGGGGACATCGCTACACTGGGGGACCGGCATCCGACCGTTCGAGACGGGCGCCCGGTGCTGGCTCGACCGGTCACCGGTCTGGGGCTCGGGTTCGACTTCCACACCTCAATTCCTTCCCGTTGACCATGGGCAACTACGAAAAGCTGGGCAGTTTCTATCTGGGGCGCAAGTACAACCTGGAGGAGCGGCGGGCCGAGGGTGAGGAACTGCTCTATGCCTCCAAGGACCTGACCACCCACGCGGTCTGCGTGGGGATGACCGGCTCGGGGAAGACGGGGTTGTGCCTGACGCTTTTGGAAGAGGCGGCGATCGACCACATCCCGGCGATTGTGATCGACCCCAAGGGGGACCTGGGAAACCTGCTGCTGACCTTTCCGGACCTGGCTCCCGAAGACTTCGCCCCGTGGGTCGATCCGGCCGAGGCGACCCGCAAGGGGATGACAGTCGAAGAGCTGGCGAAGAAGAACGCCCAGGACTGGCGGAAGGGGTTGGCGGATTGGGATCAGACCCCCGATCGCATCGCCAAATTCCGCGATTCGGCCGATATTGCCATCTACACTCCCGGCAGCAATGCCGGCCTGCCGTTGACGGTGGTCCGCTCGTTTTCGATTCCCGACGATGCCATCCTCGAAGACAGCGATGCCCTGCGGGAGCGGATTACCGGAGCGGTCTCGGGGCTCTTGGCGCTGTTGGGAGTGCAGGGGGATCCGCTGCGCAGCCGCGAGCACATTCTGCTGTCGACCATTCTCGAGCGGGCCTGGAAGGGGGGGCGCAGTCTCGACCTGCCGCAGTTGATCCGCGAGATCCAGAAGCCGTCGTTCACCACGATTGGGGTGATGGACCTCGAGAGCATCTTCCCGGCGGCCGACCGGTTCGCCCTGTCGATGAGTCTGAACAATCTGTTGGCATCGCCTGGATTCTCGGCATGGCTGGAAGGGGAGCCGCTGGATATTGCCCGGCTGCTGCATACGGAAAGCGGCAAGCCGCGAATCTCGATTCTGTCGATCGCCCATCTGAACGATGCCGAGCGGATGTTCTTCGTGACCATCCTGCTGAACGAGGTGATTTCCTGGATGCGGTCGCAGGCGGGCACCTCAAGCCTGCGGGCCATTTTGTATATGGATGAGGTGTTCGGGTACTTCCCGCCGACGGCCAACCCTCCGTCGAAGACCCCGATGCTGACGCTTTTGAAGCAGGCGCGGGCATTTGGGCTGGGGGTGGTGCTGGCGACGCAAAACCCGGTCGATCTCGATTACAAGGGGCTGTCGAACGCGGGGACGTGGTTCATCGGCCGGCTGCAGACCGATCGCGACAAGCAGCGCGTGCTGGATGGGCTGGAGGGGGCTTCGGCGGCGGCGGGGTCGGTCTTCGACCGGAGCAGTCTCGAGAAGACCATCTCGGGGCTGGGGAACCGGGTGTTTCTGATGAACAACGTGCATGACGATCACCCCGAAGTGTTCCAGTCGCGGTATGTGCTGTCGTACCTGCGGGGCCCGTTGACCACCAGGCAGATTGCCACCCTGATGGCACCGCGGAAGATTGCATCAGTGGTGGGGACCAAGGGGGGGGGGTCGCTCGCCAGCCGGCATTCGCTGGGGAGCAGTGCCGGGGCCCGGCCGGTGTTGCCTCCCGAGATTGGCGAGGTGTTCGCGGTGGAACGGGGGCTGTCCCGCGAAGGGAAGCTGGTGTATGAACCCGCCCTGATGGCCCAGGCGCGGGTGCACATCACGAATTCCCGCCTGGGGGTCGATGAGTGGGATGAATTGACCCTGGTGAAGCCGATTTCGGCTACGGAGGCGGTGACCTGGGAGAAGGCGGAGTTGTATCACCGGGGAGACGAACCGGAGGTCGAGAAGACTCCCGCCGCGGCGGACGCTGGTTTTGCCCCACTGCCGGCCGACGTGATGCGGGCGAAGCAGTTTGCCGGGCTGGTGACGGATGCGAAGGAGTACCTGTTCCGGACCTACGCGCTCACCCTGTACCGGGCCCCAGCCGTGAAGATGAATTCCCAGGTGGGGGAATCGGAGGGGGATTTCCGGGCCCGGCTGCAGCAGACACTGAACGAGCAGCGTGATCTGCAGGTGGAAAAGCTGCGGGCGAAGCTGGCTCCCAAATTCAAGACTCTCAAGGATCGGGAGGAACGGGCCCGGCAGAAGCTGGAACGACAGGAAACCGCGGCGAAGAACCAGAAGCTGAACTCGGTGCTGTCGGCCGGGGCGACGATTTTCGGGGCGTTTTTCGGGCGCAAGTTGGGAAGTGCCAACAACATCGGGAAGGCGGCCACCACCGCCAAAAGCTGGAGCAAACTGGGGACGCAGCAGCAGGCGGTGGAGCAGTCGAAGGAGTCACTGGAGTCGATCCAGGCGGAAATGGACCAGTTGGTGCACGATTTTGAGGAAGAAAAGGCCCGGATTCAGGAGCGGGTTTCGGCCGACACCGTTGAGCTGGAACCGACCGAGGTGAAACCAAAGAAGACCGATGTGGCCGTCAAGAAGGTGGAGCTGCTCTGGATGCCGACCCGAGCGCGGTCTTAGAGCCCCGGGAGGGCCCGAGACTGAAAACCCCCTCGCCGTTCGGATTTGCGCCAAACACCCCGCTTGACAATCGCCGCTCCTGTGTAATATTCCTTCTGCCATTCCCGGGCAGTCCCCTGAGGGGTTGACCGGGATTCTAGAAAGACTCGACGCCGGCACTGGGCTGGCCATGATTCGGAACGGGAACGTTCCAGAGGATGAGAACGATGACCACTGCCAGCCTGACCGACCTGCTGAAACCCGTCTTGGCGGGTCTGCCGGGAGCGACCTTCGGGGCCGCCGGAACCTGCGATCTGATCGACGCCCCGCGTGGTGCCCGCCGCCGCGCCGATGACGACGAGGAAGATCTCGAAGAGGACGGCGAGGAAGACGAAGACGAGGACGAGGAAGACGGCGAAGACCTCGATGAAGAAGTCGAAGATCTCGAAGACCTCGACGATGAGTTCGACGATGACGACGAATTCGACGACGAAGACGAAGATTTCGAGGACGAGGAAGACTTCGACGACGAAGACGACTTCGATGACGAAGACGACCTCGACGATGATGACGAGGACGAGGAAGACGGCGATGAAGACGAGGACGAAGACGACGAT
>CAIOTJ010000608.1 GCA_903861195.1 uncultured Planctomycetaceae bacterium | reverse complement strand
TTCGAACGGCTCGGGCATTTCCGGCAGGTCGAACACCACATACCGCAGTTCGCGCCAGTGCTCACTGCGATCCCGGCGGCGCACGATGCTGACCGCCCGCTGGAACTTCCGGCGATCGAGCCACAGTTCGCCATCGAGGGGGACCTGCGGCAGTCCGGCGGTGAACCACTCGGGGGCGAGAAACTCATTTCCCAACCGCGACAGGAAGGTGCTGCCGTTCCAGAAGGCCCGCACGCCATCGAGCTTCTCGCTCATCCACCAGCCGGCAATGTCGGTTTCGCCCGTCCAGCGTTCAGCCAGCAGCAGGGGAAGCGACTTGTCGGACGGTTCGCCTTCGGTGTCGTCGACCGCCCCCGCCGGGGTGTCGACCGCGGTTGGCGGGGTGCCAATTCGCGCCAGTTCGGCCGCTTCGCCGCGCAGTTTCTTGAGGTGTTTGCAGGTGCGGCGCTCGATGGCGATCGACTGGTTGCGCCAGGCGGGACACGAGCACGAATAGACTCCGCCGGTGTTCTTCAGCACGTAAGGCTTCGAACCCGAGCCCTGCATCTCGACGCTGTCACCATCCGCCAGATCGGTCATGGAAAGAATTGTCCTTGGGGCGCGTCGCGGGAAAAGGGGGCTGCCCGCCAACCTCATTTTTAGAGACCGGTCGGTGGGGGGGCAATCTCAGGGGGCGGGGCCGGCCAAGTCCGTTCGGGGACACAGGTCTGCGAACCGTTCCTCAGTCTTCACGAAAAAATCGACAAAAATTCCCTGAATCTTTGGCCCCGGCCTGAATCCACTTGTAAAGCCCGGAGGATCCTTCATCGTACCTTGCATTGCCACGAATAAGGTCCTTCGCAGTGGCAGCGGTCGAGCGGACGCATGGATCTCCGACGTCGAGAACCCCGACGGTTGCCCGAATCAACTCCAGGCAAGTAGGACAACACATGGTGCGTTGCAGTGGAAAGCAGTTTCTGATGATGGCTTTGCTGGCAGCTCTGGGGGGAAACCTTCAGGCCGCTCAGATCAAGGGCCCCAGTACTCAACAGACTCCCTATGTGGTGGGCACGGCCCCCGGTGTGAAGGTCGTTTCGATCGCCTCGAATGGAAATGGAACGACCACCCCGGATGAGACCTACGGCGGCTACCGTCTCGTGGGAATTCCCGACGGTGCCGGTGCCTGGGACAACGGCAATGGCACCTTCACCATGCTGGTCGCCCACGAACTGCCCGCCACCGCGGGGGTCGTTCGGGCACACGGCAGTGCCGGAGCCTTTGTTTCCAAATGGGTTATCAATAGTTCCGATCTCTCGGTCATCAGCGGATCGGACCTGATCACTCAGACCTACCTCTGGAACACGACTTCTCAGAACTATGTCCAGCAGACCACGGCATTCGCCCGTTTCTGCTCGGCCGATCTGCCGTCGCAAAGTGCCTTCTTCAATGCGGCGAGCGGTCTGGGGACCACCGAGAAGCTCTTTCTGACGGGTGAAGAGACCGGCAGTGCAGGGGCCTCCCAGCCTTATGGCCGGGTGTTCGCCGCCCAGGCGTCGGGTTCCGACGCCGGAAAGGCGTGGCAGTTGGCGGAACTCGGGCGGATTCCCTGGGAAAACGCCCTCGCCAGTCCGCATGCCCAGGACCAGACCATCGTGATGGGCACCGATGACGGCGGGCGGACGTTCACCTCCGAGGGGGGCGGCGATCCCAGCCAGTTGTATGTCTATGTCGGACAGAAGACGAATTCGGGCCTGGCGATCGACAAGGCCGGGCTGACCAACGGTCAGTTGCACGGTTTGAAGGTCGCCGGCCGCTTGAATGAAGACCAGATCGTCAATGGAGATCGCTTCACGCTGTTCGATTACAGTACCGACATCTCGGACGACACCACCGGCTTCGCACTCGAGGCCGAGAATGTCGCCAATGGGGTCACGGAATTCCGGCGCGTCGAGGATGGGGTCTGGGACCCCATCAACAAGGATGTGTTTTATTTCCTCACGACCGACACCACGACACCCGCGGGGGGCCGCAGCCAACTGTGGAAGGTCACGTTCGACGACATCTCCAATCCTCAGGCCGGCGGCACGATCGAGGCATTGCTCGAGGGGACCGAGGGAGCCGAGATGCTCGACAACATGACGGCTGTGGCCAACGGCAGCCACACCCAGTTGATCATGCAGGAGGATGTGGGGAACAATTCCCGGCTCGGTCGGCACTGGCTCTACAACGTGGCTGACGATTCGCTGCTGGAAATCGCCACATTTGACGTGGCGCGTTTCGGTGAAGGGCCCACGAATGGCGCTCTCACCACCCCAGTCTCGGCTCCCTTCACCCGGGATGAAGAGGCTTCGGGCATCATCCCCGCCCCGTGGCTGGGAGAGGGCTGGTTCCTGGGAACGGTGCAGGCGCACTACAACATCTCGGGTGAATTGGTCCAGGGTGGGCAGTTGTACGCCATGTACGTCCCCCAGACCGTTCCGGAACCCAGCACTTGGGTCCTGCTCTCCCTCGGAGCCGTGGCGGTTGGCCTGAACCAGCGGCGGCGGACGCTGCAGTCATCCCGCACTGGGAAGTGATTGCGAATTGCGGCGGACGGCAACGTTCGCTGAGCCTCGTGCGTACCAGCCACATTTCGCACACTGCGAAATGTGGCTGTGCTTTTTGTCCCGACGAGTCGGGTGACCAACCCCCGGCAGAAACACCCCCGGCAGAAAAAACCCGGCAAAAAAAACCGCGCAAAAAAAACACCCCCCGGATGGATAACCACCGGGGGGTGTTTTCGAAGCGACTCCGACGGGACTTGAACCCGCGACCTCTGGCGTGACAGGCCAGCGCTCTAAACCGACTGAGCTACGGAGCCGTACATGCTTCACGAGACCACATTCTATCGACTCGCGGCGGGTCGTCAACTCACTTGACGGGCTGTTTTCGACGGCATACCGTCGCGCATCACCCAAACCCGTTCCCGGGAGAGATTTGTGAGTTGCAACGGTCGTGTCGCCCTCATCACCGGTGTCAATGGACAGGATGGTTCCTATCTGGTGGAACTTCTTCTGAACAAAGGCTACGTGGTCCACGGGCTGGCACCCTATCTCCGGTATGGATTGCCGGCCGATCCCCGTGTCACCTTCCACAGCAGCGATCTCTCCGACGGCTCCAACCTGCCCGAGATTCTCGACTCCAGCCGCCCCGATGAGGTCTACCACCTCGGTGCCCAAAGCCACGTGAAGCTGTCGTTCGACCTGCCGGTCCATACGGTCGACGTCACGGGGCTGGGAACCCTGCGGATCCTCGAGGCGATCCGCCAGCACCAATTGCGGACCGGGCGCCAGGTCCGGTTCTACCAGGCGTCGTCCAGCGAGATGTTCGGCCGCATCGTCGAAAGCCCCCAGACCGAACAGACCCCCTTTCACCCCCGCAGCCCCTACGGCTGCGCCAAGGTCTACGCCCACTGGCAGACGATCAATTATCGCGAGTCGTATGGCATGTTCGCCTGCTGCGGCATTCTCTTCAACCACGAGTCCCCCCGCCGGGGTGAGGCGTTCGTGACCCGCAAGATCACCCGCGCCGCCACCCGCATCAAGCTGGGGCTGCAGTCGGAACTGCGCCTGGGAAACATCGATGCCCAGCGCGACTGGGGGTTCGCCGGTGATTATGTCGAGGCCATGTGGCTCATGCTGCAGCAGCCCACCCCCGAGGACTACGTCATCGCCACCGGCGAGAAACACTCGGTGCGGGAGTTTCTGGTGGAGGTGTTTGGCCACCTCGATCTCGACTGGCAGCGGTCGGTGGTGATCGACCCGGCCTTTTATCGCCCCGCCGAGGTCGACATGCTGCTGGGGGACGCCAGCAAGGCCCGTCGACAACTCGGCTGGCAGCCGAGAGTGTCACTGCGCGAGTTGGCCCGTATGATGGTGGAATCGGACCTGCAGTTGGCCCGACGTGAGGCAGCCGCGGCGCAGGTCGGCTGATTTCCGCCCCGCCCCGTCCCATGTCCGTTTCCTTCCCCCGTCTTGGCCCCCCGCGTCTGCGCGGTCTTTCCGCTTGATGAACTCCGAGCGCACTCAGCCGGTCTCTTCCCCCCCCGCCAC
Source organism: uncultured Planctomycetaceae bacterium (assembly GCA_903861195.1). Taxonomy (GTDB): domain Bacteria; phylum Planctomycetota; class Planctomycetia; order Planctomycetales; family Planctomycetaceae; genus UBA10511. Next base: position 3,637 of record CAIOTJ010000608.1, on the reverse strand, counting down.
TTCCGCCGCGCTCGCCCCCCCCGGTCTGGAAGATCGGCTGCGGGCGGCGGGGTTCCGCGAAGTCTCCCTGGCGGCCGAACGCCTGCGGCAACTCTTCGCCCCTCCGCAGCCCGACACCGTCTGGCAGGTGGTCTTTCCCACCCTGCTGCTCTGCCTGGCCGACTCGGCCCAGCCCGACCACACACTGCTCAACTTCGAGCGGTTCATCCACAACGTTCCCGACCGCGCCGCCCTGTGGCAGACCCTCGCCACCAACCCCCGCGGCATCGAGATCCTCATCCGGCTGTTCATCGGCAGCCAGTTTCTGACTGACATCCTGCTGTGCAACCCGGGCTATCTCGACCGGCTGATGGAGCAGAAACGTCTGGCCGATCTCAAGAGCGTCCAGCAGTTGTACATCGAGGCCCAGGGGGCCCAGTTGGGGATCTCGGACCCCGAGGCGCAGCTCGACGCCCTGCGCCGCTTCCAGCGCTGGGAGCTGCTGCGCATCGGGCTGTGCGATTTCTTCGGGCTGTTCGACCTGCGGCGGGTCACCACGCAGCTCTCCCTCCTGGCCGACGCCCTCACCCGCGCCTGCCTCACCCACTCATGTGCCGATTCGGATCCGTCCGAAGAGGGCTTCTGCGTGATCGCCATGGGGAAGCTGGGGGGGGAAGAGCTCAATTACAGCTCCGACATCGACCTCTTGTTCCTCGCCGAGAACAACTCATCCACCCACTGGCGCAGCGGGCAGAAGCTCATCAAGGCCCTGACCGGGGTCTCGGCGGCGGGGTTCATGTACCGGGTCGATATGCGGCTGCGTCCCTGGGGCCGGGCGGGAGAACTGGTCTCGGCGGTCGACAGTCACCTCCAGTATCTGGCCCAGCATGCCCGCCTCTGGGAGAAGCAGGCGCTGCTGAAGGCCCGGGTCATCGCGGGAGATCTGGCCCTGGGGAATGACTTCCTCCGTCGGGCCGCCCCCCATCTGTTCCAGTCTCCCCCCGAGCAGGTCCGCGAGGCGGTCCGCTCGATGAAGGCCAAGATCGAGGATGATCTCCGCAAAAAAGGGCGGCTCTGGGGCGAGGTGAAGCTGGGGGAAGGCTCCATCCGCGATATCGAGTTTGTCGTGCAGTACCTGCAACTGGTGCATGGCGGGGCCCAACCGGCCGTCCGCAGTTTCAACACGCTCGACGCCCTGGTCCGGCTGGCCGAACTGGGCTTTTTGCATGCCGACGAATATCGCCTGCTCAGCGATGGCTACGTCTTCCTCCGTTCGGTGGAGCATTCCCTGCAGCTGATGCACAACAAGCAGGTGCATGAGCTTCCCCGCGACCAGGTCGAGCTGGGCCACCTCGCCCGCCGGCTCGATTTTTCCAACAGCGAACACTTTCTGTCGCAGTACCAGAAGCACCGCGAGTCGGTCCGCCGTATTTACAACCGCTACCTCGGCGACCGCGACAAGGTCCGCGAGCAGGAACAGTCGCAGGCCCGCCCCCAGGTCAACCGCCATCTCGCCCGGCTGCGCGAAGAGTATTCCCAGGCGTTCAGCGAGCCCGACATCGAGCACCACGCCCGCCTGGCCGAACAGGTGACCGCCGCCCAACCGGTCATCGTCGAGGCCCTGCCCGACCGCGACGACTGGCGGGTCACCATCGTCGGGTACGACTACCCGGGCGAACTCTCGCTCATCGCGGGCCTGCTGCTGCTCTATGGCTTCGACATTGTCGAGGGGCAGATCTTCACGTACGCCCCCCTGGCCCCCGCCCAGTCCGAGGGAGCCAAACGCCCTCCCACCCGCCCCGCCTGGTCGCGACAGGCGTTCCGCCGCCCCATGAACCGCCCCGCCGCGGGGGACCGTGCCGGGGCGGCCGATCACCGGGCCAAAATTGTCGATGTCTTCACGGTCCGCCCGACCGCCGGACCGGTCAACGCCGAACTCTGGACCTCGTACACCAACGACCTTCGCGAACTGCTGCGGATGCTGCAGGCGGGACAGCGGGAAGAGGCGCATGGCTCGGTCCTCAAGCGGGTCGCCGGCCGCCTGCGCCCCCAGACCCTCCACGCTCCCCGCGTCCTCTACCCGCTCGATGTGCAGGTCGACAACAGCTCGTCCGATGAATACACGAAACTGGTCATCCAGGGACAAGACACCATCGGCTTCCTCTACGAGCTGACCAACGCCCTGGCCCTCTCGGGGGTCTACATCGCCCAGGTGCGGGTCCTCTCGGAAGGGAACCAAATCCACGACACCCTGTATGTCACCGACGCCCAGGGGCAGAAGATCACCGATCCCCGCCGGCTCTGGGAACTGCAGGCCACCCTCGTGCTCATCAAGCACTTCACCCATCTGCTCCCCCAGTCTCCCAATCCCGAGTCGGCCCTGCTGCACTTCCGCGACTTCCTCACCCAGTTGCTCAACCGCGACGACTGGGCGGCCGAACTGGCCTCGCTCGAACAGTCCGACGTCCTCGAGGCGCTCGCCCGTCTGCTGGGGGTCAGCGATTTCCTCTGGACCGACTTCCTGCGCATGCAGCATGCCAACCTGTTCCCGGTGCTGCGCGATCTGCAGGGGCTCGAACGCCCCCGCTCCCGGCAGGAACTCGAAACCGAACTGACCCAGGCCCTGGCCCAGGCCCCCTCGCCCGACGACCGGCGAACCGCCCTCAATGCGTTCAAGGACCGCGAGATGTTCCGCGTCGACATGCGGCATATTCTCGGTCGCATTCCCGAGTTCTCGCAGTTCTCCGAGGAACTCAGCGATGTGGCCGAGGTCACGGTCGCCGGGGCCTGCCGACTCTGCCTCTCCGAACTGTTGACCGAGCATGGCGAACCGCGGGACGACACCGGCCACCCCTGTCCCTGGTCGGTCTGCGCGTTGGGGAAATGCGGTGGTCGCGAGCTGGGTTTCGCCTCCGATATCGAACTGATGTTCGTCTACCAGGGAGAGGGCAAGACCCGCGGTCCGCAGGTGATTGGCGTCACCGAATTCTACATCCGCCTCGTCGAGCAGGTGACGCAGGCAATTCGCGCCCACCGCGAGGGAATCTTCGAGATCGACCTGCGGCTGCGCCCCTACGGCCGGGCGGGCAGCCTGGCGGTCTCCGTCTTGGCCTTCGAGACCTACTTCGGTCCCGACGGTCCCGCCTGGCCCTATGAACGCCAGGCGCTGGTCAAGCTGCGGCCCATCGCGGGAGACGCCACCCTGGGAGCCGAGCTGGTCGCCCTCCGCGACTCGCTCATTTACCGCGGGGCCCGGTTTGATGTGGTGGCGATGCGGGGCATGCGCGAACGGCAGCTGCGGCAACTGGTCACCGCGGGCACATTCAACGCCAAGCTCAGCCCCGGTGCCCTCGTCGATGTCGAGTACCTCGTGCAGGGACTGCAGATCACCCATGGTGCCGAACGCCCCGCCGTCCGCTCGACCAATACCCTGCAGGCCATCGCCGCGTTGGAACAGGCGGGCATCATCCCGCCGCGCGACGCCGCCCGGTTGTGCGAGGCGTACAACTTCCTGCGGCAACTGATCGGTGCGCTGCGAATCGTGCGCGGTAACGCCCGTGACCTCACTGTTCCCCCGGTCGACAGCGAGGAATACGCCTTCCTGGCCCGCCGCCTGGGGTACGAAGACAATTTCCCCCGCCTGGCCGAAGACCAGCAC
>CAIOTJ010000607.1 GCA_903861195.1 uncultured Planctomycetaceae bacterium | reverse complement strand
GCACAGAACGGGACCGCACAGAACGGGACCGCACAGAACGGGACCGCACAGAACGGGACCGCACAGAACGGGACCGCACAGAACGGGACCGCACAGAACGGGACCGCACAGAACGGGACCGCACAGAACGGGACCGGACAGAACGGGACCGGACAGAACCAGACCGGGATCTGATCGACAGCAGACGGCCGAACCCCGCGAGTGGGCTGCAAGACCAGTCAACCGGCGGATTGTAGTCACCCATCGAGGCTCGGGGAATCAAGCCCAGTCCGGGGGGCCGGAGCCAGCACTGGGCCCGGAGAACCGGATTCCGGGCCACCCTGACTCGGACCGCCAGAAGCCGGCCGACAGCGAATAAATTGGTTGTCAGGCCAGGGTGATCTGCATCGGCTCAACGTCCCGGCCGATGAGAATGGTGAACCACAGGCACTCCGGTTCGTCATCCACCATCTGCACTTCTTCTTCCACATTCAGCAGCTCAATGAACTCTTTCCCGGTCACCGGGTTGGTTGTGCTGCGGTGGTAATCCCAGACCAGATACTCGGTCTGCTCCAGTTCGTCGGCCTGAACCGTGCCGTCGCCATCACGATCCTTGAGAATGGTCACCAGGCAACCGTACGGAGACCGCACGTCGTCGATCCGCCAGTAGGTCGGTTGGTCGGCTTCGTCATACGCCACCCCATCGGCATCCTGCAGGATCCGAAAGACCCCATCGGGGTCGGCCAGCACGGCCAGAAAGCCGTTTTTTTCGGCGAAGTCCCAGCCAAATTCGGTGAACGCCTGCAAGACCTGCACCCGGTGCCCCAGTTCATTCCCGATATCTTCATCGGGAATGAGTCGCAGCTTGAGCCGGACCGGCTGCGAACCATCGATCACGCGGGCCTTGAGGTTGTAATCGGTGTGGTAGAACCGGCGGTTCCCAACGATGGTTTCCCACACCCAGATCGATTCGATGAAGAACACCAGATCGGCCAGGTCGGTATCGTGGGTGACCATGACCGAGGTTCCCACCCGGCACTTCAGCGGATTGTGAACCCGCTGCTCCTGCGGAGTCATGTCCCGCTTGTTCCGGCCGGTCAGCATCTCGAACAGCGTGCGTCCTTGGCCGTCGGCTGATGTCATTTCGAGGGCTCTCATCGCCGCGGGTCGTCCGCGGGGGTGGGGAAACAAAGGTGTGGGGAAGCGTCGTCACCGGGACCGGAGGCAAAAGTCGCGCGCGAAGGTTTGCCGTCGCCCGCAGGGTTCAGCGGCCCCACCGCATCCGGAAGACCAGCCACCACAGCCCCGCCAGCACGCCGGTGGTCAGCAGCAGGGACCAGAGCCAGCCCCCACCCGATTGCGACCGCACCACCTCGCGCTGCGCAGCGGCCGCTGGCATGACGGTCGGGTTGTACGCCGCCTCGACGTAGTCCTGGTCGTACTGGTCGCTCGGATTCTCGGCGAACTCGGGATCGACATAGTCGGGATCGCGACGTTTCTTTTCGGACTCGAGGGCGGCCAGGCGACGTTGGACCTCGGCGTCCCGCGCGGCTTCGGCATAGGCCTCGGTACTGATCCGCGACTGGTTGTGGTAGAGCCACTCCGCCCGCCGACTGGCATTCCATTCCATCATCATCCACCAGAACCCCAGCGAATACGGGCCAATTCCATACCCCACCGGGCGACCCCAATAGTAGTCGTAGGGATGGCTGTAGTTGTAAACCGTCACATGGTTCACGATGCGCCGCTGACGCTCTTCGGGCTGGATGTAAGTCGAAGGGCGCCCGCGCAGGTCATTGACCCCCTTCGACTGCGCGTCGACCTTGACGGTGCGACCGCCGACGGTCGCCTCGGACCGGGGAGGTGCCGTGGCCCGTTGCGTCTCCACGAACGACCGGCGACTTTCTTCCCGCCGCTGAGACTGCGCCTTGGGGCTGGCAGAATCGGTCGCGCGGGGCTTCGAACCGGCGGTTGTCCCTGGGGTGGATCCGCCCGATCCCCCGGCGAATTTCCCAGACGACGTTCCCGCGGGTTTGGCAGTCCCTCCAGTGGCGGTGGAAGACGACCCGGGAGCCGCCGGCTTGGGCTTTGACGAAGTCGATCCCGACGGGGCCGCCGTGCCCGTCTTGCCGGCTCCCCCTCCAAACGCACCTCCACTGGAGGGCTTTGAACCTGAGGAAGGCGCGGTGGGCCGGGACGAACCACCAGAGGGCCGCGCGCTCCCGCCGGAGGAGGGTCTCGAAGATCCCCCCGAGGACGGTCGGCTACCCCCAGATCGCGCCCCGCCGCTCGAGCCGCCGCGGCGCTGTGCCAGAACCGCTGCAGGGGAGCAGATGACGACCGTGATGATCACGAGACAGGGAAACCACCGGAAGAACGGCATGCTGCTTTCCTCAAACTGAAGGGCAGAGGCGCACGGGACGTGTCGTGGAGCCAGAGGAGACCGGGATGGAGGCGGAACGCCCCGTTGCATCGCAATCCATTCTATGCAGACTACTGGAGAAGTGGGGTTGAATCCACCGGATGCGAGTGGGAAGCATGGCCCCGGGCAAGTCGACCTGCGGGACGAATACCGAACGAATCCCCGGACAGCTACCCGCCTCGGGGGACTGTGTGGCCATGTTTCGCCCCGTCGAGCTGACCTCGCGGGGTCCTTCGACAGCGGAATCGCCAACCGCACCGCTCGTTGCTGTCCTCGCCGCTCACCTCAAACCGCCGCCGCCCCAGCCTCAACCCGGATGTCCATCTGGGGCCCCGCACAACCCGCCAAGATCCCATCCGACCCCAGCCACCCAGACCCCCAGCCCACTGTTTCTCTGTTCCATCGCATCTTCTCCTCACTGCCGGACTTACTGCCGGGCTTCGCCCAATCCGTACCAGGAAACTCCCAACGCATCCAAAACAACCGATGCCTTCCGCCAGATCCGGCAGAGCCGGCAAATTCGACTCAAGCTCTCCAATCAACACAGTCGAAAGAGATGGAACGTGCGATTGCGGACGCAGACTTCCTGCCCGGTCCCTCCCGAGCATCTCCTGGAATGCACCTCGGCTTCTTCCCGAACACCTCGTCGCGAATCCTCCCCCTGCGGGTGCTGCTGACCACTCTGTTCCTGGTCAGCCAGTGGGGTTGCGCGGTGACACCGGGTCGAACCACGATTCAATCTGTGCCGACGGCGGCTGTTGCTGCGCTCGGCCGGCCCCAGGGCCTGCCCCGGCACACCGCTCGCCCGATCGCCTCGCATCAGCCGGCCGGATCTCAACCGGCGGTTGCTCCGCGTCTGCATCATCAACTGCGGGTGCCCCAGCCTGCCGAACAGTTGGTGGGGACTCCCCTGCCCCTGGCTGGCGAAAAGGTGCCGACGCCGACGCCCCCCCCCAGCCCCCATCGTCCCGTCAGCACCGCCGGGCAGGCGACCGCGACGGCCCCTCGCAAGCCGAGTGAGGAGGTGCGGCTGGTGTCGTCCGAAGAGAGTTCGCCGTCCAAGTCGGCCGCGGACGCCTCGAAGGATCGTCCCCGCGCCAATCGCCTGCTGGAACGTGCCCGTCACAACCTCGAACTGGGCTTCGAAGAAGAGGCGCTGCGGCTGGCACAAATCGCCGAGCGGCTGGAGTTCTCGGAGCGGGTTCGCTACGCCCCCGGCGAAGAGAGCCCGTCCCAGTTCATCGATCGAATCTGGGGCGAGCGTCGCCCGCCACTGCCCGACTTCCCGGCCGCCACGGCCCTGACGCAGGCCCGGCGGTCGGCACGGCTGGCTGCCCTGGCTGTCGCCGGGAAAGATTCTGCTCCTCCGGCTGTGATCCCGCAGCCGTCGGTGACGGCCGATCCCGCGCTGGCTCTCCGCCCTGAGACGGCCCAGCCCCTCGCGGCGGCCCAGCCCGACGAGATCGAGATCCCCCAGCTCACCGACGAGGAGTTTGAAGAGCTGGCGGCGAACGCCAAACGGTTTGATCGCTCTCCCCATCGTCGCAAGACTCCCAAGAGAGACACAGCCATCGGCCAATCGGCGACCGGCCGGACGGCTCGCGACCAGAGAAACCTCGCCATCGCCGGGAATGATGAGGCGGATGAATCGATGCTGTCCCACGCCGCGGCGGACCCCTCCGCGACCGAAGATTCGTCTGCTCCCATCGAGCCCCCTCCCGACGTCGAGGCGGTGGTGACCGGTGAGGAAAGCTGGCCGGTGCAGGTGGCCTTCGACCCGCCCCCGGCACCCAGCACGCCTCTGTACTGGAACTGGCATCGCGTCTGTCTCACCGGGTTCGTCACCGGGTTGGCCAGTCTGGTGGTGTTGTGGATCTGGCGGGAAATCGAACGCTGGTTTCATCGGGTCAGCCAGCCGGTATAATCCCGGCATGAAGATCGTCCACATCATCACCCGCCTGATTCTGGGGGGAGCCCAGGAAAATACCCTGCTCTCGATCGAGGGGCAGCAGGATGACTGGGGAGATGACGTCACACTGATCACCGGCCCGTCGATTGGCCCCGAGGGGAGTCTGCTGGAGCGGGCCGCCGCCGCCCATCGGCAGGTGCGCATTCTTCCCGAATTGCGCCGGGCCATCGATCCCTGGAAAGACTGGCGCAGCCACCAAACCCTGAAACGGTGGCTGACGGAACTCAAGCCCGACATCGTGCACACCCACAGTTCCAAAGCGGGTGTTCTGGGACGTTCCGCGGCGTGGCAACTCGGGTCGCCCGTGGTCCATACGATCCATGGCTCTCCCTTCCATGCCTATCAATCGCGGGTCGTTCACCAGGCCTATCGCTGGGCCGAAACGTGGGCCGCGCGGCGCTGCGACCGGCTCATCAGCGTCTGCGATGCGATGACAACTCAGTATGTCGCCGCGGGCATCGCCCCGTCCGACAAGTTTGTGACGGTCTACAGCGGCATGGAGGTGGAACCGTTTTTGAACCCTCCCCGATCCCGCGACGTGGTTCGCCGTGAGCTGGGGTACTCTTCCCACGAAATCGTCGTCGCCAAAGTCGCCCGCTTGTTTGGTCTCAAGGGGCATGAGGATGTGATTGCCGCCGCCCCCCAGGTGCTGGCCGCGAATCCGAATGTCCGCTTTCTGTTCATTGGTGACGGCGTGCTGCAGACATCGCTGCAGCAACAGATCGCCCAGCTCGGGTTGACCCCGTACTTCCAGTTCACCGGGCTGGTTCCGCCCCAGCGGGTTCCCGAGCTGTTGGGAGCCAGCGACATGGTGGTTCACTGCAGCCTGCGGGAAGGCCTGGCCCGGGTGTTGCCACAGGGACTTTTGGCGGGCCGGCCTGTCGTGAGCTACGACATCGACGGTGCCCGGGAGGTGGTCATTCCGCAGCAAACCGGCTGCCTGCTGACGCCCCGCGACATCCCGGCCCTGACCTCCGCGATTCTGGAACTGGCGGGAGATGAGGGGTTGCGGGAGCGGCTTGGCACCACCGGGCGGCAGCGCTTCACTGAGCAGTTTCGCGCCCAGACCATGACCCGCCGGCTTCGCGAGATCTACCAAGAGGTGCTCGACCAGCGCCGAGCCGGTCGGAAACATCTGGCCTGACCTCGGCCCGCCAAGCAGGCCAAGACACCGGAGAACCGTATGAAAATCCTGTTTCTCCACGGTTGGCATTCGGTGGTGGGCGGGGTGAAACCGAACCACCTCAGACAACACGGTCACGAGGTCGCCAACCCCGCTCTCGATGACGATTCTTTTGAGCGGGCCCTGGCCACGGCCCAGGACGAGTTCGACCGGTTCCAGCCGCAGGTCGTGGTCGGCTCGAGCCGGGGCGGGGCGGTCGCCCTCAACCTGCGCAGTGGGGCCACCCCCCTGGTGCTGCTCTGCCCCGCGTGGCGGCGGTGGGGCACCGCCCGCACGGCGAAGCCCGGCACACTCATTCTGCACTGCCCGCAGGATGAGGTGGTTCCCTTCGCCGATTCTGAGGAACTGCTGCGCGCGAGCGGCCTGCCCCCCGCGACGCTCTTCGAAGTGGGCGTCGACCATCGGCTCGCCGACCCCGCCGCGCTGCGGATCCTGCTGCGGGCCTGCGAACAGGCGGTGGCCCCGGCCTCGAGCGCGGGCCCGCCCCTCACCAGCCATCACCTCGTCGAAGAATTCCCCCCGCCGCCCACCGGTCGCCGGCAGACAGTGCTGCGGGACGATCCGCAGGCCCGCGTCGTGTTGTTTGGCTTTGCCGCCGGGGCCGGCCTGCCCCGTCACCAGGCGCCGCACCCCGTGTTGCTGCAGGTTGTGGAGGGAAGGGCCGACGTGACCCTCGCCGACGTGACCCAGGCCGCTCCCCGGGGGGCGTGGTTCCAGCTGCCCCCTGGCCTCCCCCATGCCATCCAGGCCCTCGAACCGACGCTGCTGCTGGTGACCATTCTGAAATGACCCGGCTGGTCCTCGTGCCCCTCGGTTCAGCGAGGGCAGCGGGGTGATGAGCGGCGATCGTTGGTCGGCTGATCCCGGGGTCGAATGGTCCAGGGACGACGCGCGGCTGGTTGTGCGGCCGTCCGGGCCGCGCTACCATGCGCATCTGTCACGTTTCTGTTCCGGTGTGTGGGTCTGCATCATGCTGCGTTCGCTTTTCCTGATGCTCTGCGGTGTGCTGGCGGCGATTCCCCTCCAGGGGGCCGAGCGGGTGCTCAACCAGTTGACTCCCGAAGAGATCGCCGATGGCTGGATTCGGCTCTTCGACGGCACCACCACGTTCGGGTGGAAACCCAACAACGACGTGAATTGGCAGATTGTCGACGGGGTGATCCAGGCCGATCGGGGGGAACCGGGCCTGCTGAACACCACCAGCGAATTCGCCGATTACGAACTGCTGTGCGATTTTCGCCTCGAAAAAGGGGGGAACAGCGGCATCTTCCTGCGGACCCTGCCGACCCCCAAGGAAGTGACGAAAGACTGCTACGAACTCAACATGTGCGATTCGCACCCGGCCTTCCCCACCGGCAGCCTGGTGGGCATTGTGAAGCCGACCGAGAAGGTCTCGGGCGAAGAGAAGTGGATGACCTATCGGGTGATCTGCCAGGGGCGCAAAATCCAGGTGTGGCTCGATGGAAAACCCCTTCTCGACTTCACCGATGAACGTCCCGAGGCCCGGTTCCGGGGGGTGATTGGCCTGCAGAAAAACGCCGGGAAGGCCGAGTATCGCAACATCTTTTTCCGCCCCCTCGCGACCCGCGACCTGTTCAATGGCCGGGACCTCGCCGGCTGGCACCTCGTTCCCGGCAGCAAGAGCCAGTTCACGGTGGAAGAGGCCGAGATCCAGGTGGTCGATGGCCGGGGCTTCCTCGAGAGTGATGCCGAGTTCGGCGATTTCGTGCTGCAGGCCCAGGCCAAGACCAACGGCCCCCTGCTGAACAGCGGGATTTTCTTTCGCGCCATGCCGGGGACCGAGAAAGACCCCTCCAACGGCTACGAACTGCAGATTCACAATGGATTCAAAGACAACGACCGCACCCAGCCGCTCGACTTCGGTACCGGGGGCATCTACCGCCGGGTTCCCGCCCGCAAGGTGGTCTCGAACGATCGGGAATGGACCCAGTTGACCCTCGTGGCCACCGGACCGCACATCGCGGCGTGGGTCAATGGCGAGCAGGTAACCGACTGGACCGACCCCCGCAAACCGAGCGAGAACCCCCGGGAAGGCCTGCGCACCAAGCCCGGTCGGCTGAGCCTGCAGGGGCACGATCCCACCACCAACCTGCGCTTCCGGCGACTGAAGGCGGGGGAATATCCCACTGCGACCGCCAAGCCCTAAGTTCTTTCCCGACCACCCAGTCTGCGCAGCCTGCCCGTACCGCGCCGCCTCCCGCTTTCCCCCAGAAAACTGCCGTTGACCTGAATCGCGAACCTGAGTTACAGACCCCCCGGTGTTTCCACCCTTCGAGGGAGAGTCTGTGATGCGTGCCGCGTTGCTTCGTTGTGTCCTGACTGGCTGTTTGGGATTGCTGGTGTCTGTGCCGGCCCAGGCCCAAAAACGCGAAGTGACGGTCGATTACATTCTCTCGACCTTCAAGCCGCAGCATTCCGACGTCGAAATCGACACCCCCGACAAGAAAGAGTGGGGCAAGTGCAAGATCGAGTTGATCGGCCAGAACGAGGGGTACCTCGTGTTGGGACCGGCCGGGCAGACCCTGCGGCGGTTTCTCGACACCAACGGGGACGACAAGACCGACCAGTGGGGCTATTTCAACGGGGGGCTCGAGGTCTATCGCGAGCTCGACACCAATGGCAACAACAAGATCGACCAGGTTCGTTGGTTGAACCTGGGCGGCACCCGGTGGGGGCTCGACACCAATGAAGATGGCCGGATTGAGGAATGGAAGGTGATCTCGGCCGAGGAAGTGAGCCGGATGGCGGTGCGGGCCCTGGTGGCCAACGATGCCGAGTTGCTGGCTCCGCTGCTGATCACCGCGGCCGACATCCAGACCCTGGGGCTGAAGGGCCCGCTCGAAGAGGCGCTGCTCAAGTCGGTCGAAGGGGCTCCCGCCCGGCTGGCCAAAGTGGCCCGCGGT
>CAIOTJ010000606.1 GCA_903861195.1 uncultured Planctomycetaceae bacterium | reverse complement strand
GCTGCGCGGCACCCCAGGTGCGACGCCCAACGCGGGAACGCGCTGGACACTGGCCGCGGGAACTCCACGCATCGAAGCCACTCTCGGCAGCGGCGAACGCGTGGAATGGACGTCGCCGGTCGACATCCAGGTGGCCCTGCACCAGACCGCCGAGACCTGGCGCTGCGACACTCTGAAGATCCAGACCCCGCTGCTGACACTTCAGGGGGAACCAACGGAACACGGTTTGCATCTCGGAGGAGAGGCTGACCTGGCCAAGCTGATCGAGCAACTGCACTTGCCTGTCGATCGCGAGACCACAACGGTGTCGGGGACCATCGCGTTGACGGGTGACGTGGGCTGGCCCACAGATGGGCATCTGCCGATGTCGACGCAGGTTGTGCTGCGCGATGTCGAGCTGCGCCGGCTGGTGACCCGGTTTGAAGAGCGGGCGGTCCCACAGCCGGCAGCCGCAGGCCCCGCGGGCGAGACGCCCCCCCCTCCCCTTCCGGATGGTGCCGCTGGGGAAGGAGATGCCGCCGAGGGCGGCACCCGTCCCCCAGCCCCGGGACTCGACGCGCCCACGCCCCCGGCAGAATCAGGACCGCCCCAGCCCGCCGTCGAGGAAGAGCCCGCAAGCCGGCCCGGGGCCCCCCGTCCTGGTGTGGCTCCACGGAGCACTCTGCCAGTCCCGCTGCTGGGGGGGGTGTCCGACCGACGGACACAACGGGCGGCCAACCGGGCGGACCGGGCCGGGCGTCGGGAGGCGCGTCGCGAAGCCCTGGCCGAGCAGCGGGCCGAACGGGCCGCCGCGGCCGCCACCCGCGCGGCCGAGCGAGATTCCATCGTCTACGAGCAGGTCGCCGTCTCGGAGTGGAAAACGCTGTTCCGCGATCCGCAGGTGGTGTTGAAGTCGCAGGTCGACCTGGCCTTCCAGGACAAGATCCTGCGGATCTCGCGGGCCGAGTTGACTGCCGCGGGCCTCTCCAGCGTCTCCCAGGGAGAGGTCACCGAGCTGCTGGCGGGGAATGTGGTTCACCTCCGGGGGGAGCTGTCGACCACACTCGCCGAACTGGCCCAGGCCCTGACCCGCGAGTCTGCCATTCCTCTCGAAATGGAGGGCCAGCAGCAGTTCCGGTTCCAGGTCGATGGCCCCCTCGCCCAACCCCAGGTGCAGTTGACGGGGGGCTGGGAACGCGTGGCGGCCGCGGGGTTGATCGCTGGCCCGGCACAGTTCACGGCTGGCTTTCAGGACCGGATTCTTACGTTGCAGCCGACCGCATTCGTGCTCAGCGGTGGCGAGATGCATGTGGGAGGCCGGCTGGACATGTCGCAGTCCCCTCCCGTCCTCGAAATTCCCGCCGGCCCGGTCTGCACCAACGTCGCTCTCACGCAGTCGATCTGCAATGGCTGGATGCAGTACATCGCCCCGATGGTCTCACAGGCGGCTCGGGCCGAGGGAATCTTTTCGTTGTCGCTCGACGACACCCGCTTCGCCCCGCAGGATCTGCCGCACGCCCAGTTGTCGGGCCGGCTGGAGATTCCGGTGGGACGCATCCTGCCCGGACCGATCTTCGAGCAACTGGGGCAGTTGATCGCCCCCATCGAGGCCGCCGCCCGCCGGGGGGGACTGATGGGCGACCTGTTGAGCACCGAGAAGCCGCTGGCCGTGCTGCAAGACCAGGTGATCGACTTCGAGCTGCACGACGGCCGCATTCATCACACCCCCGCCCTGGTGGAACTGCGCAAGATTGCGATCTCGACCAGCGGCTCGGTCGGGCTCGATCAGACGCTCGACATCACGGCGGTGCTGTTGTTCCCGACCGAATGGGTGCAGCGGCTGCCGTTCCTGGCCGGCCCGGGGGGTCAGGGGCTGGTGATTCCCGTGGGAGGCACCCTGAAAAAACCGCGGGTCGAACCGGGAACCGTGCGGCGGATCTTCAAGGAACTGGGAACGGGCGCCCTGGGAGACCTGCTCAACGGGGTTCTGCCAGGGAATCTGCCGCTGCCGCGATTGCAGGGACGGTGACAGATTCGCCGCCTGGATTGACAGGGCATATGACAGAGCAGGTTGATGGCTTGAGATCGTGCGAAACACTCCGAGCGAAGCCAGAACCACCATCGCGGGAGCGCGGACCTCTGTGTCCGCTCCGCTGGGTATCCAACCGAAATCCCACGCACCAATGGGCAGCGAACACAAGTGGTCCGGACAAGTCCCTCGTCCTGCACCCCAAATGCAATGATGATCGGGCTGAAAACACGGCACAACGACCACCGGCCTTCGCCAGAAACCTTTCGCCAACCCACAGCCTACCTCGTAAAGGTGACTTCTCTCAGCCCCGGGTTGCCGCCCCAGCGGCTAGCCGGGGAATACGATCCCCAACCGGACATGAACCCTAAAAGCGGTTCCTTTCGACGCGGGCTCACGCAGAGCGATGAATCTGCAGACGTCATCCGCGGGGTGGAAAGCAATCCCTTCAGGATAGAGGTGATGGTGGTGGGGCCTTTCCTGGGGTAGTCGCCTGCGCGACAACCCCAGGCTGAGGGAAGTATCCCCTTCGGGGAAGTTTTTGGGTGGGTGCAGTTCTGAAAACCATGTGCATCCTTCTGTCCGGCCTCCGTAAGCCCTACGCATCCACGTTTTCTCCCATTACACTCATCAACACGTGCATACGTGTCCTTGAGTCTCGATCTCGTGAGGAAAACCATGCGTCTGGCAACCGGGTGGGCGTGGCGGGTGTTTGGTCTGGCGGTGATGCTGGCTGGGTCGATGGCTACTGGTGCCGCGGCGGCCGACGAGGTCTCGTGGCCCCAGTGGCGCGGCGCCCGCCGGGATGCCGTTTCGCCCGACAAGGGGCTGTTGCAAGCGTGGCCCGAGAATGGCCCGCCCCTCGCCTATGAGGCCAAAGGCCTGGGTCGCGGCTTCGCCAGCGTGGTGAT
>CAIOTJ010000605.1 GCA_903861195.1 uncultured Planctomycetaceae bacterium | reverse complement strand
CTGGCGGCCTGCAGCGTGATCGTGGAGAGCGTGGTGGCCTTCACCGTGGCGCAGGCGTTCTGCGAGAAATTCGGCCACGACAGCCTCACCGAGATCCAGGCCCGCTACGAAAAGTTCCTCGAACTGGCCCGGGCGCGGTAAGGAGTTCAACCGCTCCCCCCCGACCCGGTGCGAGGCGGTGACAGTCAGAGGGGGCCTCCGCTCACCCGGCAGCACTTGGGGCACGGCTTCTCGGCTCGGCCTTTGGGTTCCATCCAAGACTCCGGAAAGTCCCGCCACTGAAGTCGTCTGGGAATCTGCGGCTCGAGCCTATTGGCTGTTCAGAGGCGATCACGGGGCAGTTCCTACCGTGGAGGAATTCCTGATCCACGGGCTTGAATCGACACGTTGGAAACTCGTCGCCACGGGTGGGGTTTCACCTGTGAGAGGTGTTCCAGCGGGGGCACCGTGGGAGTGATCGGTGTGTTCGGGATCGCTGGTTTGCCTGCACCGGATTTTCGGACCAGCCTCCCCCCGGACGGAAGTCTGTGCTACGCTGGACATCCTTCGGACAACCATTCGTCGGAAGACAGGTGGTCCGATTTCCTGTGGAGACGGTTCCGATGAAATTCCTGCATGCGGCCGATGTGCACCTCGACAGCCCCTTGGATGGGTTGGAGCGGTATGAGGGGGCGCCTGTCGAGCAGCTTCGTGGAGCGACCCGCCAGGCGCTCAAGAGCCTGGTCGAGCTGGCGATCCAGCAACGGGTCGACTTCGTGATCATCGCCGGCGATGTCTACGACGGAGACTGGCGCGACTACAACACCGGTCTCTTCTTCGCCAGTCAGATGGGGGAACTGAACCGCGCGGGTATTCCGGTCTTCCTGATCAAGGGGAACCACGACGCCGCCAGCCAGGTCTCCAAGGCGCTGCGACTTCCCGATCGTGTGCATGTCTTCGCGCACAATCGCCCAGAGACGGTGCCGCTGCCGGAACTGGAGGTCGCCCTACATGGCCAGAGCTATGCCGAGCGGGCCGTAACCGAAGATCTCTCCCGCGGTTACCCCGCGCCCGTTCCCGGGTGGTTCAACATTGGGGTGTTGCATACCAGTGCGACCGGCCGGGAAGGGCACGAGAACTACGCCCCCTGCACCGTCGAGGGACTGCGTGCGAAGGGGTACGACTACTGGGCTCTGGGGCATGTCCACCAGCGCGAGATCCTGTGTGAGGATCCGTGGATCGTCTTCCCGGGCAATCTCCAGGGGCGACATATCCGTGAGACAGGCGGCAAGGGCTGCACGTTGGTCACGGTCGAGCGGGGCGCAATCACCCAGGTCCGGCACCATGACCTCGACGTGCTGCGGTGGGGAGAGGTGCTCTGCGATTTATCGGGGGTCCGCGACTTCGATGCCGCCATGGCCAAAGTCCGGCAGTCATTGTCGGCCCACCTCGAAGCGGGAGAGGACCTTCCCTGGGCATTGCGGATGCGGTGCACGGGAACAACCCCCGCCCATGCTCCCCTGGTCCTCAAACGGGAACAATTCGTAGCCGAGTGCCGGGCCCTGGCGGCCGATCTGTCGGCCAACACAGTCTGGATCGAAAAGGTGAAACTGCAGACGCGGGCTCCCGCCGCCGCGACCAGCTCACTGGAGGATCGAGCCGACGCCCTGGGGGACCTGCTGCGATTTCTGAGGGATGCCCCCGTCAACGACGCGCTACTGGCCGATCTGGCGGGTGATCTCGCCGATCTGAACCAGAAACTTCCGGGCGATCTGAACGAGGGGCCCGAGCCCCTGCGGCTCGATCAACCGGCGACCATCGCCGCACTGCTGCCCGAGGTCGAGGCCCTGCTGACTTCCCGTCTGTTGAACCAGGAGGCTTCCTGAAATGCAGTTCCTGGAAATCGAATTCCTGAAGTTTGGCTGCTTTACAAATGCCCGGCTCGATTTCGGCCTGGCTGGACCACGTCTGCATGTGATCCACGGGCCGAATGAGGCGGGGAAAAGCACGGCGCTGCGCGGGCTGACCGACTTCCTCTATGGCATTCCCAACCGCTCGACCGACAACTTCCAACACAAAAACAACGAGCTGCGGATTGGGGCCCGGCTGGTGGATGACGGTGGGCGGATGCTGCGGTGGATCCGCCGCAAGGGAGCCAAAGACACCCTGCTGAACGCTGAGGGGAAATCTGTCGACGAGGGTCCACTGCAGGCCCTGCTGAAGGGGGTGACGCGCGACGTCTTCGAAAAGGAGTTTCGGCTGGACCATCCGCAGATGGTTGAGGGGGGCCAGGACTTGGGGGATGGTCAGGGAGATCTGGCCAGCAGCCTGTTTCAGGCGGGAGCGGGGGTTCTGGGAATCCGGCGGCTGTTGCAGAATTTGGAAGAGGAGGCCGAGCGGCTCTTCAAACCACGCGGCTCGAACCAGGAGCTGCACAAGGCGATCGAACTCTGGAAGGAGCGGCAGGGACGCAAGAAGGACGCAACCTTCCTGGCATCGCAATGGAAAGAGCTGCGGCAGCAGGTCGAACAGCAGGCCCGTGAGCGGCGGCAATTGACGACGGAGCATGCGGAACTGTCGACTGAGCGGCAGCGACTGGAACGTTACCAGCAGGCGCTGCGGCTGGTGACGGGTTACCGCCAGAAGCAGGCTGCACTCGCCGCGCTGCCGCAACGACGGCTCGTGCCTCCCGCTGCGCGCGAGGCCCGGGCCCGGGCCCTGCGCGATGTGGCTGATGCGCAACGGCAGATTGGCGAAGTCCGACTTCGAAAGGATCGGCGTGAACAAGAGTTGGAGAAGCTGCCCGAATCGGCCGCGGTGCTGGTGCACAAGGCCGACATCGAGGCGTTGCAGCGCCAACTCGGCAGCTACGACAACGCCGCTCGCGATCTGGGCCCGCTGCAGCAGGAATTGGTCGAACTTCAGGCCGACAATCGCAGCCGCCTGGAGCAACTGTCTCAGCCCCTGTCAGAGGAGGAGGCTGCCCGACACAAGCCCACTCGGGCACAACAGGAAAATCTGGATAAGCTGATCCGCGCGCGGACCCAGCTCGACACCCGTCTGGAGGGATTCGAGTCGCAGCGACGGCAACTGGAGTTGAAGGTGGGCCAACTCGAAGCCGAAGTCTCCGCTAGTACGGGGCTGGCCGACCCGCTTCCGCTGCGCAGTCTGCTGAAGCGATTTGCCGCGGAGGGGAATCTTGCCGCCGAGCACGACCAGGTGGAACGGGAACTGGCGCAGCTCGAACGCCGGTTGCAGGGGGGATTGTCGCAACTGCAGCCCTGGACGGGGACACCGGCCGACCTGGAGTTTCTGCCGGCACCGGCGTCCGAGACTCTGGATGCTTTTGATGCAGAGTACCGCCAGCTTGCCGCGCAACGGCAGCAGCGCGAGAGCGAACTTCGCCAGCGACAGACCGAGCACGAAGAGGCCGAACAGCACCTGCGCCAACTGGCCGCCCAGGGAGTGGTACCCACCGAGGCCGATCTCTCGGCCATGCGAGACCGGCGCGACCAGCTCTGGTCGAGCCTGCGGCCACTGCTGACGGGCGAAACCGGGGCCGCGCCCGAACCCAGGGGAAACAGCCGTCAAATCAACGAGTACGAGTTGGCGGTCGACGAGGCGGATGAGTTGGCCGACAGGCTGCGGCGTGAAGCGGACCGGGTCGCCCGTCAGGCCACACTGCAGGCCATTCGCGATCGGTTGGCGCGGGAATTGGATCGGCTGCGGACCGAGCACGAATCGTCGCTTCGAGCCGAGCAGCAGTTGGCCGGGCGGTGGCGGGACTGTTGGGCGTCCTGTGGTTTCGCCCCCCGCTCTCCGGCCGAGATGCGCTCGTGGCTGGCCCATCTGCGGGGCCTGCAGCAGCTGACTCAGCAACAGGCCGAGGGGCGTGCGCAGCAAGCCGAACTCGCGATCCGCCTCGGCCAGCAGCGGCAGTTGCTCGAAGCCGAATTGCAGACTCTGCACGAAGTCGTTCCGCCCGGACGATCGGTCCCGCAATTGATTGAGTACGGAACCGGAGTGGCCGAGCGGCTGGAGGCCCGGCATGTGGCGCGGGCCACCGCTCAGCAGCAACTGCGGCAGGCGTCAGCCGACCTGGCGAATCTCACTGAGGCGGAACATCAGGAGCGCCAGAAACAGCAAGAGTGGTTACGGGAATGGGGGGAATTCGTCCAAAACTTTCCTGTCTCGACCGAAGATCCCGAGGATCTGCGGACAATGTTCGCGACGTTGGAAGCGGTGGCCAACGGCGTGGCGAAGCAAGAGTCGCTGCGGCGACGGATCGACGACATTCGCGAGCACCTGCAGAAGGTGACCAGTGAAGCCCAGCGCCTGTCCCAGACCTTGGCTCCGGGCCTGGAGTCGGCCTCTCCGGCCCGGATCGCGCAGGAGCTGAACGAACGGGTTGCCCGGGCGGGACGTGCGGCCGGCCAACGCAGCCAGCTCGAGCAGGATCTGCAGGAAGACCGCGAGCAACTCGCGACGGCCGAAACCCGGCTGCAGCAGGCGAACGCCGAACTGGCGAACCTGGCCCGCCAGGCGGGCTGCGCGTCGCAAGAGGAGCTGACCGCGCTCGAAGCCGAAAGCGAACAGATCGAATCGCTACGGCAGGACCTCGACAGACTGCGGACCGAGCTGTCGCATAGTGCGGCCGGGCAGGATCTGGAGGAGTTCATCACCGAGGTTTCCAAGATTGATCCCGATCTGCTGCCCGTCCGTCTGGCGGAACTGCAACAGCGGCTGCAAACGCTGGACGAACAGCGGACGGCTCTCTCACAGGAGCTGGGGCGACTTGAGGGAGAGCTACAAAGGCACACCAACGGCAGCCCGGCCTCGGAAGCCGAACAGGAGGCCCGCGAAGCGTTGGCGGCCATTCGTCCTCTGGCGGAACAGTACGCCCGGCTGAAGCTGGCCCAGGGACTGTTACGCCGACATCTCGAGGCGTATCGTCAGAAGACACAGGATCCGGTGCTCGAGCGTGCCACCGCGCTGTTTGCACAACTAACCAATGGAGCCTTCCAGGGAATCAAATCCGACTTTGACGAGAAAGACCGCCCGATTCTGAAGGGGGTCCGCACGGGGGGCGAAGAGTTGGAGATTGCGGGGTTGAGCGCGGGAACGCGCGACCAACTCTTCCTCGCGCTGCGGCTGGCGAGTCTCGAACGGCAACTGGCCGCGGCCGCTCGAGTTCCCCTGATCGTCGACGACATCCTGATCAACTTTGACGATCAACGGTCAAAGGCCACGCTGGCGGTGCTGGCCGAATTCGCCCGGCAGACGCAGGTGCTGTTTTTCACCCATCATCCACGCCTGGTCGAGCTCGCCCGCGATGCCGTGCCGTCTGACCAATTGCAGGTGCTCGAGTTCCATCGCTGATGGGGAAGCCATCTGCAACCCCAGCGACAACCGCGGACCTGTCTCCCGGGGAGATCCACTGCCTGCTGTCTACAACCCCGCAGTGAACGCGGGGACCTGCGAGGCGGGAGACGGAGACGGGAGCGGGGGTAACCAGCGTGGCTCGTCGGCGGCGTTGGTCAGTGACCGGCGTGGCTCCCGCCGACCCAGGCGTCGGCCGTCCGACGGACTTCATCGTCATCGTTCGACTTGAGGGCCGCGAGCAGCACATCGTTGCGTCGGGCCGACTGGTTCAGGTAGAGCAGCCCCGCCTGCAGTTGTCGGGCGGCGTGACTGGCATCGGGACCGAAGTGGGAAACGAGGTGGAACAGCCGCGAATAGACACAGCTGGCGGCGAACAGTTCGGCGGCCACTCCGCCGAGGCGGGCGTTGGTCAATTGCCGGTCTCCAGAGCCCGAAACCGCACCTTGGGCGGCCGTACCAAACTGCTGGATCTGCCGCGCCAGCACCGAGACCGCCGGCTGCAAACGTGGATTTGCAACGGGAATCGCGGGCATCGCCCGAGTCTTGGCCAGTGCGAATCGCCAGGGAGCGGGACGGGAGCCGGCCGTCCCGCCCGCAAGTTCGCGCACTCCGGCGGCTCCCGCGGCCGACAGCAGCAGTTCATTCGCTCCCCAGTCACACTGCAGAAAACGGACATCGCGAGTGGCCCGTTCCAGCTTGCAACCGAGGAAGTTCCCACCTGACTGACTGAGCCCCAACGCGTGGGCAACCACCTGTTCAGCGGCCTGACTGCTGAAGACCTTCAGCAGCGTGGCTTCCAGAACGGGCAGTGCGCCACTGTGATCGAAGAGATGGGCCACATACTCGGTGGTGCTCTCAAGGGCGAACTGCAATGCAGCCGCGCTGGCCAACAGATTCCGCGTTACTCCCTGGCTGGCGAGGGGTTGGCCAAACTGCTCGCCATGCCGGACGCGTTCGGCAATCCAGTCGAGAATCTGGCGGGACAAACCAGTGGCTGTCGCTCCTGACAAAAGCCGTCCGAACGCCTCGACATCCTGAGCGACCCGCGCGCCCGTACCTATGGGGCCCACCACAGCGGCCCGCGTGATGGGAGCCTCGGCGAACTCCATTCGGGCAAAGGGAATGCCGCGGACTCCGGAGCTCGCCTGGCGAGGCTCGGTGACCTTGATTCCCGGTTGATCGGCGGCGAGCAGAAATGCCGTCAGCTGTCCCTCGGGCTGCGAGGCCGCTGGGGTGCGGGCGAGGATCAACAACGACTGGGCGGCCCCCCCCAACACCACATGGTCCTTGTCTCCATTGAGAAGATACCCCTGGCCATCTGACGCATTCCGGGCCCGGGTCGCCACGCTCGAGCCATCTCCCCCCGCTTCCGCCTCCCAAAACGCGGCGGCGAGCTGCTTTTCGCCCCGTGCGACAGCCGGCATCCAGGCGGCTTTCTGAGCCTCGTTGGCATGCCGGGCCAGGCCCTGCAGATTCGCCATACCATGGCCCAACGCCACGGCTGCGGCGGGAATATGGGCGGCCACTTCCGACAGTAGCGCCGCGAGGCTCCGCCACGGACGCCCCGTGCCCCCCTGGAACGATTCCACCGCCCCTCCGGGGAGCCCACGAATGGCCAAGCCGGTCATCAAGTCCGCGGGGAGTTCGGCCGCGGTGTCGATGGCGTGGGTATCGACCGATTCGGTCAGCCAAGTCTTCAAGCCAGCGCATTGCCGCGCAGTTTCAGTTTGTTCCGCCCCCTGGGGCTGCGGCCAGGGAAACACCAGATCTTGGCGAAACTCGCCGGCGAACAAGCCTTGGGCCAACCCGGTGGAATTCACCGTGGGAACCAGCAGTTGCTCGGCCCGCTCCAGGGCCGTGGTGGCGGAAGACTGGGAAGAGCTGGCCACAGAGACGACTCCAAACAAAAACACGGGTGCAGTTTCGGGGTGGCCGACCCATAGGCCGACGATTCCGCAGTGTAACCGCACCGCCGGTCGCTGTCTTGCAATCGGGGGGTTGACCGCCGGGGGATTTTGACCAGCAAACCCATCGGCGGCAGCCGGCTCGACTCAAACCAGCAGTTCACCCCGGCAGACGGTGCGGGCGTGTCCTCCCAAGATCACTCGGTCGCCGGCCAGCCGCAGCCGCAGGTGCCCTTGCCGGCGCGAGACCTGCCGGGCAATCAGCCCCGTCTTTTCCAACCGACTGGCCCAGAATGGTGCCAGGCAGCAATGGGCCGAACCACACACGGGATCTTCATCGACCCCCACCTGTGGGGCGAAAAACCGGCTGAGCAGGTCGACCCCGGGGAGATCGGACGGTGAGGTGACGATCACGCCCCGGGCGGCGATCGACTTCATCCGGAGAAAGTCGGGAGTCAATCCTCGCAAGACATGGGGATCGGGGTAGTGCACCAGCAGGTCGAACCGGCTCCGCCCCACCCAATCTCCAGCGGCCCCCAGCGAGTCGAACAATCCGTCGGGTGGTTGACAGGGGGTGGGAGGGGTGGCGGGAAAGTCGAGCTCGATCCAGCCATCCACGAGCCGGCAGGTCAACTCTCCGCTGTGGGTCTCGAAGATGAGTGGCCGATCGGAGGGAACCAGCCCTTCACTCCAGAGGGCGTGGGCCGTGGCCAACGTGGCATGTCCGCAGAGATCGACCTCCACCATCGGAGTGAACCACCGCAGGTTCAGGTGGCGTCTTCCCGGGGCCACGAACGCCGTCTCCGAGAGATTCATCTGCTGGGCGACTTGCTGCATCCAGGCGGGATCGACCGGCTGTTCGAGCCAGCAGACCGCGGCGGGATTTCCCCCAAACGGCTGCTCAGTGAAAGCGTCGACCTGAAAACAGGGAATCCGATTCATGACCGATCAGGCTTGTTTTTGGGGCAACCGACGTCTTGCCTTGAACAACAGGCGGGACTCGAGATCACTTGGCGACGGGATGGGCGGCCAACCAGTCGACGAGGATACGGGTCACCCGTTCGGGCTGATCGCGGTGCACGAAATGTCCCGCTTTGGGGACGGTCACCAGGCTGAATTCATTGTCGATCCACTGCCAGGTGTCGTTGAGCGCACCGGGCAGCAGGGCCTTGTCGTCGAGGCCATGGATCATCAGGACCGGACATTTCACCTGCGGCAAGTCGGCGGGAATGTCATAGGGTTCGCGGGGATAATTCGCCTGGTAATAGTTGAGCATCCCGGCGAGGGAGCTCTTCCGGAAGGCGGCCACATATTTGACACGGGCCTCGGGCTCGCGGACCCAACCGGCGATCGCCTCGGGCGTCAGGGCGGCCGCCGCTCCGGGAAGTTGGAAAGCCCGGGCATAGGCACTGTTTTTTTGCTGCTCGGGGTTGGTTTTCAATTCCCGCAGAAGGCCGCGGGGATGGGGCAGGTTGAGGATCACCAGCCGTTCGGTCAGCTCCGGATGCCGCATGGCAACATTCCAGGCAATCGCTCCTCCCCAATCATGACCCACGATGGTGGCCCGCTCGCGTTTCAGGTGCCGGACGACCGCCACCACGTCGCCCACCAGCTTGTCGAGCGAGTAGTTCTCGACCCCGGTGGGCTGGTCGCTGTCGTTGTAACCCCTCAGGTCGAGAGCGGCCACCTGGCAAGTCTTCGCCAGGGCCGGAATCTGGTCGCGCCAGGTGTAGTGAAAGTCGGGAAAGCCATGCAGCAGCACCACCAGCGGCCCTTCTCCCGCGGTGACGTAGTGAATCTTGACTCCCTGCGAGTCGGCCAAGCCCTCTTTCCAGCCCTCCTGGGCGGCCAGCCCTGACACGGCTCCCAAGAGCAGCCAGCAGCAGCAGGCCAAGCCAATACGACGGATGAGATTGGTCATTCAGGCAGGATCCATTCCGCCCCAGACCGACTGGCGGAGAGTCGTTCGGCCCCGCGTTGCACGCGGGTTCCGGAGAAGAGAATTGACGAAGCCCACCTACTGAAAGCAGGTTGCCGCCAGGAAGACCAGCAGCACGACTCCCCAGACCCCTCCCAGCCCGTGCCAGAACCAGCCGCAGGCGGTAACACCCCAATACGACTCATGATCGTAACGATCATCCCAGGCCGAGATCAGCACCCACAGCAGCCACCACAGGGCCACCGTGAAGTGCATGGCATGCAGGGTGGAGACGACGGTCAAAAACGCGTTGGAGCCGGTTTGAGACTCGGACGGATCCTGATGGTCGAGCATCATCTTCAGGCCGCACCCCTGCAGACCCACGAAGAGCACACCCAAGACCAGAGCTTGCAGCAGTGCCTTGCGGAATTGCCGCTGTTTCTCCCACCGCACAAAACCAACCGCCCGATGGAGGGCGATGCTGCCCGCCAGCAGCACGGGGGTACTCAGCCAGAAGACCGCGGGAAAAATCGCCTCACGCTGGGAAACGATCCGCGGGATCCAGCGAAAACCCACCAGCGAAATCAATCCCGCAGCCACATACACCGCGAGAGACAGCCCGATGAACCGCAGGGCCCGGCGGGATTTGTTGAGGACCTGTTGTTCCGCGAGTGAGACGGCCATGGCTCAGGAGAGAATTGTCTGTTCCCGGTCAGGACCGATGGAGACCAGCCAGATGGGCAGGCCCAGGATCTCTGACAGCGTGTCGAGGTATGCCCGGGCCTCCTTGGGGAAGTCCGACAGGCGACGCAGGGTCGAAATGTCCCTCTTCCAGCCCGGCAGGGTACTGTAGACCGGTTGGGCCTTCGCCAGTTCCCTCACGTGGCTGGGGAAGACGGTCGTCCGCTCGCCGTCGATATCATAGGCGGTGCAAATCTTGACTTCATCCAGTTGACTGAGCACATCGAGCAGCATCACTGAGATACAGTCGACGCCACTGATCTGGGCGCCGTAACCCGCGGCGACGGCGTCGAACCACCCGCACCGCCGGGGCCGCCCTGTGACGGTTCCATACTCGCGTCCCACATCGCGGATGTGTTGGCCGGTGGCGTCGAGCAACTCGGTGGGGAATGGCCCCCCCCCCACGCGGGTGGTGTAGGCCTTCACCACGCCAATCATCTTGCTGATCTGCCGCTCGGGAACTCCGCTGCCCGAGTGGATTCCACACCCCGAACTGCTCGAGGACGTCACAAAAGGATAGGTGCCGTGATCGACATCGAGGAGACTTCCCTGGGCCCCCTCAAACAACAATCGCTTTCCCTGTTTGAGGGCGGCGTGCAGCCAGGCGGTGGCGTCGAGAATGTGGGGCCGCAGCCGTTCGGCATACCCAAGGTACTCTTCGGTGATCTGGCGGGCATCGAGCGCCGGAGCGTGGGGATCGAGGGCCTTGAGGACGGGGGTCTTCTGTTCCAGGACCTCGGCCACCCGGCTGGCGAGCAACTCGGGGTACTTCAGGTCTCCCATCCGGATGGCGTGGGTGCGTCCAGCCTTGTCGCGGTAGCAGGTCCCAATCCCTCGCATGGTGGTCCCGATGGCGTTTTCCTTGCGAGCTGCCTCAAACGCCGCCTCTTCGGCCATGTGCCAGGGAAAGATCACGTGGGCCCGGTCACTGATCAGCAGGTTCTCACCCAGCGGGACGTTACGTGCCCGGAGCTGATCGACCTCTCCCAGCAGGTGCTTGGGATTGATCACCACCCCCGTCGCAATCACCGAGGTGATCTCGGGACGCAGTACCCCCACTGGCAGCAGCGACAGTTTGTAGGTGTTGCCTCCGAATACCACCGTATGCCCCGCATTGTTCCCCCCCTGATACCGCACCACCACATCGTGCTGCTCGGTCAACAGGTCGACAATTTTCCCCTTGGCTTCGTCTCCCCATTGGAGCCCGATGACGGCAGTGGCGGACATTCTGTGCAGTGACTTCTTTGGAAGGTGAGGAACAAGCCGGCCACTTCACGGTCCCGCCGGGGGGCCCGTGATGACCCTCGAACAGTCTAACGGCTACCCGCCGGAAATCGAACTTCCAAGCAGCCGGGCGGCATATTCGCCGGGAGATTCTCCGGGGGGAAGGTTTGGGGGGACCGGCCCCCCGCCCAGGCCAAGCAGCAGGTACTCTGCCCGTTCATAGGGATGATTCCGGTCTAATTGCCGTACATATGCCTGAAAATCGGCGGTTGTCGCAGCCATCTGAAAGCTGGAAAAGCGATGCAGCAGGTGGTGCGGGTTGTGCTGCAGAATCATCTCCCGACAGCGCTCGGCCAAAGTTGGCAGACCGGCCTGCAGGGCGGCCATTCCCGTCAGGACCAGGAACCTGTCCCGGGGGGCCAATTGGCCGCGGGACTGGCAGACGGCTGCCAACTGAGCATACACCAGCAAGCGGGTGTCGTGATCGTGCACAGGACACGTCTTCCGTGAAGAGTGGTCACACCGTGTCGCCAGCCGGAAATTCCCGGTGACGATCAGGTCCGCCGCGATCGGGCCGCCAGTTCCCCAAGGCGGCGGCCCGTGGGAACCATGGGCCGCGGTGTCCAGGCGACGGGCTGGGACAAAACTACTTCCCGGAGCGGGTCGAGGGGGTTGCCGGTTTGTGTGATTGGTGTCCGGGGTGAGGTGCTGAAGGTTCGGAATCGTCGAGACTGGTGACCAGGTTGGAGGGGCAGACCTCCTGCCGACCGCACTGTTCACAGACCACGTGGATGAGGTCCGAGGCACTCAGACGAATCTTCTGGTCGAGGCAGAGCTGATACAGTTGCCGGAGGTGATCACAGACCATGGGGAGACTCCCTTTTTCCAAGACCAATCCGCAGGGCACGACACCCTGGCCACCCAAATGAACGACGGCGACCGGGCCCCTGGGGCCGCGGCCGCCGTGCCTGACGACGCACTCAATCCTCAAGTTCCGCGGTTGATCTTGCACATCGGCAGCGCCTGCTGGAGTTTCATGACGCCCGCATCGGTGACCTTGGTCATCCAGAGGTAGATCGCCTTGAGTTTCTTGAGAGTCTCGAGGTGGGCCAAACCGGCGTCGGTGATCTCGGTCCCGTAGAGATTCAGGTATTCGAGATTCTCCAGCCCCTTGATCAGCTCCAGGCCCTTGTCGGTGATCTTGGTCTTCTCGAGGTGCAGCTTGATCAGGGTCTTCTGCCCGGCGATGTGCGGCATCCCGTCGTCAGTGATCTCCTGGCCCCGCAGGTTCAGTTGAGCCAGCCGGGTGAGGTCCTTCAGGGGAGCCAGATTGTCGTTGCCAATCTTGGTCTGGGCGGTGATGTAGCTGACATCCAGCCGGTTGTCGTTCTGGGCAATTTCCAGCACCAGTACACCCCATTCCTTCAGCTTGGCGATCGCCTTCTTCTCGGCTTCGGGATCTCCCGCCTGGCCAAGTCCCAAGCGTCCCAGCATCAGGGCGGTCGAGCGCAGGTTCGCAACACTCATGGTGGAAATCTCCAGAAAAAGTGGGGGGGGAAGTTCGGGGGGCGATCCAGATCGCCCGGAAGGATGCAGTGATTTTAAGCAGTGCGGGACCCGCCCGCCAGAATCCCGAGCCTGCCGGTTCAATCAACCGGAATTGGCGTATCCCCGGCGACTTCGCGATAGGTCACCTCATGCCCGTCGACCCACACGTCGTTCACCTTGCGGCGTGACTTCACGTGAAATTTGCCATCCTTCAATTCGCTGACGGCGCTCACCTCGGTCACCCCCCCGGGCAAGCCATGAACCATCTCGGTCGAGTGGAACTTGCCTTCCTTGATCTCGAAGGCAGCCTCGGTCCGAAATCCGGCCGTCGTGAAGTAAAACGACACGATCTGTTTTTTGGCCGGATCCCAGAGAATGAGGGTCTCGCCGCCGTAGACGCCGTCGTTCAGGGCATGGCGGGTGCGAATCGCCTTGCCTTTCAGGGCCATCTCCCACCGCATCGTGTCGAACAGCGGTTTCTCGGGTGTCGAGTTTTTGAACTCACCGCGCCAGGTCTTCCCCACCAGAGGGGCGAAGGGGCGCAGATGTTCGTCCAACACAGGCTCGGCCCCCGACGCCAGCGAGGCCCACAATCCCAACACCAGGCAACAGAACCAGACGCGCATCGATGCACCTCTCCAAAGCACGGGGACACAGGGCGTTCCTCCCCCCGTCCCAGCATCGGGAAGGGGGGAGGGGGAGCTCAAGTTCTCGGGAACCGCGTTCCTCACTTCTTGGCCAATTCAGTCCGCACTTTCTCGAGCAGCTTCTTGGTGGCCAGAATTCCTTCGGCCTCACCAATCTTGCCTCCCTCGTACTCGATCCCGACGTGGCCGTGGTACCCGTGGTCGAGCACGATCTTCATCATCTTGCGGTAGTCGGTGTGAATCTCATCGCCGGCTTCGTTGAAGTCGTGCGACTTGGCGCTGACCGCCTTGGCGAAGGGCATCAATTCGGTGACTCCCTTGTAGCGGTCGTACTGCTTGCCGTCACCCAGGTTGAAGTTGCCAAAATCGGGCAGGGTCCCGCAACGCTTGTGGTCCACCTTTTTGATGACCGAGGCCAGCCACTCGCCATTCGAGCTGAGGCCACCGTGGTTTTCGACAATCACGTTGATCTCGTGCGGGGCGGCGAACTCGGTGAGGGCCCGCAGACCGTCGGCGGCATGGTGCACCTGATCCTCATACGAGCCCCCCGAGGCGGCGTTGACCCGAATGGAATGGCATCCCAGAGCCTTGGCCGCCTCGACCCACTTGAAATGGTTCTCGACCGCCTGGTTCCTCTTCGCCAGGCTGGCGTCTCCCAGAGCCCCCTCTCCGTCGATCATGATCAGCAGCAGCTTGACTCCAAGGTCTCCCGCCCGCTTCTTCAAGTCGGCCAGGTACTCGGCGTTCTTCGCCTTGTCCTTGAAGAACTGGTTGACGAACTCGACGGCATGGATGCCGAACTGTTCCTTGGCGGTCTTGGCGAAGTCGAGATTGTCGAGCTTGCCGCCAAACAAGGTCTTATGCAGCGACCACTCGGCCAGCGAGATGTCGAAGAGGGGCTTCTCTTCGGCGGCGAACGTCACGGGAGCCAGAGCCGCACCGGCGGCGAGCAGGGCCGACTGGGTGAGAAACTGACGACGGGGAAGCAGGGTCGACATGGAAACAACAACCTCGCAGGAGGGCGGGAGAAACACGTGCGGCCGGCCCGGCCAAACCGGTCGGCAGGACTCTCCCGATTATAACCGCGCCAATTCGCTTGTTCCCAGTCGTCGTCCCGAGGTGAGTCGACACCCGGGGCGGGGTGGCGGCGGGCCGGTGCTCACGGGCCGGTGCTCAGGAGGGAACGGCCGTGTCGTGGCGGGGGGGGGGATCCTCCGGGACCGCGGTCGCTCCCCTGGCGGGTTGTGGCCGCCTCCATGATTTTCTGCTCGGTCGCCTCGTCGAGGGAAAGTGCCCGGTCACTCGCCCTTCACACAGCACGTAAATGCGATCCGACAGGGTCAGCAGTTCCGGCAGTTCGCTCGACGTCACAATCACCGCGAGTCCCTGCCGGCACAGCTCATCGATCAAGTGGGCTGATCGTGAACCATAATGCAGCCTGTTTCCGAGCGTCAATTCTGCCGAGATTGCCCACTGCCGAGACGACTACAATCTGCGGAGTGGAAACGCTGCCCATTGCCTGACCGGCGCATGTTGTGTGCCAGTCTTTTGCCCCTCTTCGTGGGCGTCGTGAGATGCCAGACCTCTTGAACATCCCGGCCAGTCGCACTGCGTCTTCAACGCCGGGGCCCCGTCCCGCATCACACCGCTCCGGGTGGCGACGGTGGAAGACCGCGCTGGGTTCGCTGCTCTCGGTCCCCCTGCATCCATTGGGAAAACTCTGCCGCTTCCGGGTCGCTCCCTATCGGCATGAAACGCGCCGGGCCGACGGTCTGACCCTGATCCTGCCGGGTATCGAGGGGGAAAGCCTGCTGAACCACGATGTGGTGTTTGGACTGGTCGATGCCGGCGTTCCCGGGGCGATCGAAATCGACGACTGGACCAGCGGACATCCGGCGTTGGGGCTGTGGCACCTCTGGGATCGTCGCCGCCACCAGCGCGAGGCCCGCCGCATTGCCGATCGCATCGTCCAGCAGCAACAGCAGCACCCGCAGGCCCCCATTCACCTGATCGGCCATTCGGGGGGCGGGGCCATGGTTGTGCTGGTGCTCGAAGCGCTCCCCGCATCGGTGCGGGTCACCACGGCGATCCTGCTGAACGCGGCCGTGTCGCGGTCACACGACCTGACGCGGGCCCTCACCCGCCTCGATCGGGGTCTCTGGAATTTCTCGGCGGTGGGGGATTGGTTCTTCGTCACCCTGGGAACCCTGGTCTGCCGCTCGCTTGATGGAGTCCACACGGTGTGCGCCGGAGCGTGGGGCTTTGCGTCCACCCACCCGTCAGCAGGTTCCTGGTCGGGGCTGCATGAACGCCGCTGGACCTGGCGCGATGCGGGTCGGGGGCATGGCGGAGGACACTTTGGCTGCACGAACAGGCTGTTTGTGAGCGAATGCGTCGCCCCGATCCTGCAGGCCCAGGGTGAATCGGTCGGGGCATCCCGTTCGTGCTCCCCCGGTGGCGACGTCTCGCCCCCCCGGTGAATCGGGCCCCTACAGGCGTTCGAACTTCTGCAGGGTATGGCAGGAGGGGTCGACCAATCCCCGGTTCCCGCCGGCCGACTGCACCACTTCTCCCACGTAAATGTTGCCCCGCGAGTCGAGGGCCAGATCGTGCGGGGCGAAAAACTGCCCCGGGGTGCAGGGATCATCACTGCCGCCAAATTTGGTCACCAGCCTTCCCGCCCGGTCGAAGGCCCGCACATGGGCTCCCTCGGGGGGATCGGTCGGCGGCGTCTGCCAGGGAAACTTGCCCGCCCGCCAACCCAGGTCACACACCCAGGCCAACCCCTGATTGTCAAACCGCACCTGCATCGGCCGGGCGGTGGCCGTCCATTCGCGGAGGTACGTTCCCTCGGGGGTGAAGAGCTGCACACGGCTGTTTTCCCGATCGGCCACATAGACCAACCCATCGGTATCGATGGCGATGCCATGGGGCAAATTGAACTCCCCCGGGGCGTGGCCGGGAGTGCCCCACGAGAACAGCAGTCGTCCCTGCGCGTCAAACTTGTGGACCCGGCAGTTTCCGTAGCCATCGGAAATGTATAGCGACCCATCGGGAGCGCGGGCCACGTTGGTGGGCAGGTTGAACGGTCCAGCCGCCTGGCGGATCGAGCGGTAATCGAGGCCATCGATGCCCGTGTGCGAGGGAACGCCCGGGGTTCCCAGGGTCTGCAGCAGTTGTCCCTCGGGAGTGAACTGCCGCACGCTGTGATTCCAATCGTCGGTGCACCAGACCGTGTCGTCTGGAGCGATGGTGATCCCGTGCGGGTGGGTCAGCAACCCCTCGCCCCACGAGCCGACGAAGGTGCCGTCACTCTCAAAAATGCAGACGGGATGTTCACTGCGGCTGAAGACGAACACCCGATCGCGGGAATCGACCGCCACCCCCGCCACCTCGTAGAACGACCATCCCACGGGGAGTTGGGGCCACCCAGGAACAACGCGGTAACGAAATTCCCCGGAACCAACCACGACATCGGCGGCGGAAGACATGGGCAGCACCCGATGGTCCAACGAGGAGCAACCGGCCGGGAACGGGACCAGATTCCCAACCATCGGCCGAATCAGGCGGGGGGATTGTTCCAGACGGTCGCCGCGAGGCCATACAGCGGCAGATGGCGTTCGAAGCGGAAGGGAGTCCCGAGGTAGCGGGCCAACAGGGACCCGGCACCGCCGGTAATCAGACAGAGCGGGGGAACGCGGGCCTCGGGCATCTGTTCCGTAAAGAGACGTGTCAGTTCCCGAACGGCCCCCACCTGGCCGTAGAGCACACCACTGCGGATCGCATCCCAGGTGTTTTTCCCCACCGGTTCCACCTCGCCCTCCACCAATTCGCTGGCGGGAACGTGTGGCAGCATGGCGGTGTAGTGGTTGAGGGCCAGCCCACCGAGGGCCAGCCCGGGCAGAATGGCTCCCCCGGCGAACCGGCCGGTGGCGGTCAACAGATTGACGGTGGTGGCGGTCCCCGAGTCGACGATGATCGCCCCCTGCCCGGTAGCACGCAGGCGGTTCGCGGCCACCGCGCCCAGCAGGCGGTCGATCCCCACCCTTTCGGGGGTTTCGACATCGACCTCCAGAGGCACCTGGGTGAACGACGAGACCCGCCGGGGCCGGGGCCAGGCTGTGGGCCATCCTGCCAGGAGCCGGTCGATCCCCGGTGGATTGACCCCTGCCACGGCGGTCTGCACCACTCGCCCGCACGTCGCGCCAAACTGTTCGGCCACCCCCTTGAGATCAAAGGGTTGGGCCAGCATCAGCGCCTGGGTGGAGACGCAGGGAGGCAGCGCGACTCCCGGCGTCCACGAGGCCAAATCGAACAAACCGAGTTTCGCACGGGTGTTCCCCACATCGACAGTCAGCAGCAGTTGAGCAGGCATTGGGCACATTTTTGAAAGCAGATGCGTCCGCCGCAACCCACCCACCACCGCAAACAACGACGGCCCCTGTCGCTTGCAGTCAAGACGACGGGGGCCGCCGGAGGAATCACGGGCGCGGGAGGGAGGAATGACCCCGTCCCCCAGTTTCATTTCAGCAGCCAGCGGGCGGCGGCGGCTTCGATTTCGGCTGGGGGGCCCTGGTGCAGTTCGACTCCCCGCAGGTTGCTCGACTGGTCATAAATCTGCTTGATCACCGCTGGGACGGCGGTTTCACCCGCCAGCCACAGGGGATTGCGGCCCCCGACCGCCAGCATTCCCGGGAGGTCGAGATACTTCGCCCCTCCGGGCAGGAACCGCGGATCGCGGTAGTCGAGCAGTTGGCCGAACCGGAAGCCCTGCGTGTCGACCGCCAGTCGATCGATCGAGTCCTGGGCCACCGACCAGGCCGCCGACGCGATGGGACCGGCGGCCCCCAGGCCTGCGACCGCCACCTGCGAGGGCTTCGGGTGACCGTCGACATCGCTGGTTCGCAGGAACCGGACGATGGTCAACACATCGTGGACTCGCTGGGCGAACAGCGACGGGTTATAGCCCAACGTGTACGCAGCCGCCTCGCGGGGGTTCGCCACCGTGCGGGTCTGCTGCAACGGCTTGCCATCCAACAGGAATTCCCCCTGGTACAGCAGGTCGGCTCCCACCACCGTGGTGCCGGCCGACACCAGGCTCTGGACTTCGGGTTTCAGGGTTCCGTCGGCCTTCCACAAACCGCTCTTGCCCTCACCCGTCAGCCAGACCACCACCTTCTGGTTCCAGGTCTTGGGGTACAGGAAGGTGACGGGAACTTCCTCGGCGTACGTCTTGTTTCGCAGCAAACCTGTCATTTCGACCCAAGCGTCGCGGGACTGCTTCTGTTTCAGATCCCACTCGATCTGGCCACCGCCGCTGAAGGTGCGGCCCAGCACAACTTCGAGTGCGGCTCCCACCGTTTTCCGCAGTGGGCCCAGTGCCGTGGCGCTCTCCTGCAGTTGGTGGGCGGCATCGTCGTTCAGCCAGCGCAGCAAGCGGCGTTCGAGGTCGGCGTCATTCGTCTTGGGAGCCGGATGCTGCGCGTCCCAGACGGTCAACTGTTCGCGAGGCAGCGGATCAAAATCGCGTTCAATGACCGGGTCTTTCAGGCCCAGCTTGAAGTGCCGGTTCAACCAGGCGTAGAACCCGGCCCGGGCCACCGCGTTGTAGTTGTGCGGAAAGTGTTCGCCGCGGTGCAGCATCACATTGTCAGGAGCCCCGAGGGTGGCGTAGAGCTGCTTCAGCTCGGGGAAGCCCTTGGTGGCCATTTCTTTCGTCCAGTCGTCGGCGGTGGTCATGCCCTGGGGCTTGGGGGCAAACAGGGCGGCGAACTCGACGTTCCCCGTTCCAATGCGCAAGAGCGACGAGTTCTCACAGGTGCAACCTCCCTGCATGGCCGTGCTGACCATCACCGCGGGAAACGACAGCGCCACTCGCGGATCGATCGCCGCCAGCAGCATTGTCTGCGTGCCTCCGCCGCTGGCCCCGGTGATGGCGATCCGTTTCGGATCGACCTCGGGCAAGCCCAGAACGAAATCCAGCGACCTCACCGCGTTCCAGGTCTGCAGCCCCATCACGCTCTGCAGGTTGGCCTCGGCCTGCGGGCTGTAGAGCCCCCAGTTCTCCACGGTATTCATCTCGGGCCGCTGCTTGCCAAACGTGTGCACGATTTCGCGCGAGATCTGCTTGGAATCGGAGTCGCTCAGCATGTCCCATTGCCAGACCACGCAGCCCATGCGGGCCAGCTGCACGCACATCGACTGGAAGCGACTGCGGCCCCCCTTTTCGAACCGCTCGGCCCCCGCGGCAATTTCTTTGCGCAGGTTGTCCTCAGTCTCTTCCGAAAGCCGGGCGTCCTGCCAGTGACCATGGGCGAACAGCACGGCCGGGACAGCCCCGGTCACATGTTTCGGTCGGTAGAGGTTGCCCGTCACGAATAATCCGGGAACACTCTCGAAGAACGCCTTCTCGACCGTGTAGTCCTCCGTCTCGATCCTGCCGTGAATGACCGGATTGAGCGGCGAACGGGTCGGCAGGGGCCACAAGCCCTGCGACACCAGCACCCGCCGTCGCACGAAGTCGGCCCGCTGCTCCCATTCCTGCGCAGACTTGGGGGGCTGAAACGGAAAATACCCGTTGAGGTCTTTGGGAGGTTGCAGGCGCGTATCCTGCGGAAGTGTTCCCGCAGGCAGAGCCCGGGGAAGGTCCGCCGCACTCAGCGGAACGACACAAATCAGCTGCAACAGCAGGGCAACGAGCGGCTTGGGCATGGGGCAATCGGTGGCAGGGAAGAACAGCCGGCGTCCCGCCCCCATCTGGTCATCCCGGCCGCGCGAACGATGCGAGCCGCTGGACCCGGGGGCACTGCGGCGGATTCTATCAACGGATTCCGATTCCTTCATCGCTGTGGCCCGTCTCGCGAATCACCAGCTTTCCACCGCATGGACCAATCTCGGCCCCCGGGCTCTGGCGCAATGGTCGACGCCGCGGTACAACCCAGAGATGACCTTGGACCAGTCTCTCTCCGGGAAGCCGTTGCGATGACCATCTACCCTTACCTCGACCCTTCCAGCGGCTGCTGGGTCTTCGATGATGAACAGGCGGGCCTGAAGGCCGAGCCGTTTGTGCTGGGGATGAGCGAAATGCTCACCCGCCTGGTGCAGCAGTTGAGAATTCCGCAGGCGGAGGGGGGTTTTCAGCTCGATTTTGACTCGCGGCCCCGGCCTCACGATGTGGAACTGGTCTGGATGCGGGCCGAGAACCCCCGCGATCCGATGGCGGGCAACTGGTACCGGGGCCTGGTGGGGGGACAGGACCTGGAAGGCTGGCTCTGCCCCGCCCTGTACAAGTACTTCGATCCTGCTCCACGACAGATTTTCGTGAAGGCCTCTCCGCTGCCGCCGAATTTCAACCCCCGGTGGCAGGTCGATCCCGGCGATCCCCGGGCGGGCCGCTATGTCGAGCCGCCATAAACTCCGCGTGGCGGCCAAGGCCCGAAAGCCCCCCCACTCGATGGAATTTCCGTCGCCGGTTGCTGCAATTTTCTGTCCACCGCCCCGGCCTGGTGGTCAACCCCTAAGACTGGGGCAGATCGCGTGCGAGAACCTCGGCCAGAGTCGGCCAGGGGGAATGGGGACACAGCTCGCGCCAGGCGTGTGAGTCGAGTGACAGGTCGGCGGGGCGGGGCTCGGGGGCAGGAATCGACAGCCGCGAAACAGGATCGAACGGCGGATGGTCAATCCCCAGGTGATCGGCCAAGCGACTCCCCAGTTCCCACCGTGACAGCCGTTCGGGGCCACCCACGTGCCAGATTCCAGTCGCGCGCAGGGAGGCGAGGTCGATCACCCCGCGTGCGGCAGTCGCGTAGTCGATCGGGGTGCGCCACTCGTCGGTGAACAGCCCCATGCGCGGTCCGCCCGACCGCAGGGCGGCCAACTGGGTGTCGAAAAACGACGGGCGGGTTCCCAGTCGCGGACCATACAACAGCGCGAGACGAATGACCGAACAGGGCCCCGTCTCGAGTGCCGCCCGCTCGCCCGCCGCCTTGCTGCCACCGTAGGCCGAGAGTGGCTGGGGCGCGGCGTCGACCGCATAGGGTGCCCGCGTTCCATCAAACACCATATCAGTTGAAGTGATTGCGAGGTGGGCACCCATGTGAAGGGCGAGACGCGCCAAGTGGCGCGTCGCCGTCACATTGATCGCCTCGGCCCGGGCGGGATCCTTCAGGCAGACATCCACGGTCGCCAACGCCGCCGCGTGAATGACCACCGTGGGGCGGGCCACTTGCCAGGCACGGACCACCGCCGCGGGATCCGCCAGGTCAACCGGCACCGCACCCGGTGAGCTGGGAACCGATGCGGTTGGTCCATCCCAGACCTGCAGCACGACGGGGCTACGTCGCAACTCCCGCACGAGGTACGGACCAAGTCGGCCCGAACCACCGGTCAGCAGCACCCGGTCTTCGGGGTGCCAGCCCCCATGCGCCCCCACCCCGGACCACTCCACGCCTACACCTTGTGCCAACTGCGGTACCAGTCGACAAACCGTTGAATCCCCTCTTCGATCGAGGTTCCCGGCTTGAAGCCCACATCATTCACCAGATCGTCGACGTTGGCGTAAGTCGCAGGGACGTCGCCCGGCTGCATGGGCAACAGGTTTTTCACCGCCGTCTTCCCCAGCGACTTCTCGAGCGTCTCGATCATGTACATGAGTTCGACCGGCTGGTTGTTGCCAATGTTGTACACCCGCCACGGTGCCGTGCTGGTTCCTGGGTCGGGGTGAGCGCTGTTCCACTGGGGATTGGGTTGGGCGATGTGATCGCTGGTGCGAATGACTCCCTCGACAATGTCACTCACAAAGGTGAAGTCACGGCGCATCTTCCCTTCGTTGAACACATCAATCGGGCGTCCCTCGAGAATCGCCTTGGTAAACAGAAACAGCGCCATGTCGGGCCGCCCCCACGGACCATAAACGGTGAAAAACCGCAGCCCGGTCGTGGGGAGCCGGAACAGGTGCGAGTAAGTGTGCGCCATCAACTCGTTGGCCTTCTTGGTGGCCGCATACAGACTAAGGGGATGGTCGACATTCTGGTGGACCGAGAAGGGCATGGTCGTGTTGGCCCCGTAGACCGAGCTCGATGAGGCGTAGGTCAGATGGGGAGTCTGGGCATGCCGGCAGCCTTCCAGGATATTGGTGAACCCCACGAGGTTGGCATCGATGTACGCGTGCGGGTTCTGCAGCGAATACCGGACCCCGGCCTGGGCGGCCAGATGAATCACCCGGTCGAAAGTATGCCGGGCGAACAGCTCGGGCATCGCCTTGCGATCGGCCACGTCCAGCGGGAGGAAGGTGAAGTTGGGGTGGGGCAGCAATTGCTCCCGGCGGGCCTCCTTGAGCCGCACATCGTAGTAGTCGTTGAGATTGTCAATCCCCACGACGGTGTCCCCCCGGGCCAACAACCGCTGACTGGTATGGAACCCGATGAATCCCGCCGCTCCCGTCACCAAGATCTTCACGTTGTCACTCGCTCCCGACACCGGTCCCGGCACTCCTCGTCCGAGAAGAGCCACTCTGATCGAAACTCTGCGGGCCACCCACGACCCGCATCGCCGACGATTCTAACGTCCCGCCGGGCTATTGCCACGAAGCCGCGCAGCATTCCCGCCCCAGCTCTCCCTCGCTCCCCACCGGCCCCCCCGCAGATTAGGACTTCGCCTTCCGGCGGCTGGCCTGCGCCCCCGCTGGCTGGCTACGATCAGCGCAGGAGTTTTCCCCAGCCCCTCGGGTTGTCTGCCCTCCTTCCGGTCCCCATGCACTACCTCTCCGAAACATCGCGTCGCACCCTCGAAGAGGGGGCGGGAGGACCGGGAGCGGGGCCCGATCTCGAGCAGTCGCACCTGTGGCAGTCGGCCCCGCTGTACGTCCTGACCCTCATCGTCGGATTGTTGCTGCTGGCCGACACCGTGCTGGGAACGATTGGCACCCCCGAGTGGTTGGCCTGGCGCAGCGTGGGGGGATTCCGCCTGTCGCTCTTGGCGGCGGTGTTGGGGGGCGCGCGGATTCTCTACCAGACTCTCGATGGTCTGTTTCAAGGGAGAATTGGGGCCGATCTCGCCCTCTCCATCGCCTGCCTCGCAGCCATCCTGCTGGGAGAGCACACGGTAGCCGCTCTCGTCGTGTTCATTGCGCTCGTGGGGGAAAGCCTCGAAGGCTACACCGTCGACCGCGCCTTTCAGGCGATCCGCCGGGCCTTCGACCTCTACCCGCCACTGGCCCACCGCCTGCGCGATGAACGGGAAGAAGATGTTCCCCTGTCCGAGTTGCAGCTCGAGGATCTGGTGGTCGTCCGGACGGGCGAACGAATTCCCGCCGACGGTCTCATTCGTGAGGGGGCCACCAGTGTCGACCAAAGCCCCCTGACGGGGGAAAGTCTGCCAGTGGAACGGACCTTGGGCGACACGGTTTTCGCCGGGACTCTCAATCAATTCTCGGCCATCACCATCGAAGTGACCCGCCGGGGGAGCGAGACCGCCGTCGGACAGATCGCTCAAGTGATTCAGCAGGCAGGACGGCGGCAGGCCCCCCTCGAGCGCGAGGCCGATCGGCTGGCCCGGCTGTTTTTGCCCGCCGTACTGGCGGCGGCCGCGCTCACACTGCTGGGTTGGCGGTACCGCGCGGGGAACTGGAACGCCGGTTGGCTGCCCGCCCTGTCAGTCTTGGTGGTCGCCTGCCCTTGCGCGCTCATTCTGGCCACGCCCAGTGCGTTCGTCGCCGCCTTGTCGTGGCTGGCCCGCAAAGGGGTGGTGGTGAAGGGCTCGGCTGCCCTGGAACGTCTCGCCGCAATCGACACCATCGCCTTCGACAAGACGGGAACCCTCACCTCGGGTGACCTGGCCCTCACCACGCACCATGCCCCCGGCCTGACGGCCGACGAACTGCTGCAACTGACGGCCCTGGCCACGCGCGGAAGCAATCATCCCGTCTCCCGGATCATCACGGCCGCCGCCGATCGCCGGGAATTGGTCGTTCCCCAACTTCCGGGTCTCACCGAGTTCCCCGGCCTTGGTCTACAGCTTTCCCTGCCCGCCAATCGCTGGCCTGTCACTCTGGCCCCAGCCCCTCCCGAGGGGGCGCGGCTGGTCGTGGGCAATCTCCGCTGGCTCGCCTCTCTGGGGGTCCCGATCGCCGACGCCTGGGAGGTACCCCGGTACGAACTGGAGCAACGGGGAGAATCTCCCCTGGGAGTGGCTTGGCTCCCCCCCGCGGGCGGGGGCGACCAGGCTCCGTCGGGACAGTTGGTGGGTCTCTGGGGAATTGCGGACACCCCGCGCGCCGACGCGCAGGCGGTCATTCGGGAATTGCGTGAGCAGGGGAACCTGCGGCTGGCCCTGCTGACGGGGGACCGGGTGGAAGCCGCCCGGGGCCTGCTGACGCACCTGGGGCCCCTCGACGATTGCCAGGCCGAACTGCTTCCCCAGCAGAAACTTGACTGGGTTCTGGCCCAACAGCAGGCGGGGCACCGGGTGGCGATGATTGGCGATGGCATCAACGATGCTCTCGCGCTCGACAAGGCGGACGTGGGCATTGCCATCGCCCGCGCGGGGAACGACATTGCGGCGGCCGCCGGCGACATCGTGCTCTTGGGTGACCCTCTTTCCACGCTTCCCGGGTTGCTGCGGCTGTCCCGCGAACTGGTACGGACCATCCGGCGCAGCATCCTGTTGTTCGCATTTGGGGTGAACACGCTGGGGGTGTTGCTTTCGGCCTGGGGCTTGTTCAGCCCGGTGATCAGCGCGCTGTTCCATGAGGCGGGGTCGCTGGCCGTGATGCTGTACGCCCTGCGTCTGTTGTGGTTCGAACCCGCGTCAACCCCCCGCCTGCTGGCGTGGCGGCAACAGCTCGAGGGAACCGCCGAGCAGCTCTCCCGCTGGCTGAGCCCCTCAGAGTGGATCTTCTGGGGGCTGCGGCATCGCCGCAAGATCCTGCCGCTCGCCGCGTGTCTGGCCGGTGCGTTCTGGATGCTCTCGAATGTCGTGCTGATCCGTCCCGATGAACAGGCATTGGTGCTGAGGTTTGGGCGGTTCCACGAACAGCTCGGTCCGGGCCTCGCCTGGCGCTGGCCCACTCCCTTCGAGACGGTGCGGCGCGACCAGGTCGACCGGTTGCGTCCCGTGCAACTGGGCTTCCGAGCGGCGGGACCAGTCATTCGTTCCGAGCCCGGTTCGTATCGGGCCCCGGTGGAATGGCAGACGACCCATGAAGACCTGGGTTACCTCACTCTCACCGATGAAAGCCTCTTGCTGACCGGCGATGAACTGTTGCTCGAATTGACGGCTGAAGGGCAGTATCAGATTGCGGATCTGCGGGAGTACCAGGGGGGAAGTGCCTCGCCCGAGGCGACGTTGCGGGCGGTGCTCGAATCGGCCATTCGGGAAATTGTCGCCAACCGTCCTTTGGAGACACTGCTGGGAGAATCGCGGACCACGGTCGAACAGGCCTGCCTGCAGCTGGCCCGCCGCGAGTTGGCCAAGCATCGCCTGGGGCTGACCTTGCAATCGCTGCACCTGCTCGATGTTCACCCGCCGGGAGGAGTCGTGCCCGCCTATCGCGATGTTGCGAATGCGCTCGAAGAGCGCGAGCAACTGCGCAATCTCGCCCAGACCAACGCCGCCCGCACGTTGCTGTCGGTGGTGGGGGAAGAGGCGGCCGATGCGCTGCACCTGGTGGTCCGTCCCGCGAACGACATGCAGCGGACCGAGGTGGGGGCGAACCCCAGTGGGCCCCTCGCCGCCGAAGGTGAAAACCGTTTCGATTGGAAACTCGATGAAGAGCGCTGGCGGGCCCTCGCGGCGGATGCCCCGACCGACGGTCCGCTCTCGGGACAGGTGAGTGCGCGGCTGCACGCCGCCCGCGGTCAGAGTCGGCAGACCACCGACCGGGCACGGGGGAAACGCGATCGGTTCGTCCCACTTGTCGGTCCCCACCAGGCCGCACCACAGCTCTCGCAGACCCATCTCTACTGGCAGTCGCTGGAAGCGGCCCTCGCGAACCGTCCACTTGTGGTGCTCGATCCGGCCGCCCAGGGACGGCGGCAGTTCTGGTTTCCCACCGAAGGTGGCCCCGCCGCGACCCCTCCCCCCCCAGCAACCCCTCCCGCCTCTCAACCCGCCACCGACCCGTTTGATGATGAGCAGTAACCGCAGTCCCCGATTCACTCCGCCCGCGATCCAGTCCCTGCCATGAGTGCCGCCGCTTCCCCATCCGCCGAACTTTCCCTGGGACGCAGCCCCTGGACCGGCCGGCTGCGCCCCGCGCTCTGGCTGGTATTGCTGGGGGCCGCGCTGACCTCGGTCGTGCTGGTGGACGAAAACGAATTTGTCATCGTCGAACGGTTGGGAGTGATCACCGCGGTCTACGACCAGACGCAACCCTCCGCCAGCGACCGGGGGCTGCACTTCAAGTGGCCCTGGCCCATAGCCACGGTCCGGCGCTTCGATCGTCGCGAATTGCTGTTCGATCCCCCCGCTCGCGAGATGTTCACCCGCGACCGCAAGAACGTCACGGTCTCGAGCTTTCTTACGTGGCGCATTCCCTCGGCGAAGGCAGCCGATATTCCTCTCGAAAACCGGCCTGTCGTGCAGTTTTACCGCCGATTGGGAAGCCGCGAAAACGCCGAGGCCCGGCTCGACGCCCGGCTGAGGGCCGCCCTCTCGGCCGAGATTGGCCAGTCCGAACTGAACGGGCTGCTGCACGTGGATGCGTCGGATCAGGGACCGGGCGAAGAGCGCCCGCTGTCGGCCGTGGCCCAGCGGACGCTCGCCGCACTGACTGCCGCGACTGGTCAAGACTCGCCAGTCGAGAATCTCGGACTCGAACTGCTCGATCTGCGGATCCGCCGCATCAACCTGCCGGAAGGCAACCGCATCGCCGTCTACGAGCGAATGCGCACTGAAAGGCTGCGGATCGCCGAACGCTACCGCTCTGCGGGTGCGGCCGAACGGCTGCGCATCGAGAGCCAGGCCCAACGGCAAAGCGACGAATTGCTGGCCCGCGCCGATGCCGATGCCGAACGCATCCGCGGCGAAGGGGAAGCCCAGGCCCTGACCATCCTCAACGAGGCCCACGCCCTCGACCCGCAGTTGTACGAATTGCAACGGACCCTCGCCGCCTATTCGCAGATTCTCAACCGCCAGTCGACCGTGGTCCTCTCGGCGGGCAGCCGGCTGTTCCGCCTGCTGCAAGAGGGACTGCCCCCCTCGACTTCCGAGTCGCCGCCACCACCCGTTGTCGCTCCCCAGACCAACGCGGCCCGCGCGAAC
The DNA here is from genome assembly GCA_903861195.1 of uncultured Planctomycetaceae bacterium. Lineage (GTDB taxonomy): Bacteria > Planctomycetota > Planctomycetia > Planctomycetales > Planctomycetaceae > UBA10511. The sequence goes on along the minus strand of CAIOTJ010000605.1, from coordinate 20,529 downwards.
TCTTCGGGGGAGCCGGTCGAATGACCCTGCCACGACTGCTGGGCTTGAGCCTGGTCTTGACCTGGCTCGCCTCCGGATTCTTTATCATCCGGGGGAATGAGCAGGGGCTGATCCGCCGGTTCGGACGGGCGTCCCTCATTCCGGCGCGCAGTGGCCTGCACTGGAACCTCCCCTGGCCTCTCTCCCGCGTCGACCGGGTGAATGTCAGCGAGTTGCGGACCCTGACCATCGGGGTGGCCGCGCCCGACTCGCAGGATCCACAGGGGTTTTTGCGTCCTTCGGGACTGGATCGCGTCGGTGAGTTCCTGACCGGAGACAAGAACCTGCTCAACCTGCAGGTCCACGTGCAGTACCGCATCGCCGATCCCTACCTGTGGCTCTGCACGGTCGAAACCCCCGAGGTGGTGCTGCGGCTGTTGACCGAGAACTGCCTCGCCGAGGCGGTGTCGCAGAGTGGAGTCGATTACGTCCACCCCCTGGGACTGAACGAACTGCGGCAGCGGTTGACCGGCGATCTGCTGCGGATTTCTCCCGCAGCACGCCTGGGAGCCGCGATTGAGGATGTGACCATCGCCGCTGTCTGGCCACCAGTTGAGGTCAAAGGAGCCTTCCTCGATGTCTCCAACGCCCGGGCCGAGAAAGACAAGCTGATCGAGCAGGAACGCTCGCGGGCCGAACAACGGCTGACCAGCACCCAGGCCCAGGCCCGGCAACGGCTCGATCAGGCCGAGACCTCCCGGCGTGGAACCATCGAAAACGCCCGCGGACAGGCCGATCGCTTCCAGGCTCTGGTGACCGCCGTCGCGGCCGGGGGGGAGACTCCCGCCGCGCAGTCGTCGGCCCGCGACCGGGCCCTGCGGCGGTTATGGCTCGACTCGCTGGCGCAGATCTGGCCCAACCTCGGCCGTACTCTGGTGATCGAGACCGATCAACCGGTCGACCTGCGGCTGTTCCCGCAGGGTTCCCCGACACCAGCCACCGAACCCTCGAACTGGCCCGGCGCCACCAACCGCCAGTAGGTTCCGTTCGCCCCGGCGCTGCGGCGCCGCGGTTGTTACGGCTGTTGTTCGAGCCGCAGACGCTGACGCGACGCGACGTTTCGCCAGGTCTGAATCTCGCCCGTTGGCCAGCGGACGGTCACTTCGTCGAGCTGTGGCACAGGTCCGAGGCCCCAGTGAATCACCGGGTCGGCCGACGAGAGGTAACTGCTGGCGGGAGACAGCTCAGCCACCCACACCCGGTCCCCGGCCCGCCCCGTCACCCGGGCTCCGTAGGCGAACTGGTTGGGAGTATTTCCCCGCAGTTCCAACTGCAGCCAATGGTTGGCGGCGGGGATTGTGTTCTCCAGCAGCCGGGGCGTTCCTTCATGATCGACCACCACCAGATCGAGGCGGCCATCCTGGTTGAAGTCGGTCCGGACGAGTCCGCGTCCCACGAGGGGTTGCCGCACCGCCGCGGGTTGCCTTCCCACCACGTCGACGAAGCGCTGGCCTTCGAGGTTCCGCAGCAGCGAGAGGGGCTGGCGGTAACTCGAGCCGGCCCCTTCCAGCTCGGGGGCGTTGTCGTAGACATGCCCGTTGGCACACGCCAGATCGGGCCAGCCGTCGTTGTCGAAGTCGAGCCATTGGACGCCAAACCCCAGCCGAGTCCGGGTTTGGGCCGCCAGCCCGGTGCGGGCCGCCGCGTCGGCATAGAGCACCGGGCCCGTCCGGCGGTAGAGCGCGAACCCCTGCTTCTGGAAGTTGGTTACCGCGAGATCGAGGTGCCCGTCGCGGTCGAAGTCTCCCCAGTCGGCCCCCATCGCGGCCATCGAGGTGGTCGCCTCAGTGACGGCGACCCCCGCCACCAGTCCCAGGTTCTCGAACTGCAGTCTTCCCAGGTTGTGCAGCAGGTCGGCCGGACGGCCGTCATTGCCAAGGTACACGTCGGGACGTCCATCGGCATCCACATCGCCAAACGCCAGCACCATCCCTGCGCCCGCCGACTGGTCGAAACCTGCCGTGGCGGTCATCTCGATAAAGCGTCCCTCACCCGTGTTCCGCCAGACCCGCGGACGCTCGGGGGGATACTCGGCGGGAGTGCAGCCGGTCTTCACCCCCGGTTTGTACTCGCAGTGCTGACGAGACTGCGGGCCAAATGCCACGTACTGCGTCAGCACCAGGTCGAGCCACTGGTCGCCGTCGAGATCCATGAAACCGGCACTCGCCCCCCAGTGCCCCTCGTTGTCGGATGCCAGACCGGCGGCAGCCGTCACCTGCTCGAAACGTCCCTCGCCCTGATTCCGGTAGAGCGCGAGGCGTCGGTATCCAGTCACCAGCAGGTCGGGGCGGCCGTCGCCCGACCAATCCCCCACGGCACACCCGGTCCATTCTCCCGCGTCATCGGCGAGACCACTTTGGGCTGTGACATCGCGAAACGAGCCGGTTCCGTCATTGAGGTACAGCACCGGATGGGGGGCCCCGACAAACAGCAGATCGGGCCAGCCATCGCCGTTGGCATCCCAGGCGGCACAGCCTGTCCCGAACGAGTCGAGAATGGTAAGGGGATACGGACGGGGCTCGCGATGCAGGGTGATGCCGCGTTCGGCGGCGACCTCGCGAAACGTCACGCCGCCCCACTGTTCGTTGGAGAGGGGCGCGGTCTTGGCCGTCGCGGCCCGGCCGTCGAGCGGCGGGGACGCCGCACTGGTGCCCGCACTGTCCTTCACGGTGGGCCCAGCGGTTGACCCGGCCTGTGGGCGGGCCGATTCGTTTGCCGCAGGGGGCGCGGGCTGCGGCTGTCGGACAGCCTCGCGGCACCCCGGCACCAGCGCCCCCAACCCCATGCAACCCGCCAGAAAGATCCGGCGGGGCAGGTTGCTCGGAGGGTGCACGAGAGGGAACGCAGTCGACACGGCAGACCTGGGGAACAGCCAATCGGCAGGGACACCACGGACTGTGGCACAACGACTGGGGGAATGCAAATCCCGGGCCGCTTTCCTGTCTTGCAAACCCGTTCGGCGATGCCGACGAGGTGTGGGACCTCAAGCGAATGGCTGAATCGGCAAGGGTCTGGATAAACTCAACCGGTCAACGGCTGCTGCGCGACGAGCTCCAGTTCCCGTCACATCAACACGTCTTGGTTCCGTCCCCTTTTCCGATCATTCCGCATGCCTGCTCGCACTCACACTGCCTGGTTGATCGCCGGATTGCTGATCCTGGCGGCGGCTGGCGGCGGCTGGTGGCGCATCCAGCATCGCCGGGATCAGCAGCAGCTGGCCCATCAGGTCCAGTCCGCCCTGCAGGAACTGCGGCGGGGGCCGGCCCAGACCGAGTTGCGTCCACTGCTCGAACGGCTCGAACACGATCGTGCCTGGCGTGATGAGCATCGGCTGCTGGCAGGAGCCGACCGCTTGCGAAAAGGAGAGGTCGATGCGGCGCTGTTGTTTCTGGCATCGATTGAACCCCAGGGCGACCAACGCCTGGTGCATCAACTCTGGCTGGGAGAAGCGCTGTATCAGGCGGGGCGACTGGCCGACGCCGACGCGCTGTTCGCCCGGCTGGACGCCGACTTTCCCAACGAGGCCGATGTCCACCGCTGGGTGGCGACGATTCTGTACGACAGCGGGCAGTTGAACCCGGCGATGGCCGCTCTCGACCGGGCGTCGCAGCTCGCCCCCGACGACTTTCTGCCCCACCGGCTGATGGCGCTGACCTACGTGCAGGATTTCCGGCAGTATGACGACGCCATTCGGCACTACCGTCTGGCGCTCAACCGGGCACCTCCCGACGAGGTGCGCGACGAACTGCGGCGGGAACTCGCGCAATGCCTGGTGTTTCAGAAAGAATTTGCCGAGGCGCTCGAAGTGGTCCGGCAGGTTCCCGAGAGTCCCCGTCAGCAATTGGTGCAGATCGAGGCCTTGCGCGGGTTGGGAGAGACCGCAGCCGCCCAGGCCATCTGGAACCGGCTGCAGCAATCGGCTTCGCAACTGGAGGGGGTGGCCCTGTTGGGGGCGATGCTCGATCTCGACGAGGGGCGGGGGGCTGCGGCCCGGCAACGACTGCAGGGGGTGCTCGCGCGCGATCCGCACAATCTCGTGGCCCGCAACCAGTTGATCCGTGCCTGCCAAATGGTGGGAGAGACCGACCAGGCCAAGGCCGAGGCCGAGCGATTGATCACCTCGAAAACCCTCCACGACCGGCACGACCAACTGGCGACGCAGGCGTTGGCCGAGCCGGACAACGGACCACTCCGCCTGGAACTCGCCAAACTCTGCGACCAACTCGGCCGCCCGGCGGATGCGGCCAGGTGGAGGCGTAACGCGGCCCGTCCGTGAAGTGGACGGCGACAAGGGGCAGGTCGCCCTGGGCAGATTGACGCACTGAGAGCGGCCCGAGAGCGTCAAAAAGTTCGCTGCTGGCTGACGGATTGGACAAGCCTGCCTCCGCCTCAGTGCGAACCGGCGGGTCACGCCACACTCCCGGCGGCAGCGTCTCAACTGTTTGGGAGCGTCTCAATCGAGCAGCAGGTCGCTTTCGGTAATGACTTTCAGGCCCCGGTTCTTCAAGACCGCCACCGCCTGGTCGACATCGTCGACATACAGGGCGATGGCACCCTGGCCCCGCCGGTACAACAGCGGGTAGGTGTATTGCACGTTCACTTCGGCCTGAAGCAGGGCCAAAAAGACCTGCAGGAAAGGCTGATCCCCCTCGGGAAGTTCCACTCCCACCAACTCGATCTCGGCAAAGGGAAACCGCGAGAGTTCCAGGATCTCCCGGCCGCGGTCGGTGTCGTTCACCATCAGCCGGACGATCGCGCAGTCGACACTGTTGGCAATTGAGATCGCCACGATCCGCACGGCATGGCTTTCGAGGTGCCGCATCAGAGAGTGCAGCCGCCCTACCCGGTTCTCGACGAAGACGGCGAACTGGATGAGGGTGGGCCAGGCCCGGGCCCGACCAGTCAATTCCTCCACTCCCTGGCCTCCACCGGCGTCTTCGCCAGCTCGATCCGATCGACGGGGTGACACGCGTGCCTCGCTTGGTCGTCATTCCACTCGTTTCAGGACGGGCCTCTGCAGGCCACCCGTCCTCCGCCAGCCGGGAATGGAACCCAACCCACTGGCTCTTCTCACGTTACGGGATCGGCGGAGAACGGTCAATCACACGCCGCGGCGGGCCCGCCCCCATGTTCCAGAGGATTTCCAACAGATGTCATCAGATCTTCACAGGTCCTGGGGAAAACCTGTGACAACTGTCCGCGGGAAGTGGCTCGATCCCGGGTCGCCAGTTGTCTCACAGCGCGAGGTCCCGATGAGTTCGATTCGGTCGATTTTCGTCAGCGATGTTCATCTGGGCTGCCGGTACACCCATGCCGCCGCCCTGCTGCAGTTCCTCCGTGGGCACGAGCCCGAGCACCTCTATCTGGTGGGAGACATCATCGACGGCTGGCGACTGCGACGGGGGTGGTACTGGACCGACACCTACACATACCTGCTGCGGCATATCGTGGGCCTGATGAAGCGGGGAACCCGGGTTTACTATACCCCGGGAAACCACGACGAATTCCTGCGGTGTTACCTGCACGATCTGGGGAGCATCCAGATTGCCGATGAACTGGTGCATCACACAGCCGACGGCCGACGATTACTGGTGATGCACGGCGACCAGTTCGACACGGCGGTCCGGCATGCCCCGTGGCTGGCGCATCTGGGGGATACCGGCTACAACCTGCTGCTGGGAATGAACATTGTCTTCAACGGCGTTCGGCGCCGGCTGGGAATGGAGTACTGGTCCCTGTCGGCAGCGATCAAGCGGCGGGTCAAGCAAGCGACCAGCTTCGTCAGCAACTTCGAGACGCTCATCACCCAGCATGCGGCCGACCGGGGCTGCGCCGGTGTCGTCTGCGGGCACATCCACACACCGCGGATCAGCCGGCGGGAAGGCGTCGACTATTACAACACCGGCGACTGGGTTGAGAGCTGCACGGCACTGGTCGAGCATGGGGATGGCACACTGGAGTTGCTCCATCGTCCCTGGCATGGAAGGGTGCGGGAACACTCCGGGGTTTTCCGCGGCGCACGCCGTCCCATTGGCGAGCTTGCAAACATTCGCGAGGTGTTGGAGAGTGGAGTGAGTGGTCCTGCTCCCGTGTCAGTGGGACCCGGTTCGGCCAAGGAGCTCTCCCCTTCGTAACAGCGCTGATCTCCCCCGACTTGCCGAGCTCTTCCAGGACCCGATCGCATGCGAATTCCCGACCGCCTCAGCAACGCCTGCTTCCAATGGGTGCATGGCCGCAACCTGGTCTACAACACCTGCTGGGAAGACCCCCGGATTGACCGCGAGGCCCTGGAACTGGGGCCCGACCACGCCGTGCTGGTGATCACCTCGGCGGGGTGCAACGCGCTCGACTATGCGCTGCAGGAACCGCGGGTGGTGCACTGTGTGGATGTGAACCCCCGTCAAAACGCCCTGTTGCAGCTCAAGCTCGCCGGGATTGCCGCCCTCGACCACACCGATTTCTTCAGCCTGTTTGGCCACGGCTCGGCCGTGCATCACCGCGAGCTGTACCACGACGCACTGCGTCCCAGGCTGGAGGGGTTCGCCCGCCGCTATTGGGACAAGCACATCGAGTTTTTCCGCCGGGGCCCGGGACGTTCTTCGTTCTATTTCCGAGGGACGGCAGGTTACTTCGCCCGCAAGGCCAACCAGTTCGCCGACCGCGTGCTGGGAATCCGCGACCAGGTCGAGCGGCTGCTTTCCGCCCAGTCGGTCGAGCAGCAGGAAGAGATCTACCTGCGCGAGATCAAGCCCGTGTTGTGGAGCCGCCCCGTGAAGTGGATGGTGGCCCGCGACACCACCCTCTCGTTGCTGGGAGTGCCGCGGGCGCAGCGGCAACAGGTCGAGCGGTATCACGAGCAGGGAATCGCCGGGTTCATTGAAGACTGTGTCGAGACGGTCTTCACCCGGCTGCCCCTGCACGACAACTACTTCTGGCGGGTCTACCTGACCGGGCACTACACGCACGACTGCTGTCCCGAATACCTGCGTCCGCAGAATTTCTCCCGGCTCAAGGCTGGTCTGGCTGATCGGGTGCGGGTACACACCAACTCGGTGGCCGGGTTTTTGAAGGAACAGACGGCCCCGGTCGACCGATTCGTGCTGCTGGACCACATGGACTGGATGAGCGCCTGGCGGCAAGACCTGCTGCAGGCCGAGTGGCAGCAACTGCTCGAGCGGGCAGCCCCCAACGCCCGGTTCTTGTGGCGGTCGGGGGGGACAGAGACGGCGTTTGTCGATCCTGTGATTGTGCAGCGGGATGGGTGCCCGACCCGGGTGGGAGACCTGCTGCGGTATGACCGCGACCTGGCGAACCGGCTGCATCCGCTGGATCGGGTGCACACCTACGGGTCATTCAGCATCGCGCATCTGCAGGCGTGAAAGAGGGTCTCTGATGTCGATGGGGCGGGATCTGCGCGTGTTGTGGCACCTGGCACTGGCACCGGTCCGGGGTGAGACGCATGCCGAGCGGCTGGCGAGCTTCTACGCCGGTCAGGCCTCCGACTACGACGATTTTCGCCGCCGCCTGTTGTACGGACGCGAGGAACTGCTGGCTTCGCTGGCGGTGGCTCCCGGGAGCCGGTGGCTCGACATGGGGGGCGGGACCGGAGCCAATCTCGAACACGCTCCCTGGCGCGACACCTGTGCCGACGTGACTGTGGTCGATCTCTGCGAACCACTGCTGGAGCAGTGCCGCCGGCGTGTCGCGAGCCGAGGGTGGCGGAACGTCGCGGTGGTCGGCGGAGACGCCACGACCCATACCGCCAACCAACCGGTCGACCTGGTGACGTTCTCGTATTCGCTGACGATGATTCCCGACTGGTTCGCCGCCATTGACCGGGCGTATCAGAACCTCCGCCCCGGGGGGCAGATTGCGGTGGTCGACTTTTTCGTGTCGCGGAAGTATCCCGAGCCGGCAGAGACACGGCACGGGTGGTTCACTCGCTCGCTGTTGCCGGTCTGGTTCGCGACCGACAATGTGCATCCCAGTCGGGACCACATTCCCTACCTGCGGAGACGGTTCGAGATGGTGCGGCTGGAGGAGCGGCTGGCACCGATTCCGTACGTCCCCCTGTGGCGGGCACCGTACTATCTGTTTGTGGGCCGCAAGGGAGAGAACTCTCAAGCCGCCGCAGGCCTGCCCTCGGCTTCCAGCCCTGCGGCGGCCGGATGACCGGACTCGACAGGCTCTTCCATCCTGTACCCCCAGTTTTCAAATGACTCTCGCCACTCGGAATTGATGCGGCGGATCTGGTCGGCGGGGAGCGGCTTGTGCTTGTTTTTCTGATAACCCGCGGTCTGCTCGAGGTATTCCTCGAACCGGGGCTTCACTTCGGAAAAATCGGGCAGACCGAGGTCTTCGTAGATCTTCTGCAACGTCACCAGGGGACGCCGCTCGAGGTCTTCAAATCGCACCTCGCAGAGGTGGCCGGACGGAATACTGTCGCGGTCGGCGAAGTACTGACGGTGCATCTCGCGGTAGCAGGCGAAGATGCGTTCGTCGTCGAGGTGCAAGTCCCGGGGCTGCTGCAGCTGGCTGAACGGGCGAATCTTCTGCCACAGCCGCTGGGTTGAGCGGAACACCTCGTACGGATTGCGGTGCACGTGCACAAAACGGGCCTGCGGGAAAATCGGCAGCAACCAGCGGACCCGGGCGGTGTGGGCCGGTGACTTCAAAACGAGGGGCCGTTTGTGCGTCCACTGCAGCTTGCGGCAGAAGTACAGCAGACTCTCCTGCCATTCCTCACGGTCGGCCGGGCTGGCGTCGTTGAGCGTCCAATACTTCTCGTAGTTCCGGATGCTGTGCGGGAACGACCAGCCCATGTAGGGGGATTTCTGCGTCATCACCACCATGGCCCACTCGTCCTCCTGGGGAGAGTCAGCCCCGACCGACATGTTGTCCATCGGGCGCGACGAGGGCATGGTCAACTCCATGGCCCACGAGAAAGCCCGCTCGGCCAACAGATAAGACTGCGGGAAATTCACCTCAAACATCGTCGGATGGCCAAACCGATGGTCCAACGACAGCAGATTGTGCAGGTGGGTGGTCCCCGAGCGCATGTGCCCCAACACAAACAGCGGGGGCTGAATCGAAATGTCCCTCAGACGCCGTTTGTACATCAGGTCTTCAACGGTCTGGAACGCCGACGTGACGACGCTCAGCCCCGAGACAAAGGCCGCCCGGGGCCAATAGGCCGGGGAGATCGAAAACCGCTCGCGGACGAGGAGCCTCAACCAGTCTCCGGCATTGATTCCCGCGAACCATCCTGGTCCGAAAGTCGTATGCATCCAGTCGCCAAAGTTAGGCACGGCTGTTCCATCAGGTCTGGGGTGACAGGGGCTGGAAATCTAGCCGATTCGTCCGATTCGCTTCAAGCCGAATTCTCACCCTGAATTCGCCATCCTGCGCAATCGTCCGAGTCGTGACGTCATAGATGGACCGGGTTTCGGTCCAGCCGGCAGCCAGTTCAGGCAGAATGGCCCCCGATGGGCTAGCTCCCGATCTGTGTCGTGTATGATCGGCGATTGATCGGTGCGGATTTTGCGGATTTTTCCCCCGGGGGTCGCGGTCGGCTGCAGAGTTCCCAAGCTTCCAACATTTCGCGAGTTTGGGAGTGGTGGACTGCCAAACACCCGCTGTTTTCCTCAAGAGAGTGGTTGCCATGTCCATTTCCACGCTGGTGCTGGGCTCGGTGAATGTGGACCTTGTCATCCATGGACCCAGGCTACCGGGTCCGGGAGAAACGGTGCTCGGAGGCGAATTTCTGCAGGCGCCTGGTGGGAAGGGGGCGAATCAGGCGGTGGCCGCCGCCCGTGCCGCCGCGGGAACCGTGGCCTTCGTGGGGGGGGTGGGGGACGACCCGTTCGGTACCCAATCCCGGGAGGGACTGACCCGCGAGGGATTGGAACTGTCGGGGCTGATCACGTTCCCGCAGACCAGCACGGGCATCGCCCTGATCCTCGTCGACGCCGCCGGTCAGAACCTGATTTCCGTCGCCTCGGGGGCGAATGCCCGGCTCTCTCCCGACCATGTCGATGCCCTGCCAGACGAACTGTTTGCCGGTGCCAAAGTGTTTCTGACCAGCCTGGAAATTCCCTTGCCGACCGTCCGGAGGGGGCTCGAACGGGCTCGGGAGCAGGGACTGATCACCATACTCAATCCTGCCCCGGCCGACCGGGGGATCCTGGAGGGGAACCTGCTCTCGCTGGTCGACATCCTGACCCCGAATGAAACCGAGTTGTGCCAGTTGACGGAGGAGACTTGGGGGTCGGAAGCGGAGGGGGCCCCGACTGGCGCGAAGAGTACCGCGGACGACCCTTCCCGCTGGCGGGCGGCTGCCGTAAAATTGACAAATCGGGGCTGTCGATCGGTGATTGCCACGTTGGGACCGGCAGGATGCCTGGCCGTGGGGGATCTGGAATTCCGCCAGTCGGCCCCGGCGGTCCGGGCCGTGGATGCCACGGCGGCGGGGGATGCATTCAACGGCGCCCTGGCGGTGGCGTTGGCGGAAGGGCAGCCGCTGACCGCGGCGGTGCGGTTCGCCACGGCCACGGCGGCACTCAGCGTGACCCGGGCGGGTGCCCAGCCATCGCTGCCCCGCCGCAAGGAAATTGAACAGGCGCTGTCCCGCTGGACGGCACAACCCACAGAGGGAGTTGAGAACGGATGAGTCAACAATACATCTACACCATGGAGCAGGTGACGAAGATCTATGAGCAGAAGGAAGTGCTCTCGGATATCTGGCTGTCGTTCTACCCCGGGGCCAAGATTGGCGTGCTGGGAGCCAACGGGGCCGGCAAGAGCACCCTGCTGCGGATCATGTCGGGGGACGACACCAATTTCATGGGGACCGCCCGGCCCGCCAAGGGAATCGACATTGGTTACTTCCGGCAGGAACCCCGGCTGAACCCAGACTGGACAGTCGACCAGTGTGTGCAGGAAGCGGTCGCGCATTCACAGGCGATTCTTGACCGGTACAACGAGCTGAACATGAAACTGGGTGAAGACCTGTCACCCAACGAGATGGACGCGGTACTGGCCGAGCAGGCGAAGGTCCAGGATCAGATCGACGCCAACAACCTCTGGGAACTCGACCGCACCCTGGAGATGGCCAGCGACGCGATGCGGTTGCCCCCGGGCGACGCGCTGATCCGGATGCTCTCGGGGGGTGAAAAACGCCGCGTCGCGATGTGCCAGCTGGTGCTGCGGTCCCCCGACATGCTCTTGTTGGACGAGCCGACGAACCACCTCGACGCCGATTCGGTTTCGTGGCTGGAACGCTACCTGCACGAATTCAAGGGGACCGTGGTGGCGGTGACGCACGACCGGTACTTCCTCGACAATGTGGCAGGCTGGATTCTCGAGCTCGACCGGGGGAAGGGATATCCCTACGAGGGGAATTACAGCTCGTGGCTCGAGCAGAAGCAGTCGCGTCTGGCGATCGAAGAGAAGCAGGAATCGAAGCGGCAAAAGACCCTTAAGAAAGAGCTGGAATGGGTCCGGATGAACCCCAAGGCACGGGCCACCAAGAACAAGGCCCGCCTCGAGCGTTACGAGCAGATGCTGTCGCAGGAGTATGACGCCCGCGAAGACGCCCCCGACATCCAGATCGCCTCAGGGGCCCCGCTGGGAGACCTCGTGGTGCGAGCCGAAGGGGTCTCGAAGGCGTTCGGCGACCGGTTGCTGTTTGAGAACATGACCTTCAACCTGCCCCGCGGCGGCATCGTGGGAGTCATCGGACCCAATGGTGCCGGGAAAACCACCCTGTTCCGCATGATCATGGGGCAGGAGAAACCCGACAACGGCACGCTGCGGGTGGGAGACACCGTCATCCCCTCGTATGTCGATCAATCGCGCGATGCGCTCGACCCCAAGAAATCCATCTATCAGGAGATCTCGGGGGGGCTTGACATCATCGAGATCGGCAAGGTGAAGATTCACTCGCGCAGCTACGTGGGTCGGTTCAACTTCAAGGGGCCCGACCAGCAGAAGCTGGTGGGGGAACTCTCGGGGGGAGAGCGGAACCGCGTGCACCTCGCGAAGATGCTGCGTTCGGGGGGCAACCTGCTGCTGCTCGACGAGCCGACCAACGACCTCGATGTCGAAACACTTCGGGCCCTCGAAGAAGCCTTGCTCAACTTCGCCGGTTGCGCGGTCGTTATCAGCCACGACCGCTGGTTCCTCGACCGCGTCGCCACCCACATTCTCGCTTTCGAGGGAGACAGCCGGGTCTACTGGTGCGAGGGGAACTATCAGTCTTACGAGGCCAATCGCAGGGAACGGCTGGGCATCGAAGCCGACCGTCCCCACCGGGTGCGGTACAAGCCCGTCAAGATCTGAAGCCGGGGCGATGGCCCGCCAGTGAACCCGACGGCGGGCCTGCCATTTCCCGCAGCACGTCACCTCATCGCGGTTGTCAAGCCACGCACGTCAGAACGAAAGAGGCCCGGATTTCGCAAGAAATCCGGGCCTCTGCACACTTCAGCCGCCAGGGGATTCGAATTCAGCGGGTCGGCTGCAGCTGCCACCGCTCATTGAAAAAATCAGCCGCCGACACCTTGCCCGGATACTGCGAACCAGGCGGGGTGGTGATGTCGATCACCGCCCAATCGGGCAGCCGCGGCACCTGCCGGGCGTTGTTGAGATAGTCGTAGTCGCGGTAGGTGAAACTGCTGTTGAGCACGACATACCGCTCGGGATTGAGCGGGTTGGGCGCACAGAGAATCAACCCGTGGTTGGCTCCCGCGAATTGGCGCTCCCCGGCGGCAATTCCCGTGGCCGACCAGCGGATCGGCAGCTGGTCGGCGATCCGGGCCAACACCTGGTTGGAGCCCGGGTCGCCCCAGAGCACCAGGTTTTTGGTCGCGATGTCCTCGGCCGAGAGCTCGGTGTCTTTCACCAGACGGGCCCGACCCCGGAACTGGCGACGCCAGTGCTCGACCGCCCGGTCGAGTTCCCCGCGGGCCCAGCGGTCGACCTCGGCCGAGAGGGGTGTACCGGTGGGCGTCACGAAGACAAACGCGTCCATGAAGGCATCGTCAATCGGCCCCTGCAGCCCAGGCTTCTTCCGCAGACCGTTCGGCACTGCCCCAATTTTCCAAATCCCCGCCTCGCGCACCAGCCGGCAGGTCCACGAGCGGTCCGACAGGGGGCGTGGGGCCTTCACATCTTTCCCATCGATCTGGATCGACACCGGTTGACTGATGTCAAACGGGCATTCCCCCGGAGCAAACGACAGCGACAGCGCGTTGATGTTGCTGGTCTGCAGATCGACACTGTTGTTGGCCTGCCACTGGGCGTCGACGTGGGCCTTCGCCCAGTGTTGGTCGAGCCCCTCAACCGTCACCCAGTGCATCCGGTTGTATCGCAGGGTGTAGGTGGTGAAGTGAATCGCCGAGGGATTACGGTCGCGCCCCCGGGCCACGATCGAATTGAACCGCCGCTCGATCTCGTCGCGGGCCACTGGATGGTACGAATGCCCGGTCTGCGGACCGATGATGTGCACCAGCTCGATCCCCAGGTCGGCCAAGGCCTTCTCCATGATGTCCGCCGCCTGCTTCTGGCTGTCGTTTTCACCCGAATAGGCAATGGTCGGACAATGCCAGAGATTCACCGCCCAGTCGTTGCAGTCGTACCAGTGCCAGAGGGTCTTCTCCCAGGGCTTCGGATCGAGGGTTTCTTTTTGAAAGACCCTCAAGAACTCGGGAGTCTCGGAAAAGCCCGCGCCAGGTGTCGCCCCCACGAACCGGTCGGGGTAATGCACGGCGAACTGCCAGCAGGCCGCCCCCCCCCATCGAGAAACCCCGCGAGGCAATGCGGTCGGCATCGATACGATAGTGCTGCTCGACATGCGCGAGAGCCTCCAGCACGTCGATTTCTCCCGCGAACTTGAAGGCATTGCAGTACCGGCCATACGGGTGCAGCACGAACGCATCGGCCGGGGCGAAGACCCCCCGGTCTTTCTGTCGGCTCACCAGGAAGTTGACCTCACTCAGGGTTTCTCCCCGGCCATGAAACCAGAGATCAAGCCGGTGCCGGTGGCTTCCCTGCGGTTGATACGATTCGGGAACAATCAGCCCGTAGGGTTGTACCGAGCCATCGATTTTGGAGACATATCCTCGCACGATCAGGCCCCTCTGCTCGGTCCAGGGGGCCTGCCCGGCCGCCAGTTGTCTGGCCCGTTCGAGTCCCTGCTGCAGCAGTTCGCGGGCGGGCCCAAACTCCTTCTCGTTGAAGAACTCGCGGAACTCCAGCGCATCGGAAACCGCGCGGTGGAAAATCTCGACATCGGGCAGCAGTTCCTTCACCCGGGGGGAGGGATTGCCGCGGAGACCGTCAATCGCTTTCGACAATTCGGCCAGCCCCTGTTCGAGCCCGGACCGGACCTCGGTGGGAACTTCCACACCCAGGTTGGGGACCCGTCGGACGGTCGCGGGGTTGTTGTCGCCCGGACCATCCGCCCACGTCTCCTGCCCCGGGAAGATGATGCCTCCCAGAGCCAACAGGCAGAACCCAAGCCAGCAACGCCAAGCACTCAGCGGGCAGCACATGCGGTACACATCCTCGAAGGGGAAGGGAGAAACAGAAAACCCACAGCTCCATCGCGCGGATTATGGTCCGTGCAGAGAACGAGGGCAACCACTCCTCAACCTTCGGAGGATCGTTTTCGGGCTCGACCCGCCCGGGAGTCTGCCTGGCCGGGACAGACTTCGGAACCGATCCAGCCGCTCAGGCCTCGGCTTCCGCGCGCAGTCGCAATTGACCGCAGGCGGCGTCGATATCGGCCCCCTTGCGCTTGCGGACGGTGGTGGTGACGCCCCCCTGCTCGAGAATTTGGGTGAATTCCCGCACGCGTTCGGCGAACGGGTCGGTGTAGGGAAGCCCGCTGACGGCGTTCATCGGAATGAGATTCACATGGGCGTTCCGGCCCCGCAGCAGCGCGGCCAGTTGTCGCGCCTCGGCAGCCGAGTCATTCCGGTCGCGCAGCACGCAGTACTCGTAGGTCACCCGGCGGCCGGTGAGTTCAAAATACTCATCGGCTGCCTGCAGCACCCGCTCGAGCCCCACTTTGGCGTTCATCGGCACCAGTTCCGAACGCAACTCTTCGTTGGGGGCGTGCAGCGACACGGCGAGGTTGTACGACTTGTCAACCTTCGCCAGGTCGCGGATTTTCTCGGGCAATCCCACGGTCGAGATGGTGATCCGGCGGGTCGACATCCCCAACCCTCCCTTCTCTTCGAGCGATTCCAGCGCCCGCAGCAGGTTGGGCAGGTTCGCCAACGGTTCCCCCATTCCCATCACCACCACGTTGGTGATTCGCTCCAGCGGCGGAAGCAGCCGGTCGAGGTGCAGTACCTGCTCAAGAATTTCTCCCGTCGACAGATTTCGGGTGAACCCCTGCAGACCACTGGCGCAGAAGACACACCCCATGCCACATCCCACCTGGGTGCTCAGGCAGATCGTGCGGCGGTCGTCCTCTTTCATCAGCACGCACTCGACATGCTCGCCGTCATGCAGCCGCAGCAGCAGTTTCTCGGTGCCGTCGATCTGCGACGTCTGCCGCCGCACAATCCGCGAAGAGAAAATCACAAACTGCTCGGCCAACTGCCGCCGCAGAGGGGCGGGAACGTCGGTCATCGCTTCGAAGTCGTTGACCCGCTTGCCGTAGATCCAGCGGCGAATCTGGTCGGCCCGGAACTTCTGGGCTCCCTGCGCCACGCACCAGACTTCGAGTTCCTTGCGGGTCAGGTCATTGAGCAGGCGTTTCCCGTCGAGTGGTGCCGGCGAACTGGTCACGGCATCGGTCAGCGGAAGCAACTTGGAATTCGCGTCAGTCGTCATCATCTTCATCTTCGTCTGCGGACAGGTCGTCGAGGATCGGCAACTCGGGAGAGACCAGGCCCGACCGTTCCTGTTCGTCCAATTCGGCCAGCAAATCGCGGACGTCGGTGTTGCGGGGATCGAGTTTCTGCAGATTCTGCAGGACGGACCTCCCTTCGGACCGCTGTCCGCGGGCGATCAGGCAGCGGGCCAGCCCCCGACCCGCCAGGAAAAACTCGCCGTTGTAGTCGCGCTGCGTCGGCAGAATTCCCCGGAATCCGGGAGGCAGACTGTCGAGCCCGACCTCGTAGGCGAATCCATAGTGGCCGCGCGCCAGGGAAACATCCTCCTCCCGCAGGGCCAGTTCCCCCAGCAGGTTGTGGGCCGCCAGAAACGCCCGACAGTCGGCCACGAGATAAAGCAGCTCATCCCGGGCGATTTCGAGTTCGTCCTCGGCAATCATCTCGTGGACCTCCTCCAGATCCTCGGCCCGTTCGAGCGCGCAGACCGGGGCTTGCAAGGCAAACCGATTGGCATCGAGACGCTTGAGGCGGAGCAGTCCCCGTGAAGCGGGCCGCTTGGGTCGCGGACCCGGCGATCGGCGGGGTGGTTTTCCCGAGGAAGAATGAGGTTGCCCTGAGGCAGCTTGGCCCCCCGACTTGCCGGCCGGACGGCGGGGACGATCGGGGCGGCGGTCGGGACGGTCCGGCGCAGAGTCTGAAGAAGCAGGCATGCCGGCAATTGTCCGCCGGGGCTGGGCAAAGTGTCAACAAACAGCCCCTCTTCTGTGACGGTTTGCGGTGGCCCGGTTGGGTGGGGGCCTGTTATGCTCCGCAACAGTCAGTCTGCAGCGGTTTCCGGAATGGCCCGGGGACCGGGCGGGGCCCTCCCGACCTCCTCCACCACATATGCCTCCGATCCTGGAAGTCGACAACCTGCGGACGTGGTTCCACACGGCGGCCGGACCGGCCAAGGCGGTCGATGGCGTCAGCTTTTCCATCGAGGCTGGGCAAACTCTCGCCGTCGTCGGGGAAAGCGGTTGCGGTAAGACCGTCACCGCCCTCAGCATTCTGCAGCTGATTCCCCGCCCGCCCGGTGAATTCGTCTCGGGTGCGATCCGGTTTGATGGCACCGACCTCCTGAAACTGTCGCGCGATGAATTGCGGCAAATCCGCGGTGGACGGATCGGCATGATCTTCCAGGAGCCCGGGACCAGCCTCAACCCGGTCTTTACCATTGGCGACCAGATCGCCGAGGCGATTTCTCTGCATCGCAAGATCCCCAAGTCGGCCCTGCGGCAGGCGGTGCTCGACTCGCTGAAGGCGGTGCGGGTGAACGATCCCGAGCGGCGGATCGACCAGTACCCGCACGAGCTCTCGGGGGGGATGAAACAACGGGTCATGATCGCCATGGCTCTGTCGTGTAACCCTCAGCTGCTGATTGCCGACGAACCCACCACCGCCGTCGACGTCACCATCCAGGCCCGCATTCTCGACCTGCTGCGCCAGATGCAGGCCGAGCGCGGCATGGCCATCCTCCTGATCACCCACGACCTGGGGGTTGTCGCCGAATTGGCCGACCATGTCGTCGTGATGTATGCCGGACAAGTGATCGAGCGGGCCAGCGTGAACGAACTGTTCGCCAATCCCCGGCACCCCTATACGCGGGGGCTGTTCGCCAGCCTGCCCCGGGTCGATCGGAAAGAAACGCGGCTGCAGGCGATCGAGGGTTCGGTCCCGGCGGCCACGCACTTCCCCGAGGGATGCCGGTTTCGGGAGCGATGCCCTCACGCGGGACCCGAATGCCTGAGGTCTCCCGAGCTGACCGTGCTCAACGCCGCGCATGCCGTGGCCTGCTGGAAACACGAGGAGCTGCATGTCTGCGCCCCTGCTGTCGGTCGTTGACCTGAAGAAGCATTTCCCCATTCGGGCGGGCCTGCTTGGTCGGGTCCAGGAATGGGTGCGCGCCGTGGATGGCGTCAGCTTCGACCTGGCCCTTGGCGAGACCCTCGGGCTCGTGGGCGAAAGCGGCTGCGGCAAGACAACCGTGGGCCGGACCCTGCTGCGGCTGACTCCCGCGACGGGGGGCCAGGTCGTGTTCGGCGGGCAAGACCTGCTGGCGTTGTCGGGTCGAGCTTTGCGTCAGGCCCGGCGACGCATGCAGCTCATCTTCCAGGATCCTTACGGCTCGTTGAATCCCCGCATGACCATCGAGCAGATCGTGGGAGAACCCCTGGGTGTGCACCGTCTCGCCAGGGGCTCGGAACGCCAGGATCGGATCGCCACCCTGCTGAAACAGGTCGGCCTGCGCCCCGAGGCCGCGGGACGGTATCCACACGAGTTTTCGGGCGGCCAGAGACAACGCATCGGCATTGCCCGCGCGCTGGCGCTCGAACCCTCATTCATCGTGTGCGACGAGCCCACCAGTGCTCTCGACGTGAGCATTCGGGCCCAAATTGTGAATCTGTTGCAAGATCTGCAACGCGAACGAGGGCTGAGCTACCTCATGATCAGCCACGACTTGGGTGTGGTGCGACACATCTCCACCGCCGTGGCGGTCATGTACCTCGGACGCATCGTCGAACAGGCCCCCACCGAGGCGCTGTACGACCAACCCCGGCATCCCTACACCCGGTTGCTGTTGGCGGCCATTCCCATTCCCGACCCCCGGCAACGCGGGCGGCGAATCCAGGCGGCGGCCAACACGGCCGGCGATGATGCCGTCCCATCCCCCATCAATCTTCCCCCGGGCTGTCCCTTCCATCCCCGTTGCCCGTTGTACCAGCAATTGGGACGTCCCGAGAGCTGTCGTAACCAAGTGCCCGAATTGGTTCCCCTGGAGTCGAACCCCCGGCACGTCGTGCGCTGTCACTTCCCCCACGAAACGGAAACCGTCGCCGCAGGGCCGCGCGTGGCGGCCACAAGCTGAATTGACCGTCGGTCCCCTCGCCTTGGAGGCCTGAGTAATCTGGCGAATCCTGGGAGATTGGGGGTGTTTCAGGATCGTGGGTTCCATTCCGCGGGTTCGCTGTTGCAAGTCCCTTTTTTCCCGCGTTGATTCGCTCTAGGGGGAAAGCAGGCCGCGGGCTAGGATCCACCGGACGGTGAAGGGGCTCGGTGAGGAATTGAGCCGCGCGATGTCCCGGGGCGTTGACCATCGTGGGATCCCCGCCATGGGGCCCCTTGGGCCCCGGTCGAGACGTGGAGATCGAGACGCATGGAGGCTGCGACGCGACAGGCCCACCCCGGCGGGAGATGGCCGATTTCGCTGGTGGTGTTGGCCGCCGCAATCGCCATTTTGGGCTGGCTCGGCATCGAACGGGGAGATGAGCTCTCCCAGGCCGGTTCGTTCCATGGCAGGCAGGGGGTCTGGCTGGTCCTGGCGGGGTGTGCGATGTGCGTCGGCTCGCGGACCCCGCTCGACTGGCTGCGGCGTGGTGCCTGGCCCGCCTTTGGCGTGGGCATCATGCTGCTGGTCCTGGTCTACTTTTTTCCGGCCCGCTGGGGTTCACGCCGTTGGATTCCGCTGGGGGTGCTGTACTTCCAGCCGTCGGAACTCGCGAAAATTGCCTTCATCGTCACGTTGGCCCGGTATCTCGAAAGCCGGGAGAGTCACCGGAGGTTGGGGGGGCTGGTGGTGCCGTTTGGCATCACGCTGCTCCCTCTGGGGCTGATTCTGAAAGAACCCGACTTGGGGACGTCATTGCTGTTCCTGCCAGTGCTGTTCGCGATGCTGGTGGCGGCGGGGGCGCGGCTCTGGCATCTGGGTCTGGTGGCGGTCCTGGGGGTGTCCATCATGCCGCTGTTCTGGCAGGCGATCTCGGCCGAGCAACGGTCCCGAATCACAGCCGTGTTCCAACAGCGCGATGGTCGGGCACCAACGGTGGGCAAGGCCGATGGCTTTCACCTGCACCAATCGAAGCAGGTGTTGGCCCTGGGCGGTGCCTGGGGCAGTCAGGTCGAGGGAACTCGCGTCGAGGATCCGGCAGCGTATTACCTTCCCGCGTGTCGGACCGACTTTGTGATCTGCATGGTGGGAGAGCGTCTGGGACTGCCAGGAACACTGGGGGTTCTGACGCTCTACTCGCTGTTGTTCCTGCGAGGGCTCTGGATCGCAGCCGGCGCACGGGATGGTTTCGCTCGGCTGGTCGCGGTCGGGGTGGTCGCTCTGTTGGCCGCCCAGACCATCATCAACACCGGAATGACCGTCGGCTTGCTCCCGGTGACCGGGATCACCCTTCCCCTCATGAGTTATGGAGGGTCGAGCCTGCTGTTCACGGGGTTTGCCCTGGGGCTGTTGGTCAATGTCTCGCGGCAACCGCGCGACATGTTCGACATGGAACCGTTTCGATTCGCGACGGCCCGGGTCCAGCTGCCGTGACTGGCTTGGGGAGATCCGCCGCGCTCCGTACCACGGTCGTCCCAATCTCCTCCCTGAGCGAGCCCCATGCCTCAAAATGTATTCACCATGCTGATGTTCTCGGGACAGGCCGAAGAAGCGGTCCGGTACTACGCCGAGGTGATTCCGCAGACCGAGTTGCTCGAAATCAAATACTTTGGCCCCCAACAGCCGGGATCCGAGGGGAAGGTCCAGAGGGCCCGGCTGCGGTTGCGGAGACATGAAGTGCGGGCGTTCGATTCCCCAGTCCAGCATGATTTTGGCTTCACTCCG
>CAIOTJ010000604.1 GCA_903861195.1 uncultured Planctomycetaceae bacterium | reverse complement strand
TCCCCAAACCTTGCGGCTTGAAAATCGCAATTCCGTCGTCAAAAAGGTCGCCGTGCAGCTCGAGCCGGTCGACCCCGGGGTATACTTCCCGGTCCTCGCGAAAACGGCACCGCCCGAAATCGCCTTGGCTTATGCCGAAAGGTTTCTGCCGCGCTATCCCCGGCATCAGGAACTGCTGGATGACTATGGCACCTTCTGCAGGAATCGCTTCGATGAACGGGCCGAGTCCTTCCTGCGAGCCGGGCTCTGGAATCAACTGCTGTCCATCGAATGGCACCGGACCTACCAGGGATTGCGCTCGATTCAGACCCACCCCGAGAGACTGATGGGGGAATACCAGGACCGGCTGAAAATGAATCCCCAGAACGCCCCGCTGTTGTATCTGCTGGCCCGGCTCACTCCCGCCCCCGACGACCTCCGCCTTCTCCAGGAAGCCCAGGAAGTCGATCCGTCTCTGGGATGGCCCGCCCTGGTCCTCGGGTTCGCCGCGATGTCGAATGCGAACTGGGACGAAGCGGGCTGCTGGATGGCCTTGGCCACCCAGGCACTGCCCGCCAATTCGCGCGGTCATCTGCAACGACACCGCCTGGCCCTCGCGACCGGAGACTTCACCCTGGAGGAAGCGGTGTTGCAGTCTGAATTCCAGAATTCCAATCCCCTGCGCGGCTATCGTGCCGCGATCTGGCTCGCCGAGTCGTGTGCCCAGCGCAAACAGTATGACCAGGCCCGGCAGACGATGGCGCAGTTTCAAGCCCGCTTCAAAGCGCCGGGTTCCTCGCCGACTTCCCGTTCTCCGACGGATCTGTTGGTCGATTACCTCTGCGAGTCCCCTACCCCAACGGCTCCTGCCGGCACGGAAGTCCCGCTGTCCCCCATCGACCTGCATTTCCGCCTCGCGAGCGGAGATCTCAGCAACCTTCCCACACCCCAGCAGATTCTCGAATTGGAAGATTCCTGGATTCTGCCCGCTTCCGTGGCGCTGGCCTGCCAATTGGCCGGAAAGGAGGACGCCTGGCAGATCTGGCTGACCGCCACCGTCGAGGCCATGCAAGCCAGTGCTCCCCACGAGACAAAACTTTTTGTGGACTGGATTCAGCGTGAGACACCGCCCCAAACGGCCGAACTGCAGTTGTTGACCAGCATGGAACCGGCCGAGAAGGCTCTGTGCTGTCTGTTGCTGGCAGGCCGATTCCCCACCGAGCGCGAGTGGTTGGTCGCTCTCGCCCGCCGATTGCATGTGGAGCGCCTCCCTCCGGCCCGACTGCTCGACCGCGCGCTCGCCGCGCCGTGACTCCTGTGACCGACTCCCACGACAGCGATTTTGCCAGAAGCATTTCGCAGATCGAACAGCGGTACGCGGGCCGCCCCAATGCCCTGCGCCGCCAGGTTGGCTGGCTGGTGGTGCTGGGGTTCGCTGTCATTGTCGCCGTCCTGGGACTCACGGCACTGCTGGCGGCATTCTTCTTCGTGGCGGCGCTCTACAACCACTTTCCCCAGAACCTCGCATGCCTGGCAGTTGCCTCAGTGCTGCTGTCATTGGTCATTGGCCAGGCCATCTGCCTCTTCTGGGTTCCCACGACGGCCCCATCGCACAGAGAACTGAAGCGGAACGAATGTCCCCGGCTCTTCCAGGTTCTGGACTCGCTGCAGTCCAAGGCCAAATCGCGTCCTTTCGATCACGTCTGGCTCAATTCCGACTACAACGCCCAGGTCTGGATCGAACCACGACTTGGTTTTCTGGGTTTCAGTCGTCGGCACTTGCTGCTCGGATTCCCTTTGTTGCTGCTGATGACCCCGGCACAAGCCACCGCGATTCTCGCCCACGAACTGGCCCACCACTCCGCATCACACGACTGGTTCAGCCTCTGGATCAGTCGGGTCCTGGAGACCTGGTCCAGCGTTTTTTCGGCCTGGGGGACTTCGACGGACAGCTGGTGGCAATTCTTCCGGAAACCCCTCCAATGGTTTGTTGGCTGGTATTGGCCCCGGTTTCATGCCCATGCTTTCGTCCTGTCACGTACGGATGAGTACGAGGCCGATCGACGGTCAGCCGAATGGACCACGGTCGAAGACGCCGCCACGGCCCTGTTCGCCAACCAGTGCCTCGGAACCCGGCTGAGCCAGGAATTCTGGCCCGCCGTCTATCGCCAGATGAACTGCGACCCCGCCCCCCCCGACGGGATTTACCTGCGTCAACACGAGTTCATGAGCCAGCCAGCCGATCCGAACCTGGCGGCCTGCTGGACGTCGGAAGCGCTCCGATTCCGCACGCTCCATTCCGACTCACATCCCAGCCTCGCCGACCGCCTG
>CAIOTJ010000603.1 GCA_903861195.1 uncultured Planctomycetaceae bacterium | reverse complement strand
GGGCGTTGGGATTGATCCTGGAGTCCGGCGGCCTGGAATTCGTGTGGCGAACAATCCGGCCCGCCCGTCTCGCGCCGGACGACACCGCCCGTGCTTGCGACAATGTATTGGTTGTTCTGGCTGTGTTCGTGTCGGGCATGCAGAAGATCGAGCAGTTGTCCAAAAATAGTTATTTCGGGCTTGTTCTCCACAAATAGACTGAATATTCCCATCAATGTCTGCTCTTGACCGGCTGGTCCGATCGGCGGCAGGCTTCCGGGCAGGTTGCCCAATCCGTATTGGTTCACATCTGGAGCTTCGCCATGAGTCTGCTGTCGCGTTGGCTGTGCGTGTCGCTGATTGTCGCTTCTTCAGGGTCGGCGTTCGCCGGGATTGTTGGTCCGTTCGAAGATGGCCAGTTGCATTTGCCGGGAGGATCCCTGCAACAGCAACGGCTGTACCACACGGTCTGGTGGGGTCATACGGGCAGTGGCCAGTCCGTGGGCGGCACCGACCTGTTGTTGACCAACTGGGATGGCTCCATCGACCTCTGGTTGTTTAGTGTGGTGTTCGTGCAACCTGGCGGCCCGGGCGGCGTCGGCAGCGACCAAAAACTCGATCTGATCACCGTGCATGGCAATCGCCCCCCCGGGGCGTCCGTTATCACGGGTTTCGACCCCGGCTCCGGGCTGAATTTCGATCCCGACGCCGCGGTGGGTTTCGATGGCCGCGAGCAGCACTGGGGTCGTGCCAATCCCGGAAAACAGTATTTTTCTTACTTTGGCGATTGGGTTGTGGCCAGTCAGTTGCCGGGAGTGCTTCCGGGTGCTGACCTCTCTCTCTTCGACACCAGTTCTACGACCCAGTCGTATCGCGTCTACAAAACCACGGTCGATCTCCAGAGCTACGCCATTCCCGAGCCGTCGACCTGGGCTTTGGGTGCTGTGGGCATGGCGGGAGTTGCAGCGATGACCCGCCGCAACCGCCGGTCGCGCGCCGCGAAGTGACCTTCGGCGAGAGGCCGGTGGTGGCTGCTCAGGCCGCACCACCGGCCTGTTGGCTTTCCAGTCTGCCGGGCCGGCTTGTGGCCCCTCGTGGTCCGAGTCATCCACCAAGCTGGCGGTCTTCCCGCCAGGTGTGATTGCCGGTCTCAACCAACGCCCATGGCGAATTGTGTCCCCCGGGTGTTGGTCGTTTCGGAGAGAGAACCGGCCGGGGCAAGAATGAGGACGCACCTCGCAGAGCGATGTCTGCGACCGCACATTGGCCTGGCGGCCAGTCCAACCGGCGTCTGGGAGGGCAGTCTGGACCGATGGTGTTTCCGACGGTTGTGGAGGGGAATCAACCCGGCGCTTGGCCCCCACTTTTGCGCCCAAACTGCGTCCACTTTCCGGATGACGGTCCGGGCGGGGTGATGACTGGTTTGAGATCGCCCATCGACGGAGCGGTTCGAGAGGCGCTTCCGGCCCACCACCGGCCTCGGGAGAGAACCTCCCGGTACGAACCAAGATTCTGGCCCGCCACCGGAGACGTTACACTGAACCACGTTGTCTCATTCCTCCGTTTCACCTTGTCCGGGGCGACGACTCGTGGCGCAGGTCGATTCTCCAGGCTCCGCAGCGGATGACGGTGCTCTCCCCGCGGCTGCGGGGGGTCGGGAGAGGGACTGGTGGGAGTGGCTGGGCGAGTGGTGTCGTCACGGGCTGGAATTTCTGTATCCCCCCGCCTGCCGGTTGTGCGGTGAAGAGCTGCCTCCTCAAAGTGGTCCGCAACGTGACAGTGGGTTCTGCGCGACCTGTCGCCAAGAGCTCTTCGCGGACAAGGCAGCGGGGTGCGAGAGATGTGGCGCTCCGGTCGGTCCCCATCTCGTCTCGACCAACGGCTGCCACCGTTGCCATGAGCATCAATTTGCCTTCGCAACGGTTCTGCGCCTGGGGGGTTACAAGGGGGCGATCAAGTCGGCCGTGTTGCTTTCGAAACAGCGGGGAGCCGAGGGGCTGTTGGTCGGGCTCGCCGATCTGGTCTGGCGACGGAACGCAGCCGAGTTGCAGCAGTTGGCTCCCGACCTCGTCGTGCCCATCCCCCATAACGCCCGCCAGGCGCTGCTGCGCCCTCACAACCCGGCGGCTGTGCTGGCCGAGGCGTGGGCCGAGCGTCTGCACTGCCCCTGGCAGCCCCGGGCCCTGGTCAAAAAACGCTGGACAGTGGCCCAGGCCCGGCTAAGTCCC
>CAIOTJ010000602.1 GCA_903861195.1 uncultured Planctomycetaceae bacterium | reverse complement strand
GGCAGCGTCGGGTCGGCAGCCCCGGCGTCGGCCGCCGCTGGCGGAGGTGTTTCGACCCCGAATCCAGGAACAGAGACAGGAGTTTCGGACGACGTGTGATCAGACATGATCGCAATTCTCCCTCAAAAGGCACAGGCGGACAGTACACGGGACAGTATATGAATGCCACGAGTGTACATGGCAATGCTAAATGCCAGTATTTTGTACATATTTTGGGAAATGACGCAAGTAATTGTGAAGTATGGGCTTACGGCAATTAGCAGAAAATCACAGACAAGGGGTGGCTCCGGATTGCGACCGGATTGCGGACAGCGACTCGCTGATCGTGGCGGGGGTCATTGCCGTGCTGAAGGTGCTCTTCCAGGGATGCACCGCCGCCGACGCCGCGGCCCTCGACGTTCGCCAGGCTCTGGCCCGGCTCGGCCTCGAACGCCACCTCAGCCCCCAACGCCGCAACGGCCTCTACGGCATCGTCCGCCGCATCCAGGACTTCGCGCGTGAGGCGGCGGGGTGAGGGGAGAACGGCCGATTTTGCAACGGCCTACTGCAAGAGATCGACCTGCACCACACACGACTCTTTGTCTTCGACAAAAAAAGCGTCATTGAAACGGTTCAACGACCATTCATTGACGCGCTCGATCGCGGAACCAAGCATGACACGATGTTGACGCGACAGTTGATCCAGATCGGGCCTGGTCCAAACCCTGTGCGACGTGGCAGCGCGCACAAACTCCCGCAAATCGCTTGTCAGTTCACGAAAACAATCCCCGGCGTCTCCATCGAATTCCTGCAAATTAATCTGGGGAGACGCGTCAGCCACCGGCACGGTGGACACGGGAACGCGAGGTCGTACGACCTGTGGACTCACTGTAATCGGTTCGGCCTCCGCACGTTGCGTCTCGGGCTCACGCATCGCCTCGCGCAAGAACTCGTTGACCTGTTCGGTTTCCGACTGAATCGCATGGATTCGTTGGTGGTCGAGACGGAACGCCGGGAGGATCGAGTTGGCAGATCCGGTCAACTCAGGTTTCGATGGCTCGGTTTGCGGGTGCTCATCCAGATCGCGTCTCGTCAGCCCAGGTGGGCGATTGAACTTTTGAGTTGCCCAAACCTCTTCCAGAGAAATCGAACCATCGGCGTCTGTAATTCCCACCAGTGAATCACCGGTCGGCGTGCGTTGCTCGCTCAACGTGGTGATTGAGGATGCCAGGGAGGCCATCACAGCGTGCCGTTCACTGGACGACGGAGAGTTTGTATCACTCCCTTGGGCAGTCACCAATTGGGATTCCTGAACAAGACTTTGCAGACTCGAAGTCCACACCGTTGCCAGCTTCAAGAACTCATCCGGCACTTCCTGCAGACCCTGCAATATTTCCTCAAATCGGCCTCGAAGCTGCTCCTGGCCCACCTGGAAACTTCGTGCGGTCTCCTGCAGGCGAAATGAGGCCTCGCCAGTCGAAGTGACGAACCGTGTGACCGACTCCTGCAGGCGGCTCTGGCTCTCCGCCAATCCCTTCCCGGCGTCCAGCAATCGACTCGCAGTCTGGTTGACAGGACTCGTGATTCGAGTCATCGCCTCAATCAAACTGTCTTTCATCTCCTGCACGACCCGCAATCTCGCCTCCTCACTGGCTTGGATCGTCGTCCGCGACGTTGAAGCCGCCGGCAACTCGCCAAGGTCGTTCGCCGTCCGATTCCACAGGCGACTTTGCAAAGCCTGCGCTTTCACATCGAGAATGAGCACAAGTATCTGATTCACCAGGGCCGACATGGCTCCAATCAAGACACCGGAGTACAGCGGGCCCAGAGTCCCAACAAATGAGTTACGGGCGGCTTCCCCTCCCTGCCTCACGTCGAAAGGGATCCGATCCTGAAGACTCAGAAACCCAGCCGCAGTCAAGACCACCCCCACCATCGGTGCCATGATGGAGATTCGCCGCAAACAGGTGCGCTGCCAGATCGTCGCGAGCGCCTGCTCGATAGCACGACTTGAAATCGCTGGTCGATTGTTCTTTGTTGCTTCGAACAATTCGTCAAGCACCAGCCTCTGCCTTCTTCGAACGACTTCAAAGAGTGCGACTTGCACAACTGCGATGCTGGCTCCGATGCCCATCAATACCCATTTGTCCATCGGAACTCTTTCGAATGTGTGTCAACGACCTTGGTTGGCTCGGATGAAACTTCTGTCACTCCAGACGGAATTGGTGACAGCAAGCCATCAGAAGCTTACCTCAAAATCATGGTATCGTGCAGCCAAGGTCGACACCCCAATGCCCAGGTCGAACCCCGAAACTCGGGCGTCTCCCACGACCGATTCCAGGCTGTGACCGTCTTTGTTGTTGGGGTTCGCCGATTGCAGAACACATTCGATGGATCCTCCCGTGGAACCCATGGTCAACACATTGTCTGACTCGGCACACTTCCCAGCGTGAGAGAACAGTTTTCTGCGGCATCGCTGCGAATGACCATGAAGTCGGAAAACCGGATTGCAAAGGTATCGTCCACGCTGCAATTTCGACTATTCTCATCGCGAGTAGGCCATATCACTTGAAAATCTCTCGATTGCGACGCGACAGTAGTGCGTCCAGAATCGGCACTCGGCGACCGATCGCCCGGTAAGCTGTGCGGCGAGCGTCCCTTGACGCTTTTGTGATCAACTCATTGAGACGGCCCCCGGCCCGACATTTCATCCGTGGCACCACCGACCATTTTCAGGATTGCTTCGACATTTGGGCTGCGGGTAAAGCCCGCATTCGGATTCGAGAATAGCGGCAAATGGAGATCTGATCTTGGAAAATGAGTTCGAAGACAACGCATTCGGATCGACTTCGGTCGTGAACTCCCTGCTGATGATCACGGTACTGGTAGCGGGCATTGCCTTGGTTTCGGAAAGTTCCGATCCGCATCCCGATATGCTGCGCAAATCCGGATCTGATCGCTCAGACGATGACTCGCTGACTGAGAGAACCGATCCGAGAGAGCAGGATCGTTCGCCGACAGATGGGGTGCAGGAGAGAAACCGGCTTCGGAAGCAACTCCAGGATGCAGTCAATGAGCGGGATTTGTTACGCCAACAGCAGCAGGAGGCGCATGTCGCTCGGAGTCGGGAGGGACTGCACGTCGCCAAGGAAACGGACCATGATGGTTTGGAAGCAGCAAATCGAGCCCTGGAAACCCGGCTGCAGGAACTTCGCACAACCACGCAGTTTGCACTGTCGCTGATCAGTGAGCGTCATGAAACGATTCTGCGTCCAATCGGTAAAGCCCCAATTGTGGTACGGATTCGCTCACGTCAGACAAGGGCCGACCTCGACCTGGATTTGTATGTGCAGGATCCGCTCGATCGCTTGTGCCACTGGAAAGTCCCGCGGATCGAGAATCGTCAGACCGAGGTGGCGACTCTGATCCCCAGTGAATTGCTTGTCAGAGCCGAGACGGACACCGAGACCGAAGAGACGCGGTTCTTCACAGAAGAGGTCTACTACTCCACGGAATTGCTGGCCGGTCCAGCGAGCCGCCCTTATCTGATCTTTTGCATGTTGCGGGAAACTGGAGCGCATCGAACGGGTGAACAGATTGCACAGCCTGTCGACTGGGAAGTCGTGATCAATCGCAAAGATCAGGAACCGGTGCGTTTGACAGGACAGTCGATTGTAAGTCAATCCGGACGTGTGATGGTGCAATCGACGGGCGACTTTTACGTGGGATTGGTGCCATTGGCGGGTTTCCATTTGCAGTCGGCTGCCCAACCAGAGCCGATCCAGGTACCAACCCAGGAGCTCCCGGAGGTTCTTCGCGGGTGGCGCAAAGGGAAATCGAAAGAGGAGACCACTCCACTTGGCAAGTCTCCCGAAGCGAAACCGACTCCTGACCGTTGATTGGCGGAATTCGATGTCTGTTGTCAGCAGGAAATTGCCTCAGGAGACCCGCAATGAGTTCGGGCAGCAACTGTCAATCGTGATTCCGGGGCGGCGACCGATCCGAATCGTAAACAGGTTAGAATCGCCGCGGCTGGTGACTCGTTCGATCCATCACCAGTGGCAACCTACCCCTTTGCACACCAATCCCCTGCCTGGCCTCCTGGGGTCCCCAAAGTGACCACTGACGACTGGTCCTTGACAGCCGGCCGGAATTGCCTGTCGCCAATCAGGAATCACGGCCAACCAACTCGGCCTGCAGTCGAGTCAGACAACTTAAAGCTCCTGGAACGTCAAGCAAGTCCGCGGCGTAACTGAGATTCAGCAGTTCGGGTGAGACGAATTGATCCCACTTGCGGCGTTGTAGATCCGGGACTTCGTCGGCCAGCGATTCCGCGGATGGCGGTCTCGCGAGAAGAACGGCCAAGCGATCGCTGATCGCTGAGCGACTCTCATGGAACTCCAGTGACAGCCCGAACCACTCCGGCGAGGAGTCGATACTCGCCCGCTCCAGCAAGCGGTCAATGGTCCACAGGATGCGAGAGCCGGTCCAGGGGAACCAGAGCAGATGCCCGTCGGACGCTTGGAGGAGATCGCGCTCCAGCACTCCGGAGACTGCGGCCTCGGAGCGGGCCTGGGCGAGAAGCTGTGCTGATGTCGAGTCAATATAGCCAGGAACGGTCTGCTGCCTCAGAATCTCCTTCATTTTGTGACGTATCTCCGGCGCGATGTCGATGGCCCCCGGGGGAAACGCCGGCAGCTTTCGACCGGCGGACTGTCGTACCAGAACCTCAGCACGCTCATGGTCGATTGACTGAATCTGCCAACGTCGACCCGCAAACAGAAAATGCTCGTTCACCGCGGGAATGCGGTCCTTTGGCAACGTTCCAATCACCCTGTCCCTGGCGACGATACGATATTCTTTCGGTGTTTGAAACGCCGCGTAAAAATCGTAATGACGGACCAATTGCTCCCCCTTTAGCCCGAGAATCAGGGTCCCGTCGGGATGCTGTTCAATCAGGTCATGTTGATGCAGTGCGCGCAGAAACACGCCAAACTGGGCGGGTGAGAGGAACCGGAAATTGCCGCGCGCCACCAAGAGCTGAAAGAGGTTGGCTGCGGTGGTCCCTCCGGTCTCCGCGATGTGGCTGAGCACCTGCTGCAGCAGGGTGCTCAAATCGAACGGGACCATGCGAGGCGACTCGACCCAGCGTTCCTGTAGCAACTCGGTCATGGCAATTGCCTGCAGCAACTGTGGATACAGTCGGGATGCCAAAGGGCTGCGTTCTTGGACTTTCTCTTCAACTATGAAGATCCGCATCTGGTGTGGTTCGTCATCACGACGTCCACTACGCCCCAGACGCTGGACCAGCGAACTGACGGAGTGACAGGGACCGAGTTGTCCCACGGCACGCACATTTCCGATATCGATTCCAAGTTCCAGGGTCGCGGAACAGACCGTGGTATAGGGACGGGCCCCTTGCATCATTCGCTCGGTGTCTTCGCGGATTTCGCGGGACAGGGAGCCGTGATGGATCAGAAATTCCTCTCCTGTGCCGTGCTTCCGTCCCAACTCGTTGAGACGGTCTGTCAGTTCCTCAACTTTCGACCTGGCATTCGCGAAGATCAGATTTTTCGAACCGCGGAATTCCTGATAGATGTCAGCGAATAGGGAATCCGGACCAGGCGATTCCGCATCCGCCGCCTCGCCTTGAGGAGGGGGAATCCTCAGATAGGAGTGGATTCGATAACGGATTGTCTTGGTGGTCGAATCATCCTTCTGGATTTCGACCTGGGCTGGATTGTCCGGTCGCATCCACTGGGCGGCCGCACCAAGGTCACCAATCGTCGCTGACAACCCCACCATCCGAAAGGGGGAGTGAGTATACCGCTCCAGCCGGAACAGTTGGCTGCGCAACTGCGTGCCGCGCTCACTCCCGAAAAGGGCATGCAATTCGTCAATCACCACGAACGACAGCGAGTGAAAGGCCTGCGCCAGACGGCTGTTGCGGTTGACGAAGAGTGACTCCAATGATTCGGGAGTGATCAGCAGAACTCCGCCGGGGCGATCGAACAATCGGCGCTTTTTATCGCCCGAGACATCTCCGTGCCATTTGTGGACGGGAATCTCGGCAAACTCGCAGAGCTCCTCCAGCCGACGGAACTGATCATTGATCAACGCCTTCAAGGGGCCAATGTAGATACCGCGGATGGATCCCAGCGGTTGCTGGGATATCTGGGAGAGAATCGGCAGAAAAGCCGCCTCCGTCTTGCCGCTCGCGGTTCTCGCCGCCAGGACCAGATCCTGCGTTCCCTCCAACAGGCTACGGATAGACCGCTCCTGCAAAGGCCGCAGATGCGTCCAGCCCATGCGCCAAAGACTTCTTTGGATTGGTGGAGCCAATAAGTCAAACGCAGAGTTCATAGCCGAAACTCTGCCAAGTCATCACCATCCTGGCCGGGAACGGCGTCGGCCTGATCAACAACCGGCGGCTCCGCCTGTTTGGCATCCAGCACCGATTGCCACGACCTGTCGGGATTTTGTTGCAGGATGTGCAATAGTCCGATGAAGTCTTTCACCGTGTCTCGGGGGGTCTGAAAATAGGCCGCCCCCATTCGCTGCTGACAGACTTCGAGGTATTTGACGATGGCTTCGTCTGGAAGGGTTTGGGTGACCGACTGGCCGGTGTAAAACACTTCCCGCAGCTTTGTCAGCAGCACAAAGCAATCCTCCGCGGTCAGGTTGTCGAGCCGCACGACCGGGGCGTTGAGATCGCGACTGCCAGTTTCCGCAAAGCGATTGGACGCGAGACGCGTCGCGAGCGCCTCATAACTGAAGATCCCGCGCCGCCGATCCTCCAGCGAGTCGGGGGTGCCTGCGAACAGAAAGCCGATTCTACTGGCCCGGCCCTGGACACAATCGTTGAAGATCCGGAGGAGGGCTTCGTAGTTGTTGTTTCGTGCGATGGTGTTGTTGAGTCGATGGGAAAGCACCACCAGTTCGTCGATGCTCACCAGAAGACCGGCATAACCGGCCATGCGAACGAACTCGGCCAACAATTTCAACGAGTCATAAATCGTATCGTCCTCGATGATTGTGCGGACTCCCAATTCCTGACGAGCCTCGGTCTTGGTCGCATACTCACCGCGAAGCCAGCGCAACGCCGCTTGCCGCAGTTGGTCATTTTCAGTGAGGTAGCCGTCGAAATACCGGGCGATCACATTCGCGAAATCGAATCCCGAGACCAACTCATGCAGTGGCTTCAATCGCTGCAGCAGTTCCCGCCGGACATCAGCCTCGGTTCCCCCCTTTTCACGCACCTGCCCGTCCACATCACCCACCCACCGCTCGACGAGGTTGGAAAGGGCTCCCCCCTCGGGCTTCGCTCGCGTTGCCAGACGAAGAAGCAATTCCGAGTACAGCGAGCGGGCCTGGCCTGCCGAGCCGTGCAACCGGCGGTCGGTCGTAATGTCGGCTTCGAGGACAACAAAGCGTTTCTGCAAGGCGACCGTTTTGAGCAGGTTCAGGAAAAAGGTCTTTCCGCTGCCGAACCGCCCAATGACGAAGCGGCAGGTCGCCCCGCCGGCGGAAATGATTTCGAGATCCTTGACGAGCGCCTGGACTTCATCGTTGCGCCCGACCTGAAAATGCTGCAGCCCCACCGCCGGTACAACCCCGGCTGACAGTGACTGGATAATGGCATTTCGCTCACGCAAGGAAATCATCGTCGAGAAGTCCTACTGCAACAGTTCGACCTGGATCAGGAAAGAGTCTTGGTCTTCAACGAACAAAGCGTCGCCGAGACGATCATACGAGCATTCGTTAACTCGCTCGATGGCGGAGCCCAGCATCACCCGATGTTGTCGCGCCAGTTGATCGAGATCGGCCCGAGTCCACGACCGCTGCGCCACGGCGGCTCGAACAAATGCTTGCAGATCCCCGGCGAGTTCGCGAAAACAATCCGGCGTAGCATCGTCGCACTCGGACTGGGGGATCGGCGACAAATCTGCAACCACAGGCGATGGTTGCACAACGACGGCAGCAGGTTTGCTCTCAGAATTGCCGCACTCCGGCTCCCCCTCCGCATCGTCGGTCTCGGGATCACGCATGGCCTCGCGGAGGAAATCGGTCACCTGGTCCGTTTCCGACAGGATCGCCCGGATCCGTTCCTGGTCGAGGTGGAACACGGGGATCGCTGCGTTCTGATCTGTGGTGGTCCCGGATTGCGATTCCACGCCACGCAACAACTCATCGAGATCGCCACGGGTGAGTCCCAGTGCCCGATAGGCTTGGGTGAGGGCCCGAATCTCTTCGGCAGAAATCTCGTCGTCGGCTGCCGCGATTCCCACCAAAAACTCGCCGACCTTCTTACGTTGCTCGCGACTCAACTTGGTCTGCATGTCTTTCGCGGGAGCGAAATCGCCCGCCGGAACCTTCGACAGCAGGTAACGGAGGTGCTCCAGACGACATGAATCCTGGGTCGACAACTCGAATTGGGTTTCGAGTTGGCTGGTCAGGCGCCCCAGCTCAATCTCATCGAGAATGCCGTCGGAGGCCGCGATGCCCACCCCAAGTTCCAGCAGTACGGCCGCGGCATGGTACGACGCAACGTTTTGACTCAGTTCCTCGGTTGCCGGGAACACACTGAGACACTGATTCCAGTGATAGACCTTGCCAGTGATTCGGGGGTCTGGCTCGAGGGCGAATCCCAGTTGCGAAGCCGCTTCGGCCAATTGCAGCGACTGCTTCTTTGTGAGCTTGCTGCGTTCGGCGATTCCCTCCAAGGAGGCGAAATCGCCGACGGTGATGATCGTCCACCCATCTTCGGTTACGGACCGATCAAGCAATTGACACCACTGTTCGAAGTGCGGGTGCTCTCCCTGACGCAGATGCTCGGGCAGGGCCTCGTACATCTTCGCAGTGACCTGGGTCCCCTTGGCTCTCTTGTGGGCCCGGTCGTATTCCCGCAGTTCCTCGATCGCCTGATTCCAGATCTTCGAGAGTGGTGTGAACTGCGAAGAGCCCAACAGGCTGGGAACACGCTCGGCGGCGAGAGGTCCGCCCACGTCATGGATTCGACCGAGGGTGGCACTGGCCGGAAAATACTCGAGCCGGCGGTCCCGTTTGCCGGTTTTCACGCGTACTCCATCGGGAAACTGCTGCTGCAGTCGGGTCAAGAAGGACCGCCTGTGCAAGTCGCGGTGCCGTTGCACGATGACAGTCCGCGCCGAGTGCACATGGTGCTGCGCGAGGTGATACACCAGATTATCCGGCAGCGGTCGGCCGCAACCGGCAAAGCAGGCGAGAGCCAAATTGAGCGTTTCGTCGGACCATTGAGCGGCGGCAACCGCCTGCTCGACGGTGCGGTAGGGAACGGATTGCCCCTTGCGGCTCAACCAGATCGTGGTCCAGAGGAGACCCTGCGCATAGCGTTGAAACGAGGCCGAATGACCGTAGATTGGCAATAGCCTCAGCAACTCATCCGCAACCTCGCGATGATCAGCCCCGTCGATCAGAACACGGCGCTCGAGCCCATAAAAGAACAGAAACACATATCCCAATTCCGTGTGGGGATCGGACCGACCCTGCGTCAGCCATTCCACATACCTTGACCGCTGTGCCGGGGACGCACCGCGATAACTTGGCCAATAGGGGAGCCGCTCAGCAGTCGTTCTGGACCGGGACACCGGTAATCCCGATTCAATCAGCGACGCATCGGGAGCGTCCGGCAGAACACCCTTACAGACGTACAACAGGGGCGAGTCGAGCGTGTCGCGGTCCAGCTTCAGCTTGGAACCTGGTCCGTAGAAGATGGCCGTCGCCGCGGATCTTGGTTTCCACAACCGCGTCATCGAATTCCAGAATCCCCGTTTTTCAACCACCGCCGACGATTCTGGCGAATTCAACTCCCTCAAACTGAGTTCAACGAGGGGATCCATCTCTGCGTCTCGACAGTCGTACGAGGGGACATAACAGGAACACCATCGTAATCCCTACGAGCCACGCCTCAAACTACCAGGCAAGTCCGCGGCCTTTTTTTGGGGAATGACTCCGTCAAGAGTTGTGTCACGGTCACTGCGCTGGGCCATTCTTCGTCAAAACGCTTCTGCCGCCAATGCGCTGCTGGAAGCCAATGAGACGTTGGGATGGACTGAGAATCGGTCTTGCGGGCGGTGTGGCACAGGTCCAACGCCACCGCGGACACTCACCCCCCCCACAGTAAAGTCCGCCTCTCCATAAATCCGGGCCTGGATGTTCCATCGGGAGAGGTTCGAATCTCCAAGATGCCGTGCGTGCTGAGAGTCGTCAAGTCTGATATCGGCTTCCCGGAATTTGTGATTGTCCATGAGAACGCCGTGCGGATGTGTGGGGCTGGAAGGCGGCTGGATTCAATGGTCAGGATCGAGTATAGCAAAAGGATGTCCAAGTGAAACTGATAGCCAGAGTCCGCGACACGATGCCAGCTCTTGTCTGTCGAAACTCCCACTTCGCTGTAAGGGTCTATCACTCGTTGAAAAATGCTCTGGCAACGGTCTGTGGCGAGCGCGGATTTCCCAGCCTTCGCCCAATAGCCGGTCCTCGGTTGCCGCCGACGGGCGTTTTGCCCGGTGGTCCCCACCGGCGATCACCGGCCCGTCCGTCGGCAGGCGAAGGTCACGTCGAGAACCGGGGTGGACACCCGGGCGTTTCGGTTTTCCTGGGGTGACGGTCGGGGGACATGTTCAATTGCCATCTCACCCCTCGCTCGAACAGCCGAAACAGGGGCGAACCCGGGGCGGGGGGCACGAACGCCGGCCGTCCGGGTAGATACGGGCGGCCCCTATACCGGCGGGGCATCTTCAGGGCTCGAAAACATTTCTGCTGTACAACGAGGTTGTTGTCCTTCGAATGACAACACGGCATCAGCGCTGGACGTTGGGCAT
>CAIOTJ010000601.1 GCA_903861195.1 uncultured Planctomycetaceae bacterium | reverse complement strand
TTTCTCTCGGGACGCGATTGCATCGTCCGGCCCCAGCGCCGCACGCTCGACCCGAAAAAAGTGCTCGAAGTGCGCGGGGCGGCCCACAACAACCTCAAGGGGGTCAACGTCGGCATTCCCCTGGGGGCGTTTGTCTGCGTGACCGGCGTCAGCGGTTCGGGCAAGAGTTCGCTGGTGAATGACATCCTGTTCGAGGCTCTCAACCGCGATCTGAATGGCGGCGAGGGGAACCCCGGGAAGTTCGAAAAGCTCCTGGGGCTCGACCATCTCGACAAGGCGATCGACATCGATCAATCGCCGATCGGGCGCACGCCGCGCTCCAACCCGGCAACCTACGTCAAGCTGTTCGACCTGATTCGCGACCTGTACGCCGATCTGCCCGAATCGCGGATGCGCGGCTGGGCCCCCGGGCGGTTCAGCTTCAATGTCGAGATGGGGCGCTGCGAGGCGTGTGACGGCAACGGGTCGAACCGGCTCGAAATGGACTTTCTGGCCGATGTGTGGATCACCTGTCCCGTCTGCAACGGGGCCCGCTTCAAACACGAGACGCTCGATGTGCGGTTCAAGGGAAAGAACATCGCCGAAGTGCTCGAGATGGATGTGCAGCAGGCACTCAAGCATTTCGAGAACGTGGCCCCCATCGCGAAGCTGCTGCAGACCCTGCACGATGTGGGGCTCGACTACCTCAAGCTCGGCCAGCCCTCGCCAACCCTCTCGGGGGGTGAGGCACAACGGGTCAAGCTGGCCCGCGAACTGGGAAAGCGCTCCACCGGGCGAACCATTTACCTGCTCGATGAACCGACGACAGGGCTGCACTTCGCCGACGTGAAAAAACTGCTGGAAGTGCTGCATGGTCTGGTCGACCTGGGAAACACCGTGCTGGTGGTCGAGCACAATCTCGACGTCATCAAGACCGCCGATTGGGTGATCGACATGGGTCCCGAGGGAGGGGCCGGCGGGGGCTGCGTGCTGGCGGCGGGCATTCCCGAGACGATCGCCGAATGCGACACCTCGCACACCGGGCGGGCGCTGAGCAAGGTGCTGCAGAGCGATGCCGAGCGGGCGAACCCCAAAGCCCGCGCTGCCAAGGCCCGCCCGCTGCCCGCCACCCAGGGTCGCCGTCCCGCCCCCTTCGATGTCACGCGCCCCCTCGTCGTGCAGGGGGCCAGCCAGCACAACCTGCAGAATGTTGACATCGAGCTGCCCCGCCACCAGATGAGTGTCTTCTGCGGCCCGAGCGGGTCGGGGAAGAGTTCGCTGGCGATGGACACCCTGTATGCCGAGGGACAGCGGCGGTATGTCGAGTCGCTCTCGGCCTACGCCCGGCAATTCCTGGGACAGATGCCCAAGCCGCGGGTCGAACACGTCAGCGGGCTCTCTCCCGCGATCGCGATCGAGCAGAAGACCGTGGGGAACACCCCACGCTCGACCGTGGGCACGGTCACCGAGATCTACGACTACCTGCGCATTCTGTTCGCCCGGTTGGGACAGCCGTATTGCCCCCAGTGCGACCTGCCGGTCGCGACCCAGACCACCGACCAGGTCATCGAGCAGTTGCTCGCCCGTCCCGCCCAGAGCCGGTTGTTGATTCTCGCCCCGCAGGAGGTGGCGGTGGGCGATTCGTACGATCGCCTGTGGGACCGGCTGCGCGGACAGGGGTGGCGGCGGGTGCGGGTGAATGGCGAGACCACCACGATTGACGAGGTTCCCGATCTCGACCGCCGCAGCCGGCATCAGGTCGAGATCGTGATCGACCGCATCACGCTGGGTCCCTCGGCCCGGAAACGGCTGGCGGAATCGGTCGAAAAGGCGCTCGATCTGGGGCGCGGGGTGCTGAAGACCGCGCTCATCGACGACCAGCGCCCCGAGACCGACTGGCAGATCGACACCTACAGTCTGCATCGCGCCTGTCACCGCTGCGGGCAGAGCTACGAGGCGCTCTCTCCC
>CAIOTJ010000600.1 GCA_903861195.1 uncultured Planctomycetaceae bacterium | reverse complement strand
TTCCTGTTCCTGGGGGTCTTCATCTGCATCATGCTGATTGTCGAGGCCCAGGCGTCGTTCGCCGTGCAGTTGCCCAGTTTTCTCGTGTTTTTCCTGGGGGGCAGCATGGGACTGTGGGCCTCGCTGACGCACCGCAATCCATCGAGCGCCCTCACCGCGTCGGCCTTCCTGCTCCCCTTCATGACCTTCTACTCAATCACCAGTTTCCTCATCGGAAACACGTTGGGGGTTTGCGTGGTGCTGGTTTGCGCCTACGGCTTCACCACGCTGGCGATGCTGGTCCCCGCCCTCAGCGGATTCGATTTCTCGCTGGCACGTTCGGGGCCCGACAAGGAGTGAGGCCAGGCGGGCGGCCCTGTGCCGCCCGGCCCTGTGCCACCTGGTTGTTACGGTCTCCGTGGGGCCCGCGTCATATGATCGTGGGAAGCCTGGTCTCGCCCGGGCCTACTTCAACAGTTTCTCGATCGCCTCGCGGAGCTCTTCGCCGCGCACATCGACGAACGCCACCTTCCCCTGGCGATCGACGAGGAACAGCGCGGGAATCGTGCGCACCTGGAAGCCCGTCGCCACGGGGCCCTGGCCCGACGGGTTCAGCAGTTGCCGCCACTCGAGGCCGTTCTGCTTCGCGAAGCCGGAGACCTGCGCGGCCGACTCGTCGAAACTGACCCCCACAATCTCAAACCCCGCCTCCCGGTGTTTCCGGTACAGCCGTTTGAGATTGGGGAACTCGGCCAGACACGGGGCGCAGTTGGTCGCCCAGAAGTCGACCAGCACGACTTTGCCGGTGTAATCGCTCCATTGCGCCCCCATCCCCGCGAGATCTTCCCCCGCGAGCGCCGGGGCGGGCTTGCCCAACAGGTCGAGGCGCAGCCGGCGGTTCCGCACAATCTCGGTCGCCTGGGCGTTCAGTGCGAAGTGCGATTCGAACGCGTCGTAGAAGCCGGCGAGGGCGTCGCGGTCTCCGGCCAATTGGGCGCGGGCCGCCAGCAGCGTGGTGGTGTCGAGAGCCGGGAAGGGCATCTGGATCCGGAACCCCCGCAGGAACATCGGGAACGCCTCCTGGGCTGCCCCCAGATCCCCCCGGCGGGCCGACCCAATACACAGCACCTTCAAAGCCAGTGATTTCTGGGCGGCCTCCAGGTCGGGGCGTTTCAGCACCTGCTCGGCTACCCCGGTCGCTTCGCCTTCCAGGCCGTTGGTCACCGCGGTCTCGAGCATCCACGTGCGGGCCTCGTCGGCATCGTCGGCCTGCGGGTTCGCCTGCAGGTACGCCGCCACCGCCTGCAGCGTCTCACGCTGCCGCGTCAGAACAGTCGACCGGAAGAACGCTCCCTCCTGGGCCGCCAGGGGCCGGGGTGCCGTCGCGACCAGTCCCCCCGCACACCAAACCACCAACAGCAGCCAACGGGATACGCGCATCGAAGTTGCCTCTCGGGGAACCGGGGTGTCTGTCTGTGACCTCGCGAGACACTACCGCCCCCGACCGCCGGGGGACAAGTATTCCCTCAGCCTTTCCCCCCTGTGGGTCCACGACTACTCTGAACGACGCGCGGCGACCCCGGGGGTTGCCGCGGGTTGTTCGCGGGTCCCTGCTTCTGTTGGATGCCGAGGTCGAGCATGTCGGATGTGCGTGGGTTTGGAGCGGCGGGCGATGGCCAGCAGGACGACACCGAAGCGCTGCAGCACGCCCTGCTGGCGGGAGACGGGGTGCTCGAATTGCCCCGGGGGGAATACCGCCTCACCCGTCCGCTGGTGGTGCCGTTGGCCACGGTGGGACGCTTCGCCATCCGGGGATCGGGAGGGACGGCCAAGCTGATCATGACGGGCCCCGGACCGGCGATCGAACTGGTCGGTACCCATGGCAAAACGGCCGATCCCAAAGACTTTCAGCCCGCCATCTGGCAGCGCGAACGGATGCCCACCCTGGCCGATCTCGAAATCGAGGGGGCCCATCCCGAAGCCGACGGCGTGCGAATCAGCGGCGTCATGCAGGCGACCCTCACGGGGCTGTTGATTCGCGCGGTGCGCACCGCCGTGCACGTCACCGGCCGGGCCCGCAACCTGCTGATCTCGCATTGTCACATCTACCACAATACGGGCATCGGCGTGCATTTCGACCGGGTGAACCTGCACCAGGCGAACATCGTGGGATCGCACATCAGCTACTGTCGCCGCGGCGGAGTGCGCATCGAAGAGAGCGAGATCCGCAACCTGCAGATCACCGGGAACGACATCGAGTACAACAACAACCGCGCGTTCCAGGTCCCCGGGGCCGATGCCGACCCCACCGCCGAGATCTACATCGACTGCCGCAGCGGTTCGATCCGCGAGGGAACCATCGCCAGCAACACCCTGCAGGCCACCTACAGCCCGGGGGGAGCGAACATTCGCTTCATCGGGGCCGGTCCCGACAAGAACCACAAGGTGGGGTTGTTCACCATCTCGGGCAATCTCATCGGCAGCCAACAGAACAACATTCATCTGACGGCCGCCCGGGGTGTCGCCATCACGGGGAATGTCATTTACAGCGGCCACTCGCGCAACCTGCTGCTGGAACAGTGCCGGAATGTGGCGATTGGGTCCAACGTCTTCGACCACAATCCCGATTACGACCCGAACGAACTCTGCACCGGCATCCGCCTGGTCGACAGTGTCGACTGCGCGCTGACCGGGGTGACCATTCAAGACTGCCAGGCGGGACGGCACACCGTGCGCGACGCCGGTCCGCAAGAACGGCTGGCGCTGGTCGAGCTGGTCCGCTGCCGGCGGATTTCGTTGACCGGTTGCCAGGTCTTCGAGGGGGCCCCGGCCGGAATCGCCATCGCCGATTCGAGTGAGGTGCTCATCCAGGGCTGCCAGGTGCTCGATGGCCGGGCCGAGCCCAGGATGCAGCACGCCATCCGCTGGACTGGCGAGGGGGCCAACAACCTCATCGCCCACTGCCAACTGGGGGGGACTGCGGCCCCCAGCGAGGTCCCCAAGCACGTCCGGCAGTGGGACAACCAGGTGGTCGCGACCCCGGCAGGGGGCTGACAGCCGGTGGCCGTGCCGAGAGGGGGGCGTTGTCACGCCGCCTGCCCGCTGGCCAACAACGGCCCCCGGGAAGCCGTCGGCTTCGGGAATCTCGGCCGTTGGTCCCGGCGGCGATCCAGTGGCCTTTTTTGGCCGCGGGCGGTACAATTCGTCGATCAACGCCCCGCATTTCCGGGGCGTTCTTCTTTTCCCCGAGGGACGCGATGGATTACCAGTTGCGTGAAAGGTGCCAGGATCTGATGACCCGGATCCGGCACTTGCAGGACTCTCTTTGACTTGGACGGCAAGCTGAATCGCTCGGCCGAAATCGACAACCTCATGGGGGCCCCCGGCTTTTGGGACAATCCCCAAAAGGCCCAGATCCTGGTGGACGAGCGGCGGCGTCTGACCGCGCAGATCAAGCCGCTGCAGGAACTGGTGGCCGCCGCCGATGACCTCGCGGTGCTGCTGGAGTTCGCCGAGGAAGACGAGACCAGCGCCCTGGAACTGGCCACGACGGTCGATTCTCTGGGGGAACGGCTCGGTCAGGTCGAACTGCAGACCACCCTCTCGGCTCCCGAAGACATCTCGGGGGCGTACCTGTCCGTGCAGGCGGGTGAAGGGGGGACCGACGCCTCCGACTTCGCCGGGATGCTGCTGCGGATGTACCAGCGGTGGGCCGAGTTCAACGGGTACAAGACCGAGCTGCTCGACATGTCGGAGGCCGAGGCGGGCATCCGCAGCGCCACCCTCGCGATCCGGGGCGATTACGCCTATGGGATGCTGAAGGGGGAGTTGGGGGTTCACCGGCTCATCCGGATCAGTCCGTTTGACGCGGCGGGACGTCGGCAGACGTCGTTCGCGGCGATCGATCTGGTCCCCGAGGTCGACGACAATGTCGACATCGCCATCGATTGGGACAAAGACGTGCGCGAAGACGTGTTCTGCGCCTCGGGAGCGGGGGGGCAGCACGTCAACAAAACCTCGTCGGCCATCCGTCTGACGCACCTCCCCACCAACACGGTGGTGCAGTGCCAGAACGAACGCAGCCAGCACAAGAACCGGGCCTTCGCCCGCAAGATGCTGACGGCGAAACTCTTCCAGATGGAGCTGGAACGGCGCAGTGCCGAACAGGCGGCCAAGCGGGGTGAAAAGACCAAGATCGGCTTCGGCGGCGGCACGATCCGCACGTACGAGTTGAACCCGACGCAGCGTGTGAAAGATCACCGCACGATGTGCCTGTCGAACAACCCGGCCAAGGTCTTCGACGGCGACATCAAGGAGTTCCTCGACGCCTTCCTGCGCGAGCAGTTGGGGAAGCCGGCGGCGTAGACGCGCCCCGCTGCTGTTTCGGGCAGCGGCTGCGTCAACTGGGCAGAGACGTTTGCGCCGGGTGGATGGGACCTCACATCCATCCGGCGAAAACCGTTCCGCGTGCTGGCTTGGATCGGGCTGTTCTTGGACCGACAAACCTGGAGGTTCGTCGCCACGTTTGCGCGATCTAGTACGCCCCGAGAGACCTTCTGTCCGTCGGGAAGCCGGTCAGTGGCGAAATCGTGTTGAGAACGACAGCGCAGACCCCGTCTACCT
This sequence comes from uncultured Planctomycetaceae bacterium, assembly GCA_903861195.1. Taxonomy (GTDB): domain Bacteria; phylum Planctomycetota; class Planctomycetia; order Planctomycetales; family Planctomycetaceae; genus UBA10511. The sequence goes on along the minus strand of CAIOTJ010000600.1, from coordinate 3,721 downwards.
TGGGGGAGGGTTGGAATGTTCTCCGGCAGTCGCGGTACTGACGATGGCTTGAGCCTGGGCCCCATCAGAACATCCAGGGGGTTCAGTGCCCAATCAGGCTGCACTTCCGACAGGTCGCCTGCTGTGTCTGCCCTTCATGTTTCCAAGTGAGTTGGCGGTCGGATACGGACGCGACTCCGTTCGACCGTGATGATCGCGCCAGCCGTCAACTCATCCGCATGGATTTCCAGGATTCGAGCGCAAGTCGGTCCCTGTTCGCGGGCTGACAAACCAACCAGTCTGACAATTCCATGATGGGCAACGCGTCGTACGATGGCGAGTTCCCCAAAGTCCTTGTTGAGTGTTACGAGAATTCGTTGTTGCTGGAGCGCGAGCGCGAGAATTTCCATGTCGCCTGGGTCAGAATCCCAGTCGCCAGCCCAGATCGCATCATGCCCTGCTGCGGATATAGCGGCCAAGGCTCCGCCCTAAACGCAGGTATCGAGCAAGACCTTCATGAACTGGTGCCGACGATCTGTGGAGGTTCGACTCGTTCGTGCGCGACGAGCCGGCGGGCATAGACCAGGCATGCCCGAACATCGTCTCGCTCGAGCCAGGGGTAACCTTCAAGAATCGTCTCGGTCGAATCACCAGCCGCCAACATCGCCAAAACATGCTCGACCGCCAGACGGCGACCGCGAATGATCGGTTTACCGCCGAAAATCCGGGGATCCATGGTGATCCGTTCGAGGACTTCGTCTTCGTTCATGGGGGGACCAAGGGAGATGGGGAGAAATCACCACTTACCTTTATTGTACGTGGAACGTTGACGAGCTGGCGACCCCGACCCGCCGTGATGACCGGGTGCCGCTTTCGAACGACGGGGGGTCACGCATTCGTCGACTCTGGCACATCTCGCGTCCGCAGTCTTCTGTTGCGCGCGGAATCTGTTGAGCCTGACTTCCCCCGTAGCCTGCGGAGAACATTGAATTGGACCCTGAGATTTCGGGGGATTTCATCTGCCAGGCAACCCATGCCTTTTGCCGTGGTTCCCGCCGACATGCATCACCAACATCGGAGATCATTCACTAATCACTCCTGCCAGCGGGGCACCAACGAGTTGACGGTGCCGTGGAGTTGACATCGTGAGAAGCGACCCAGGAAGGGGAAATTCGGACCGGTCCCCTGAACCTTTCCCGTCGATCAAAGCCATGGGATGGATGGCAGTGGGACGTTTGGCCGGGCTGTGATTTGGAGTTGCATCTGGATCGGCAAGGATTTGCAGGGTAAACTCTTTGAAAGACTTCAACTGTGAGGAAGTGACATGCCGACACCCGATCCGTTTGCTGCGCTGACAGATTGGCGAATTTCTTTGTACCGGGGGGCCCCGGAGGAGATCGAGAGATTCCTCGAGCGGATTGACGCCAGTCTGCCATCGGGCTGGACCCGTGACAGGTCGTACGAGGCGGCCCGGGCCCAGCCAGATCACATCCGTTGTTTTTTGTTCGACCAACCCGCCGATGCAGTGGTCCGTGTCTGGCTCCAACGGGTGACCAACACAAGAGTTCGCGGGGGAGCCGTTCAGGTTCTGCGCTGTCCCGACGCGGTTGGTACACGGCGGATTGCGGAATTGGTCGAGAGTTTTGCCGATCAGTGTGTTTTGCCAGCCGCCCGGATGGCCCGGCTTGTGTGCACTCGCCCCAAATTTGGAGTGCTGAGCGCATTGACATCCTCCATCGCCATGCTGTTCACACGTTTGGCGGACAGTGCGAATGGTGAATGGCCTCTGACTGCAACACAACTGGATTTGTGGGACGATTTGATCTTGAGTTGCCTGTCGGAACATGTCGCGATTGACCGAGGCGAATTGCAGCAGTGGCTGAAGGACAGCGGTTGGAGTGCACCTCACACAGCGGCAATCGTTAAACAGTTTTTTCACGATTCGGAACTGTTTGCCCGGCAACAGGCACTGATCGCTCGATGAGCACGATCGACCAAGCGGTGAAAGTACTGCTCGCCACACCGCGCCCTGTCCTGATTCTTGACACCTGCTCGCTGCTCGACATCGTGCGTGCCCCCGAGAGAGGAGAGGACCACATTGTCGTGGCCGCCCAGGAGCTTCGCGACCTGTCAAGACAGAGCCATGTGGCGCAGTATGTTCCAGACATTGTGCCGCGGGAATTCAACGACAATCTGAGGGCCGCCAGAAGAGATGGTGAGAAGGGCATCGAGGCTTTCCGCGCGACTTGGGAGATCGCTGCCCGACTGAACCTGCCTGCACCACCACTGCCGGTGCAGGCCCCGCCCACCTTGATCGATGAACTCAAAAGTCTGTCAGAAGAACTGTTGGCTGCGTCCGTGCAGCTCCTCCGCGACCAGGATGCGATGCACTGGGCGATCGATCGTGTCGTGGCCAAACTCAAGCCATCCTCCGGCAAGGGACAGTTCAAAGATTCCCACATTCTTGGCCATGCACTCCGGCTGAGTACGCTCCTCGGTACGGCATTTGGCAAATCACGCTATTTCGTAAGCTCGAATACAAGCGATTTCGCCAACCCAAATGGCAACGACTTCCACCAGGACATTGCCGCAGCGGCGGCGCAGGCCGGGCTCAAATACGCGATCTCACTTACGGCCGTCGTTGCCCAGCTGAGGGTTTCTGGCGAAATCGTATGACGACCCGCTGTACAACACTTCGGAACCCGGTTCAAGAATCGTGGCTGGCATCCCGGTGACGGCAGAGCCACAGCTACGGGTGTGATTCAGGCGCGATCGGCCGAGCACGAATCGTCAGCGGGTCGCAGGTGATTCAGGAACTCCTGGCGCGTCTTCTGCCAGCAGGTACGGTTCTTTCCTGGGGCGCACGTCACTCAGCCCCCGTCCCAACCGGTCCAGTCGTCCGTCCCCCGCAAATCGCCCACTGGGGTTCCCGCTCATGTCCGAACGCCCGGCTGCCACCAAGCTCTGCCCGATGTGCGGCGAAGAGATCAAGGCCATCGCCCGCAAGTGCCGGTTCTGTGGGGAGTACTTTGATGAAGAGAGAGTGGGGCACTCCCCCAAGTCGGGCATCTGGCGGGACGGCAATCAATTGGTGATGACCCGGGATGCCGAACTGCCGTATGTCTGCATCAAGACCAATCAGCCAGCCGACGTTTGGCTGCCTCGGTCGGTGTCGTGGTATCCCCGATGGACCCTGGTGTTGCTGCCGTTGGGTCTCCTGGTGTTCGTCATTGTGGCCGGCCTGCTGCGCAAGCAGGCCGGAATCCGGGTCGGCCTCTGCGAGTCGCGGCGCGTGGGCCGCCTTTGGACGATCGGATTGGCTTGGGGGGGCATCGTGCTGGGACTGGGGATGTTAATGGTGGGGATCATCTCGGAGCGGCAGCAGCCCGCGAGCCTGGCGGCGTCGTTGATCCCACTGGGGGGCGTGCTGTTTTTCGCCTCCGCTATCGTGGGGGTTACGCTGCCGCGCATTGTCTCGGCGGCCTACATCAACGAAGACTTTATCTGGCTCAATGGAGTCCATCCCGACTACCTGGCACGGTTCCCGGAGTTTCCCGGGGTGAAAGACTGAGAGGTGCGGTGGGTGCCGGGTGCGTTTCTCAAATCACCGGCGGGTGGGCGCGGATCAAGCCTGAAGGGCTTGTCTACCATCGCCTGGGGTTGGCACGGCACGTGCCTACCCCAGGTGCTCATCCCCCACCCACGACTCAACTCTGAAGGAGTTGGCTACACGGCGGCGTCT
>CAIOTJ010000599.1 GCA_903861195.1 uncultured Planctomycetaceae bacterium | reverse complement strand
GATCGCACTCCCCGGGTAGCCGCTGAGGCGGCAACCCGGGGCTGAGAGAAGTAACCTCTGCGAGGTAGGCGGTCGTTTGGCGAGAGGTTTGTGACGAAGGGCAAGCGGCGTTGTCCCAGCCCCATCACCATGACCGCCACGTTGGCTTCGGGACTTCGCCCGGAGAATGCTCATGATTTTCCAGACATTCAGCCCAATTGATCAACGGATCACGGCAACGATCGATCCAGTGATTCAGTCGAGGGTTCTCACCCACTCTCCGCGCCGTCCCGTATCCTGAGTACACTCAGGTCAACAGGCCGTGCCACTCAACGCAGCCCGGCTGCCACCCCCCGCCGCCCCTCACCCATCCCCCCCTGCCCCACCATGACCGATCCCCGGGTCGCGCGTTCCAATGCCCTGTATGCCCGCGCCCTGGAGTTGATTCCCGGGGGAACGCAACTGGTCAGCCGGCGGCCCACACGGTTCGCCCACGGCGTCTCGCCGGTCTTCGCCGTCCGGGGCCAGGGGGCCCGCATCTGGGATGTCGATGGGAACGAATACATCGATTGGGCCACCGGAATTCTCGCCATCATCCTCGGCTACTGCGACCCCGTCGTCGACCAGGCCGTGATCGAGCAGATCCATCGCGGGGTCAACTTCTCGATCAGCACCGAGGTCGAGCTCGAGCTGGCGGAAGAACTGGTCCGCACCATTCCCTGTGCCGAGATGGTGCGGTACACAAAAGGGGGGGGCGACGCCTGCACCGTGGCGGTGCGCATCGCCCGGGGTTCGACCGGGCGCGACAAGATTCTGTTTTGCGGCTACCACGGCTGGCACGACTGGTACCTGGCGGCCAATCTCGACACCGCCGCCTCGTTGAACGCCCACCTGTTTCCCGGCATCGAGCCAATCGGGGTCCCCAAGGCACTCGCGGGAACTGCCTTTCCCTTTCCGTATGGCGACGCCGCCGCCCTGGGAACCCTGCTGGATGATCACAAGGGGGAAGTCGCGGCGGTGATGATGGAACCTTTTCGTTCCGAGCGTCCTCCCGCCGGCTACCTCGAAGAGGTCGCCCGCCTGACCCGGGCTGCCGGGGCGGTGCTGATCTTCGACGAAGTTTCGACCGGATTGCGGTTCGGGATGGGAGGGGCCCAGGAGTTCGCCGGGGTGACCCCTGACCTCGCCGTCTTTGCCAAATCGACGTCGAACGGCTATGCATTCGGGGCAGTTGTCGGCTCGCGGGCCGTGATGGAACCCGCCGCACGCATGTTCGTTTCCAGCACTTATTGGAGCGACACCGTCGGCATTCGGGCCGCCCTGACGACCATTGGCGAACTGCGCCGGCGGAATGTGCCGGCCCAGATTGCCGCGTTTGGCCAGCGGATGCAGCAGGAGATCAACGTCTTGGCCGCCGCGACGGGCTGCCCGGTGAAGTGCGGGGGTCTGGTGCAGTACCCGCAGTTGCAGTTCCAGATCGAGGATCCGCAGCTCAAGGCGAAGGTGGTGACGCTGTACATCCAGGAAATGGCCCGGCGGGGCTGCCACGGCTACGCCTCGTTCGGTCTCAACGCCGCCCAGGGGGAGGCCGAACTGCAGCAGACCACCGCAGCCGCCCGCGAGGTCTTCGCCCTGATTACCGAAGGCCTGCACCACCACACGATCGACCGACTGTTGATCGCCCAGCCGCAGCAGGAGACGTTCCGCCGGCTGGTGAGCTG
>CAIOTJ010000598.1 GCA_903861195.1 uncultured Planctomycetaceae bacterium | reverse complement strand
TTGAGAACGACGATGTTCTACAGCCCCATGAGGTCGGGCATGACGCGCTGCAGCATCTGCCCTTCGGTTTCGAGCGAGTCGAGGTCGTCTCCCAAGCGGCCTTGCAGCAGTTGCCGGCCCCCCTTGGAGAGTTCCACCCGTTCGCGGCGTTTGAACGCGTGGAAGTTGGTGATGACGATCTTGGCCCGCTGGATGTCTTCCAGCATGTCGTGGGGGACGATCTCGCGCTGTTTGTAGTAGCTGTCGGGATCGTTCGGCTGCAGCACGCGCAGGCGGTCGCGGATGGTGAGGCCGGGGGCGACCACGAGAAACCCGCGGGTGAACGACTTGCTGGTGGGGCGGCGGACGGCGTTGACGGTCTGCCAGGCGATGAGCATGGCCATAACCGTGGTCTTGCCCGCCCCGGTCGCCAGCTTGAGGGCGAGACGGAGCAAGTCGGGGTTGTGGTTCTGGCGGACGGTCTCGAGATGGTCGAGCAGTTTGCGCCCCTCTTTGGAGTGGGGGGCGACCTCGGTGAGCCAGATGGCGGTCTCGACCGCCTCGGTCTGGCAGAAGAAGGGGCGGACGCCGGTGAACTCGTGCGTGCGCCAATGGGTGAGCAGGCGGGCGGTCTCGGGGGTGACGCGCCACTGGGCCGGGTGGGGAATGGTCCGCCAGTCGTCGACCAGCCGGCGTACCTCGTTGATGATGGCGGTGGATTCGTATTGCTGGTCCTGGGTCGAAACCCCCGCCTCGTCGGTGAATTGTATTGTCGCCTGGACCGGCTGGTCGGCGGTGCGGCGTTTTTTGGGTTTGGGGATGGGGGAAATGAAAGAGGCCCGGCGGCGCGAGTCGAGAATGCGCTGCGTGGGCTGCCCCTCGGCGTCGAGTTCCCAGTGCCGGCGGGGGAACGCGTAGGGGGAGTTGAGAATGGGGTGTTCGAAGAACGGGTTGGACATGAGATGGAGTGACCGGGGTCGTGCCCGCCAGTGCAAATCACCAAAAGGCCGTCGAACCTTGCGAGTTCGTCCCCGGAAATGGCAGGAACAAATCGGTTTCCCGGCCCCGGCGGCGGCATGTTCGGGATTCTAGCAATCGGGCGGACGGATTGGGAACCGGCTTTGAGGGGAGATTGCACGGGAGATGCTCACGGGGACGTAGCTCGCACGGCTGTTGCGGACGGGGCGTGGCAGGCGCAAAACGAATTGCGAGTATGTTACAACTGGGGATCGATCCACCAGAGATCCCGCGCGTGTGCAGTCAGTTTGTATTCCAGGAGAAGGCTTCATGGCATGGTTCATCTGTCAAAAGTGTGGCCATTCGGTTGCCGTTCGCAATACCTTTCGCGATCAAATTCTGCCGTGTATGCAGTGCGGTGCGGAGAACGTGGTCGTGGATACGCCCCCCCGTTCGCATTTGGCCGCCCTCGAGGTCGGACAAAGCCTGGAGCAGGAAGCCGGTCAAAGTCGAGGGGTTGGTGAGACGAGCCAGCCGGAATCTTCGCCACATGCATCATCATCGCACGGCGGACCGCCCGTCAAAACTCCTGTGCCGATGTCGGGTGATGTTCCCCCGGATTCGGTCAGCACGCTGAATCTGCGTCTTCCTGTTTTGGCGTCGGTTGCGATTACGATTGTGTATGGGGTGTTGGCTGTCAGTTGCTGGAATCTGATTGAGGATCGGAAAAGCAGTCGAGATGCCCGCGAAAGAGTCGAAAGAGAATTTCGTTTTGCGCGTTCTACGCCGGACGAATTGATTGAAGAGACCCTCGAAACCGTGCTTTACCTTTTGTTTTACGCAATCATTGGTTTCTCGAGTGAACGATTCATTCGTGCCTGGTCGGGCTTGCGGTGGTCTCAACACGACCTTTGGAATGTCGAAGTCTTCGCAGCGGCTGACGTGAAACCGAATCACACTCGCAAGACCTGAACCGGGGACGTAAAAGGGGACAGCTACACATACCCATAATCCATGGGCATACTACCGGTGTGTGGGTCTTATCAGCCGAGAAGAGGTTCGCCAACTCGAATCACCCGGCGCGACACGAAGCCAACCGCCGGTCCGGGGATTATTTGGGAGCCTCAAGCTGACACTCAAGCACACGGACTCACACGATGGCTGGTGGGCCGATTGGTGAGAATTGTCCACACTGCATCCAGTGATGCACGCTGTCTGGCACCGCCTTCGGGGTGCAGGCGGTGTGGGGGGCGCCACCGGGGGTGGTCGCTGCGCTCGACCCCCGGCTA
>CAIOTJ010000597.1 GCA_903861195.1 uncultured Planctomycetaceae bacterium | reverse complement strand
CCGATCGGCGGGGTGCTGGACCTGCACGGGAACATCTCGCGACGGTTCGCCGAGTCGACGCAGGCGTTCGTGGCCTACCGGCAAAACCCGCATGCCGACGCCTGTGAGGCGGCCCGCGATGGGGCCCGGCTGTTGGCCGACATTCTCGAGCGGGGAACCGCCGTGCAGACGCTGTGGGGTCAGCCGGCGGTGATGTGGCCCCCCACGGGAACCGGCACCGCGTTTGAGCCGATGCGGTCGCTCGAAGCACGGGCCCGCGAGATCGAGCGGACCGTCCCCGGGGTGTTGGCGGTGAATGTCTTCGGAGGGTTTTCGTTCGCCGATTTGCCCGAGACCGGCGTGAGCTTCACCCTGGTGGTAACGGGAGATTCCGCTCCCGCCCGCCAGGCGCTGCAGGAACTGTGCGACCTCGCCTGGCAAAAGCGGGCCGAGGGGAATGTGCGCGAGGAATCGCTGGAAGCGGTCTTGGGGCGGATTGAACGGGGCGAGCTTCCGCCGGGGGGCGTGGCGACGGGGCCGGTGATTCTGGCGGAACCCTCCGACAATATTGGAGGGGGTGCGCCGGGGGATGGGACGGTGCTGTTGGGGGCCCTGATCGACCATGGCTTCGACAACGCGGTGGTGGCGATTGACGATGCCCGGGCGGTGGATCGCCTGCAGGGGGTGGCGTTGGGGGGGCGGTGCGTGCTCTCGCTGGGGGGGCGGGGGAGCCAGTTGAGCGGCGGGCCCATCGATCTCGAAGTGCAACTGCTGTCGCGCGGACCGGGTCGGTTTGAGCTGGAGGACCGAAACAGTCATCTCGCATCGATGGCGGGCGATTCGTGGGACATGGGTCCGTGCGCGGTGGTGCGGGTGGTCCGGCGGGTGCATGGCCCCAGTCTGCCGGAAGGGGGGGCGGGGATCCGGGTGTTGATCACCAGTCACAAGACTCCGCCGTTCGACCTGGGCCAATGGCGCAGCCAGGGGATTGTGCCCGAGCAGGCGCGGCTCATTGCCGTGAAGGCGGCCGTCGCCCATCGCCGCGTCTACGACCCCATCCTGCGGGCTCATTTCACCGTGGAGACTCCGGGGCCGTGCAGCAGTCACCTGGCCAGTTTCCCCTGGCGGCGGGTCCGCCGGCCGATTCATCCCCTCGATGGGGAATAGCTCGGCGACGCTGCCGGGCGCGGGGGGGCCGTGGGCAGCAGCTTGTCTCCCTCCGTCCCATGGCCAGGGCCGGCCACCGGAGTGGATCGGCGGGAGGGGTGGGCAGGGGGCTGGCGCTGGCCGTCTCGGGCGAGTTGCGCTAGACTTCGGCCACACCCGCCGTTTTCTCTTCCGCCCCTGAGGGGCCCCGTTCGACCATGAAGCTGCAACTGGGGACCGCCCGCTCTTCCGCGGGCAAACTGGCGTACGGCACCTGGGATCTGGTGGAACATCCAACCGGCGGCCTGGACCGTCTCCCCGTGATCATCGCCCAGGGAAATCCCCGGGGAAAGGTCTTCTGGCTGACGGCGGGAATCCACGGCAACGAGCATGCCGGTTTGCAGGTGCTGCATCTCCTGCTGAACCGCGAGCTCGTCCGCCGGCTGAAGGGGACGATTGTCTGCATTCCCGCGTTGAATCCGGCCGGCTTGCGGACCATGAAGCGGGAGGCATATTACCATTCCGGTGATCCCAACCGGCTGTTTCCCGACGGTCGGACCCGCGACCTCCAGGACCCCGATCTCGATCCTCCTTCGGTGCTCGAGCAGGCCTACGGGCGGCTGTTTGACGAACTGCGCCAATCGGCGAATTACTGGATTGATTTGCACAATACTTGGACCGGCTCGGTCTCGATGATCTACCGCGACCGGGTCTATTACCGCGACCAGGGGACCGCCGCGCAGGTCAAGGCGGCCCGGGCGGAAGCGCACGAGCTCGACCGGAAGCTGGGCGAGATGTGCGAGGCGTACGGGCACAGCGTGCTGAACGAGATGGGCTGCGCCGCCTATTTCGACGACAAGCTGCACCGCTCGACCACCGGGGCCGCCGTGAACATCGCCCGCATTCCCGGCCTGACCATGGAACTGGGAACCGGACACATGCCCGATCCGCACATCGTGAAGGCGTGCGTCACCGGATTGACCAACGTGCTGAAATGGGCCGGGATGCTGGAGGGGGAGTACGAACCGATCACCGGCATCAAGGTGGTCCAGCCGGGCTATCCCTGCCGCCGCCGCGGGACCCCCCGGGTGAGTGTCCCCTGCGTCGTGCGGCACCTCGTGGAGCCGGGCGACGTGGTCCGCAAGGGAGACCCGATCGCCGAGGTCCGCGACATCTGGGGCCGCCCCATCGCCGAGAAAATCCTTGTGGCCGACACCGACGGCTGGATCATGGGCCGCACGCATGGCATCGTGCATTACCCGGGAACCGAAGTGACCGGGATGGGGGTTCCCGATGACCTGCCAACCGTCATGCCCTACCCCGCCGGGTATTGAGCCCAGCCGATTTGTAACGGGCCAATGCCCGGGACCGGTTCCCAACCACCGAGGGAGTGGGCTGCTCCGCTGGTTCCCGAACCACCGACCCCTCGGGGCGCGTCCCCAGAACGAAACCGGGTTGCCGCGACAGTCTGTCGACGGCAACCCGGTGCGTGTGCCTCGCGAGGGTGTCCCCCGCTGGACGGCAGAGTCTGGGGTCCGCTCAGACCGTCAGATCCTGCAGCGTGAAGTTGGTCGTTTTGACCAGCGACGAATTGAAGCTGACGGTCCCGCGGTAGTAATTCATCACCCCGGCCGGGGTTCCCCCCGTGAGGGTGATGTTCGATGCAAAGGTGACCATGGTCTGCAGGGCCCCGGCGAAGGACGTGTTGATGACCGAGTTCCCCCCCGCCATCAGGGCGCTGAACGTCTTGTTGAACGACGTCCCCGCGAGGGTGTTGCCGAACCGGTCGAGACGCCGGGTCCCCAGGTTGAGCAGGGCATTGACCCCCGCGCTGGTGAGCCCGAAGCTGGAGTCGAACCGGGACCCATTGACGTCGGCCTGATCGAACTGGAAGGGAACACTGCTTCCCATGTCGATCGAGGTGGTTCCCTTCGCCCAGAGGCGGGTCAGAATCAGCCGGTCGGGACCCAGTCCCGTGGTCACTGTAGTCGTCGTGGTGACCGTCAACGGAGTGTCCCCGACGCCGGCCAGTTCCACCACATCCCCCACATACGGGGACGCCGATGTCTTGACGTTCACCAGCCCTCCCACCGACGTGACCCCATATTGGTTTGAGTTCGACAGCAATTCAAATTTGCTGCCCCCCAGCGTGTTCAGGCTGTTGTCGAACACCACATTCCCGGTGATCGCCACTCCCGCGTCGATGTGCAGTCCCGCCGCGCCATTCCCCGTGTCGGTCACCGCCACATTCCCCTTGATGTTCAACGGGGCCAGCAGGGCGTTGCTTCCGAGGGGACCGGCCAGATTGACCTGCTGCTTCGCATCTCCCGAACCGGTGACCTGCACCGAGCCCGTCACGGTGAGGATGTTGCTGGTGGTCCCGGCACTGTAGATGTTCAACGTGCTCTCGGTGTTCCCCAGATTGGCGATAATCGAACCGCCAATCGTCGTCACCCGGGAGTTCGCGTTGATATCAATCACCGACCGGCCCGAGGCGGCTCCGTTGATCGTCAGATTCCCCGTCAGCGCCAACCCGTCAACCAGCACCGTACTGCTGCCGGTTCCCAGGTTGAGGGTCAGGCTCGCGGCGGAATTCAGCAGGATGGACTGCGAGGTCGCCGTGGAGGTGCCATAGCTGATGGTGGTTCCATTCAAACCGGTGATCACCACCCGTGTTCCCGAGCGGGTGACCGTGAAGTTGGGATTCCGGTTGTTCGTGGCGGCCAGGGTCAGCGCCGAACCCACCAGCGTGGCCCGCACGTTGGGGGCCACCGCGGCTGGTGCGGTCGTGGAGAAGTTCGTCGCGGTGAATTTCGACGGCGTGTAGGTCACCGGCCCCAGCAGGTAATAGGTGCCGGCCGGGTTTCCCCCCACGAATGACAGGTTCGAATTG
>CAIOTJ010000596.1 GCA_903861195.1 uncultured Planctomycetaceae bacterium | reverse complement strand
GTCGATTGACCGACAGGTTGAAAACCTATCGTACGGCGGGGCAGACGCCCCCGGTCCGTACGACGAATTTTCCAATTTGTCGAACGCCCGAGTGTCCCACGACGCGGCCCACAGCGCGACGACGTTCCGCTTTTCTCGCGATGACCTCGTCGATTGACCGACAGGTTGAAAAACTATCGTACGGAGCGAGGCATCAGTACTTTTCGTGCCTCAGCGTTGGGTCGACCGCCCAGGCGGCCTTGTCGGCGTCGAAGCCCTCTCCCAGGAAGGCCGCCAGCTCGCGGGCCACTCCCTGCGGGTCCCGCAGCACGTGGTGGTACTTCACATCCATCACATCCAGCACTTCCTTTTTCTGGTAGTGACTGAGCAGCGCCCGCACCTGCCGCACCTGCTGCCGGTAGGTCTTCTGCAGCGCCTCGTCGGCGATCTGCCCCCCTTCTTTCCCCAGCCGCGCCAGCAGTTTCTTCTGCGACGAAATGATCTCTTGCAGCGGACGGTGCATCATTACCAGCCGGTACTTGTAGTTCTGCGGCAGGTGCGGCAAGAGCTGGGCCACAATCTTGACCGCCTGACCCTGCGCCTCCCCCAGCCACTTCTGGTCGGTCGCCAGCTTCCGGGCCCGTTCGTGCTCGAGGTAACCCCGCGGATTGCTCTCGTCGGCCGGCCGATGCTCGTCGACGAAGACCGGGATTCCCCCCGCCTGCAGCATCTGCATCATCATCGACGTTCCCGACCGCGGCAGACCCGTCACCACCATCACGGTCTGATCGCGTGGCGGCAGATTCACTTTGCCTGGCTTGGCTCCGCCAGGCAACTCGTTCGCCTCGAACACCTCCCGCACTTCCTGCGGATGCACCCCCTGATCGGCCAGGGCCGCGGGAGTGACCGATTGCCACCGCCGGGCTTCCCGGGCCAGCTCGCGATGCCGGGTCGCCAGCTCGGCCTGTCCCGTCTTGCGGTAGAGCCGCGCCAACTCCCGATGGGCCGACGAATACAACGGCGAGATCGTCAACGCCTGCTTCAGCGATTCGATCGCGTCTTCGGTCTTTCCCAGACGGCCGAGGGCGGTTCCCACCAGGTAGTGGGCCCGGGGATTGTGGAAGAACTGACCAATGCACGTCTGGGCCTCGCGGGCGGCGGTCTGCCAGTCTCCCCGGTGACTGGCCACGCGGGCCAGTCCCAGGTGGGCCCCGGCACTCAACGGGTCGAGTTCCAACGCCGCCCGGTAATGTCCGGCCGCCGCATCCCAGTGTCGGTGGTTCAGCTCGATCTCACCCATCTTCAACAAGAGCGCCGGCCGGTTGCGCAACTGCACCCCCAAGGCCTCGCGCATGCGGGCCAGGGCCTCGTCGATCCGTCCCTCGGCATGCAGCACGCTTCCCTCGAGGAAGGCCATGGCCTCGCGGTTCGTTCCCATCACCCGGCGGGTCTTCCGCAATTGCCGCATCCGCCCTTCGGGAACCTTCTTCCAATCGATCGGTTCCTTCGCCTCCGTCCCGTGGGCGGCTGGTCCGTCACCATCCACATCCATTTCGGGCGCGACGCCGGCCGCCCCCCGGGGCAATGCGGGCTCGGCTGCCGGTTCGTCCCCCGCCGGTGTCGGCGACCCCTCCTCGCTCGGCTGTGCGGGGAATTCCTGTTGCAGCCGTTCGATCTCGGCCTGCACCTCGGCGACCGCCCATTCCGCCGCTTCCCGCTTGCGGGTCTTCAAGAGTTCGAACGTCTGCCGCGCCTCGGCCGGCAGGTTTTGGTCGAGCTGCGTCTGCAACAGGTGTACGCCAAACCGGCTTTCCCGGGGCCAGCGCTCCCACAGCTCGGCGAACAACTCGGCCCCCTCGGCCAACTTCCCCCCATCGATGTACGACCGGGCCAGGTTGTATCGCAGCTCGCGCACCGTGTGGTCGACCGCCTCGCGGGCATCCTCTCCCGGATCCTCAATGTAGCCCAGATCGACCAGTTGCTTCAGCGCCTCGGTCGCGTCGACCGGGTCGGCCTGCAGATCGGGGGGATGCCGTCCGTCGTCACCGGGAATGTCATCCCACGAATCGACATATTCGGTCTGGTGAGGATTTTCGTAGATCGATGTCAGCACTCGGCCATCCATGTCGCGCCCCATGGGGAGCCCAAACAGCGACAGCAGCGTGGGGGTCACGTCGATCAGTCGGGCGCCATAAACCAGGTCATCCTTCCGGATCCCCGGGCCGCTGGCGACGAAGATGCCGAAGTCGCGGTGCTCGAGGGCCGGCCCGGCCGGCTCATTGGGAATCGACCGGGGGCGGAGATGATCGGGATGAAACCCGTGATCGCTCATGACGATCACGGTCGTCTCGGGCCCAGCCAACCGCAGCAGGTGCCCCAGCATCAGGTCGTGGTAGCAGTAGCCGCCGTTGACCACCTGGCTGTACAGCTCGAAATCGCGCTCCGAGACCCACTCCAGCCGGGGGGGGTGATACTTCATGAACGCATGGCTGAAGTGATCGATCGCGTCGAAGTACACCGCCGCGAAGTCCCAGTCGGTGATCTCGTGCATCAGATGCACGGCGGCTCCCTGGATGCTGGTGCATTCCGCCACGATCTTGGCCAGGCTGCCCAGGCGCTGGTCTTCTTCCTGGTTGATCTCGGGGGCCTTGGGAACAAACATCCGCAGCAGATCTCCTTCGAGCTCGTGCGGGTGCAGCCGGTCTTCGGCCAGGACGCGGCCCAATTCGGGGGGATGGACGGTGCCGGGCTTCATCGGCCAGGGCTTCCCCAGCGGAGCGACCGGCTGCTGGAACAGGTTGGAAACCATCGCCCCGTGGATGGGCTCGGCCGGGTTGCTGGGCCACCAGCCGACCACCAGGGACTTCAGCCCGTTCTGGTTGAGGCGCCGGAACAAACCGGTCTCGTCCCCGAATTGGGAGTTCCGGGGATTGCCTGTGACGTCTACGGGCTGGGTGCCGTGGCCTTCGCCGCATTGACGGGCCGCCCACCCCATCAGGGAAACTCTCCCATCGAAACACTGGTCCAGGTGGCCTGGGAGGTCCCCCCCTGGATTCCGGAACTCCGGCCGGAAGTCCCCGTGGATCTCGCCACCATCGTCGCCAAGTCCCTTCGTGCCCGTCCCGCCGAGCGGTATCGCTCGGCGGCCGAACTGACAACCGACCTGGTTCACTTCCTCGAGGGGCGTCCGATCGCGGCACGCCCGTATTCCACGTGGGAACGCCTCGGCAAGTGGATTCGCCGTCGTCCCGCCCAGGCCATCACAGCGGCCCTGTTTTCCCTGCTGTTGGCCGCCTTGAGCCTGGGGATCACCTATCACTTCTGGATCCAGGGCCGGACCCTGGCGGCCCTGGAGATCGAAAAGCAAAAGGTCGACGGGGCCCTGTTCCAGTCACAACTGGCTGCCGACGCCGAAAAACAGGCCCGGATCCAGATCCTGCAGCAACTGAAACTCATCACCCCCGTCACGCTGAAACTCCTGACTTCGATCCCGACTGTGACGGAGGAGCAATGGGAGACACTGCACCCTGTCCGCCAGATGTTCCACAGCCAGGTCGACGCGCTCAACCCCCACGACGCCGAAACGGCCGTCGCCCTGGCGAACTGGTTGGGGGCCATGAGCATCACCGCCGAACGGCGTTTTGGCCGGATGGATGCCGCCCTGGAAGACCTCGATCTCTCTCTCAATATCGCACGGCGCTTCACGCAGTCCCAGGAAATGCGGAATTTGCAAGCCCAGTTCCTGTTCCTGCGCTGGGACCTCACGTCCCGGCTCAATCGTCCGGAGGAAGCCGCTCGCACCCTGACCGAGTTGATCGATGTCAGTCACACATGGGCCACCGATCCCGAACGCCCCCTGGGAGTGGAAAAAGAAATTCTTGTCGTCAGCACCCTCTGGAGACAGGGGCATCGGCTGCCGGCCCTGGCCCTCGCGGATACGTCCCTGGTCCGGCAGAGGGTCCTCCACCAAGTCCAATCACCAGACAGCCTCGCGTTGGGAGGGAAGTTCGCCATGCTGTCGTTGCAAGGCCAACTTCGCAACTCCCTGGGAGACTTCGCGGGTTCGGAGGCCAGCTTTGAGGAATTGTTCTCTGCCGCGCAAGCCAACTTGCAGTTGCGACCAGGCTATATCTCCCAGTTCCGCCGCATGGAATTCAATCTGCTGCGATGGCGTCTGACGAACATGGTCTCGACAGGTCGGCTTGAGAAGATTGCCGAGTTGCTGAAGCGTGCCGAGGAGTTGCTGTCGGAACTGCACGGCGCCGAAAAAGACAACTCGCCGCGGTTGCTCGACCAGATTCAATTGGCGAATTGGATTCTCGATCTCCCCGCGTCGTGTCTGGACCCCGCCCTGCGGCAGTCGTTTGTCGAAGCGCCGTTGGCGCTCGCCCGTGTCCGCCTCGACATTGACCCGGCCAATGAGGCATTGCGAACGGCCTGGGAGTCGCTCAACAATCGTCTCCGATCGGTCGAAGCCACCGATCGTTGAACAGCGGGGGCCACCCGGTGGATTTCCGGAACCTTTCGGTTGGTTCGGCCCGCCCGCGATGTTCCCCCCATTTCCCCGATCGTCGCGCGGCAGGCAGGCTTCGCCGCAGCGAGAACCGGTGGTTGCCTGAACCCAGCCCGGTCGGTGATCCCGTGTAGTTTCCGTCCCCAGTCCAACGGCATTCCCGTTCTGTGAGGCCGCACAGGGGTGAAGGGGCTGGTCGAAGTTTGGTATCGTGGTGCCGCTGGAGACCGGCAGATCTGTCGATTGGGGGGAGAGCCATGGACCTGGTTGAGGAATTGCGCAAGCTCAATGCCCTGCATGAAACGGGAGCGATGGATGACGAAGAATACGCGCTGGCCAAGTCGCGGCTGCTGAGACCGGCGGGTTCTCCCCGCCCGACACAGGTCGAGTTCGACGAGGCAGACGAGCGGGGGCCGGCCGAACTGTTACAGAGGGATGAAGAACCAGGGGACGAGCTGGACGAGCAGGAATCAGACCAGGAGCGTGAACTGCGGCAGTGGGCCCTGTTGATTCACCTGTCGCAGTTCGCCGGGTATGTCGTTCCCCTGGGAGGGCTGGTCTTGCCGATCGTGCTCTGGCAGTGGAAGAAGCACGAATCGCCCGAAATCGACGCCCACGGCAAGGTCGTGGCCAACTGGATTGTCAGTGAGTTGATCTACGGGACGTGTTGTCTGTTTCTGTTTTTCTTCCTGATTGGCATTCCCCTGCTGTTGGGCCTGCTGCTGCTGGGTGTGATCTTCCCGCTGGTGGGGGCGGTGAAGGCGAATGACGGGGTGGTCTGGAGGTATCCCCTCTCGATGAATATTTTTACCTGAGGCCGCGAGGCGATGGTCAACGAGTGGACTGACGGGGAAGACGAGCAAGCTGACCAGAACGAATGGCGCATTCGTCTGCGAGAACCGGCCTGGGTCAGGGCCACCTTGTGGTTGCTGCCAGAGCCATTGTTCGCGGTCACCTTGAGCGCCGTCTGCCTCGTCATCGCCCTGTTCCTTGTGGTGTACGGGACAGAAGCTCGCCAGCCGAAGTTTTTCTATCCGGCGGCCGCCAGCGCGTGTGTCTCGGCGGTGGTCGCCGGGGCCAGCTTTGTTCGCAGCCGGTTCCGTCGGAAACTCGTCGAGGCAGTCCTCCCGGGGAGCACGGGACCGAGCACTCAGCCGACCGAGGCCATTGTCAGTGCGCTGGTGTTCTTTTGCAGCTGGTTCCAGTTGGTCACGATGTTCGGCAGGCCCCGCCCCCTGGGACCGGGCCAGCGGGCGGTCTCGGTGGGGGTAACCCTTTTGGCCAGTCTCTACTTTCGTCTGCGGGGTTATGACAAGTTGCGTGAGTACTTCGCCACGGCACACCAAAGTGAGACGGTGAGCTGGTTCCAGATTCTGGTGGTGATCGTGACCTTTTTGGCCATGGGTGCCTACTGGGCGTTTCTGCTCGTGTGAATCGTATCTTGTTCAAGAGACGCTGCGACGGGACCGGATTGCGTCTTGAACCTCACGAATCGGCGCACGGAGACCGGGCATCGACGCGAGGAGTCTCCGCGCCAGCGGTGAGTCGAGGGCGAGTGTCCGTTGGCCCGGTGAATTCATCCCGGAACCGCAGGAGGGTGAGCTTCTTCCAGATTTCACCGCTGTGAGCTCTCCCGTGAGCTCCCCTGTGAGCTCTTTCGGGCGTGCACCAGCGGTATCCCGTGTTGGATCCGCAGTGGTCGCGATGCCTTGCTTTCAACTGCAAAGTCAAGGGGGACGCGGGGCGGTCCCGAATCGAACGGCTGCCTTTTTTCGCTGTCCCTGGGGAACTAAACTCTCTCACTCTTCCCGTCCCCTGAAAGTTGAGAGCATGGCCAAGGATTTCCTCAAAGGAACCCGTGATTCGTACGATGTGGTGGTGATTGGCAGTGGGCTGGCTGGGCTCACGTCGGCCAACATCCTGGCCCGCGCCGGGCACTCGGTGCTGCTGCTTGAACACCACTATCAACTGGGGGGAATGGCCACCTGGTTCAAACGCCAGAACGGGCATATCTTCGACATCTCGCTGCACGGCTTTCCCATCGGCATGATCAAGTCGTGCCGGAAGTACTGGACGAAGGAAGTCGCCGATTCCATCGTCCAGCTCAAGGGGGTGCGGTTCGAGAATCCGCAGTTCTCGCTGCAAACCACGTTCGACCGGGAAGACTTCACCCGCATTCTGATCGAGAAGTTCCAGGTCACTGCCGAAACCGTGCAGCGGTTTTTCGACACCGCCCGCGGCATGAATTTCTACGACGACCAGGCCAAGACCACCCGCGAACTGTTCGAAGAGTTCTTCCCCGGCCGCAGCGACGTGGTGCGGCTCTTGATGGAGCCGATTACCTACGCCAACGGCTCGACTCTCGAAGACCCCGCCATCACTTATGGCATCGTCTTTTCGAACTTCATGAGCAAGGGGGTCTACACCTTCGAAGGGGGGACCGACCGGCTGATTACCCTCATGAAGGACGAGATGGAGAAGAACGGCGTCGACCTGCGGATCCGCAGCCTGGTCGAGAAGGTCGAGGTGACTCCCGACCGCAAGGTGAGCGCGGTGGTGGTCAACGGCAAACGGATCGCCTGCCGTACGCTGATCTCGAACGCCAACCTCAAGAGCACCATCCTCAAACTGGTGGGGCCCGAGCACTTCGACAAGGCCTACGTCGAAGAGACCGAGGCGGTCCGCCTCAACAACTCGAGCTGCCAGGTCTACATCGCTCTCAAGCCGGGGGTGAGCATTCCCCACCAGGGAGATCTGCTGTTCCATTCGGAGCACTCGGGCTTCGATGTGAACGCCATGCTCAGCCGGCAGGTCAGCAGCCGGACCTTTTCGTTCTACTACCCCAGCACACGCCCCGGATCCGACCGCTACCTCGTCGTCTCATCGACGAATGCCAATTATTCCGACTGGGCCAGCATGGAGCCGGAGGAATACGAGGCGGCCAAGCACGAGCTGTGCGAAGGAACGCTCGACTGCCTGGCGCGGTATGTGCCGAACATCCGCGAGCTGGTCGATCATGTCGAGGCGTCGACTCCCCGGACCTTCGAGCACTACACCCGCCACGTGCACGGGGCGTCGTTTGGCACGAAGTTCGAGGGGCTGAAAGTGAGCCGCGAGCTGCCGCAGCAGATTTCCGGGCTGTACCACGCCGGCTCGGTGGGGATCATCATGTCGGGCTGGCTGGGGGCGGTGAACTACGGCGTGATCGTGGCCAACGACGTCGACAAGCAACTGCACGCGATGGCCTGAGTGGGTTGCGGTTCTCCCCCTCGCCACGACCCTCCTTTCCAGGGAATCCCGCGTGACTGCTCTCTCGCACGACCAGGTGCTGGCCCTCATTCCCCACCGCGATCCGTTTCTATGGATCGACACGGCCGATGCGGTGGAAGAATCGAGGATTGTGACCCGCAAGCTGATTGCCGCCGATCTGCCGGTCTTCCGCGGGCACTACCCGGGGCAGCCGGTGTTTCCCGGGGTGCTGTTGTGCGAGATCGCCCTGCAGTCGGGAGCGCTGTTGATTGCCCATCGCGGGGAAGGGGAGGTGCCGGAGGGCAAGGTGCCGGTGGCGACCCGGCTGAACAACGTCAAATTCCGCCAGATGGTCCGCCCGGGAGACACCGTGGTGGCGGCAGTGGAGATTGTCGAGCGGGCCGGGCCAGCGTATTTCTGCACGGGCAAGCTGACGGTCGAGGGGAAGACGGTGGCGACGGTTGAGTTCGCCGTGGCGGTGGCGTAGGCGGACGCTATCAGAGGGTGATCAGAGGGTGATCAGGATGTGGGTGGGGCGCAGTGCGAAATGGATGACTGCGGTCGGGCGCCCACAATCCTGTCAGCGCGGGTCGGTTTCGCGGTCGATCAGTCGCAGCCCCAGTGGCGGGAACTCGACCCGGTGATACAGCAGCGACAGGGGGGCCTGGAACGGCACGGCTGTCAGTTCGAATTGGGTCTCCAGCCCGCGAAACTCTCGCAATTCCCAGGTTCCCTGGGGGAGCCGAATGCAGCGTTCGATGAGGGGTTGGTCCTGCGAGACCAGCACATACTCCTGGAGAGAGGGGAGCGACCGATAGTGGGCGAACTTGGTCCCGCGGTCGTACGACTCGGTGGACGGCGACAGAATCTCGAAGATGACCCGAGGATTCAGCAGGGTGTCCCGCAGCGTGTCATCAAATTCCAGCGGGGCGCAGGCGACCAAAAGATCGGGATAGGTGTAGAGACCTGTCTCCGACACTCGCAGCCGCATTTCTGGTCCCAGTACCTCGCAGGGACCCGTTCCCAACGCGGAACTCAGCTGATTGACGAAATTGACCATGATGCGGTTATGGGCAACTGAAGCCCCCGACATGGCAAACACTTCACCCATGAAAAATTCGTGACGTACAGGCTCCGCGCGCTCAAAAGCGAGGTATTGCGCAACGGTCATCTTGGGCACGGCATCGGTTGCCATCTGTGCGTTCCGTAATCTGGGTGGTGGCTCTCCAAAATCTAGCACATTCAGTCGTCAGCGGTAGCAGCAAGTCAGGGCTCGGGCCGAAATCCGAAATCAATGGCCTTCAATTCGGAACATTCGGTTTGACTTGTCCAAAGAGCACGTCAGCTGCCGATCATGTCAACCCCAGCGGGGCCTCAACAGCTCCGTCAGTCACAACAGACTTTCCGCCCTCCTCCCGAACACAACATCGATCCCAATCATGTCCTGAAGGGACATTTTTCGATAGCCCAGGGTTCGCCGCGCAGCGGCTACCCTGGGTAGGGGACACCCAAATTAAGACTGAACCCTGAGGGGGTTCGCTTCACGCAGGTTTCACGGAATCCGGTTGAGTTGTCGGTTTCTGCAACCGGTGCGGCAAGTCGATTTCGGCCCGGGTGTCATACCAACGGCACGCTTGAAGCCATCCCCTTCAGGGATGAGTCGAGCTTTGGGATCGCAACCCAGGGTAGTGCTGCGCACGAACCCTGGGCTATCGAAGAGTTCCCCTTCAGGGAACGGTGCCCAAGGAGGCCGGTCCGCGATGGAGCCGTTGATGTCTCCGCCGGTGATGTCTCCGCCGGTGATGAAGTGGGGACTTCCAATCCCGAACGACTCACGCGGCGACGTCCTGGCTACTTCGCCTTCACATCATACACGAACAGCGTATCCTGCTCGCGCAGATACAGCCGGCCGCCAATGACCACCGGATGCGACCAACTGGGGCCGTCGGCTTTGGGAAGGGTGAAGGTTCCCTTCACCTGGTAGCCGTCGGTGGCCGAGTCGATGAGGGCGATCAGCCCGTTCTGGTAGCGGAAGTACAGCCGGCCGTCGGCATAGACAATAGCCGCCGATCCCGAACCCGGACCGCGCATGTTGCCTCCCCAGACGGTCTTGCC
>CAIOTJ010000595.1 GCA_903861195.1 uncultured Planctomycetaceae bacterium | reverse complement strand
GCCGTCCACCCCGAAGAAAAACTGCGTTTCGCGTCCCGCGAACCGAATTCCGGATTCCTTGAGGCTCGTGCGGAGCCCCAGCCAGTCGCCGGTGAGCGTCGGACTGGTCCAGAGATCCCAGCAGTCGTCGGCCGGCACGGCGGCCCCGGAGGAGGCAGCGGCCTCGGAGAAAGCAGGGTCTGCGGAGGTCGAAGGGGCCGTGGAAACCGCGTCCATCGGCTCGTTGGGCACCAAGTCCGGGAATTCGTCGGTGGGAATGGTATCAGGGTCAATCTGAGCCCGGGCTTCGGTGCCGCAGATTAATGTCGCACCGGCCAGCAATGCGGTTCCAATGAATCTCCTGATCATCGTCGGATCCTTCCGTGGGTCGTGTCGATGGGTCAAACCACTCGAAAAAACAACGCAGTCCATTGCGTCGGCACCGAGATTACCGTCTCGAATTCGACATTCGGGGAGACTTATCGGACCAACCAGCAGATCCCATACACGAAGAAGCGGTCAACTTGCTTACGGAACGACCAGAAGATGAGTGATCTTCGTCAGCGTTCGTACAATCGGCAGAGTTGAATGCACGGAATCTTGAACCCGCTCTGACGCACAAGTCGGTGGGGCATGGATACAAAAAAAGAGAGGCGCCTGGCATGCAGACGCCTCTCGAGAATGGCCGCGACGAGACTAATTCTTCGGCGAAGAGAGTGTTTCCAGCATCTTCAACACCTCGGCCGCCTTCAGCGTCTGGTAGTTGATCCCCGCCGCGTTGAGGCTGCTTCCCTGCTGGAAGGGATACTCGGGAATCGTCATCAGAAACTTCCTGATGAACGCCTGAGCAGGCACAAAGGTCCAGAGGTTGTCGGCGTACCACCGCAGGTACCCCATTTCGCCTTCGTGCGGCGCCTTTTCATAGGGATCGGCCCGCAGGTTGATGATCATCGGCCAACCGGGAACCTCGCGGATCCCTGTGGCGATGTTCCCTCTCTGCACGGCGAAATGGATCTTCCAGTCGCGCACCCGGAGGGCGTTCAACTCGCCACCCGCCGCGAAGTAGTAGATTTCCTTGCGCGGACTTTCCTTCTCCTCTCCCTTGAAGTAGGGCAGGAAGTTGTATCCGTCGGCGTGAACCTTAAAGGTCTTCCCGTTCGCCTTGTGCCCCTTTTTCAGCTTGTCAACCACGTCTGGGTCGCCAGCCGCCGCCAACACCGTGGGCATCCAGTCTTCTTGCGAGATGATGTTGTTGTCCACAGTCCCGGGCTTGATGACGCCCGGCCACCGAACCAACAGGGGAATCCGGAATCCGCCTTCCCAAGTCGTTCCCTTCTCGCCATGAAACGGCGTTGTGCCGCCGTCCGGCCAGGAGCCGGTTTCCGCGCCGTTGTCGGTGCTGTACACGACGACCGTGTTGTCGGCGATGCCGAGGTCGTCGAGCTTCTTCAAAACCGCGCCGACAAACCCATCGTGCTCCACCATGCCGTCCGGGTAGAGGCCGATGCCAGTTTTCCCTTCCGACTCCTTTTTCAGACGGGTCCAAACGTGCATGCGGGTGCTGTTGTACCACAGAAAGAAGGGTTTCTGCGCCTTCACGTTGCGATCGACGAAGTCCATCGCGAATTTGTGGACCTCTTCGTCGATCGTTTCCATCCGCTTGCGAGTCAGCGGCCCGGTGTCTTCAATCCGGCCATCGGCGTAGCAGTGCAGCACTCCGCGAGGACCGAAATTCTTTTTGAATTCGGGATCTTTCGGGTAGTAGTAGGTTTCTGGTTCCTCTTCCGCGTTCAGGTGGTAGAGGTTGCCGAAGAACTCGTCGAATCCATGCGCGGTCGGCAGATGCTTGTCGCGGTCACCCAAGTGATTCTTGCCAAATTGACCCGTTGCGTATCCCTGTTCCTTCAGCAGGTCGGCAATCGTCGGTGTCCAGTCGGGAATGCCGTGCTCGCTCCCCGGCATGCCGATGGTGAGCAACCCGGTTCGGAACGGATGCTGGCCAAGAATGAACGAGGCGCGTCCGGCGGTACAGCTCTGTTGCGCGTAGGAATCGGTGAACAGCGCCCCCTCTTTCGCGATCCGGTCGATGTTCGGGGTGCGGTACCCCATGATCCCGTGGTTGTAGGCACTGATGTTGTGAACGCCGATGTCGTCGCCCCAGAGGAACACGAAGTTCGGCTTCTTGCCGGTTTGCTTCGCGTTCTGCGCGACCGCAGCATTGTGAGTCAACAGCGCCAATTGATCGGTTCTGCTGAGCGTCTCGGAACAGCACGATTGGCTGATTGAGTCGCACGACTGCAATGTCGGCAGCGACGTGGCCGGAAGATCCACCGCGATTTTCGTTTCGACCGGCTTGACCGCCTGTGTCGACCCGGCGCTGTAGCCCATCACGGCGCCAAACGACACCGTTATGAACGAGCGAAACAATAGACTCGACAAATTCATGAAGCTCTCCAAAATGAGTGTCAAAACGTCGCGACGTTCAAGCGTTCTGTCGACCACAGTCTCGCGGCGTTTTCGAGGAAAAGTTACAAGCGGAACCACGCGCCCGACAGCGATAACTCTCGGTGACGGGAGGCGACGGTCCCCGGGTTTCCAGAATTGGACTCCGGGAACGGGACAGCCGCTTGCGACTGGTCGCATCACTCGCGAATCACAAAGGACCTGAGATGATCGACTGTCTCGAGGGAGTTTAGTTCCGCAATGGAAGCAGGGTCAAGCCACCGGCAAATGGTGACGCCCCCCGTGGGAGCTGCTTCGCATCGATGGGATTGATTGTCTTGATGGAATTGTCCGCACGCTGCCAGGTTCTTGCTCTCGGCAGGAAGTGAGAGGCAATCAACGATCGGCGTGCTGTCAGCAGCCCGTTTAGAACGACGCGGTGATCTGCGTGCGAAGCAATAAACCCGTTTGCCCCGCCACCAGACCGGTGCGGTTCTGGTCGGCGGGAGAATTCTCGAGCCAGGCGGCGTCCGCGGTAAATCGCAGGTTGTTTTTCCCCGGAATGATGAACCAGTTGAAGCCGCTGGCGTACTCTGACCCGGTGCCATACCGGCCCGTGACATACGATGTGCGGCCATACCACTCGACTTCCTGGGGAACGATGAAATACCCTCCCTGCAACGAGCCGCCATAGGCGTGCGTCGAATTCAGCGGCAGCGGTCCGTTCCCCTTGAGCGCCGACAGATCCTGGAAGTATCCCTCCGTCGACAGACTCAACCCGCGATACTTGAAGGCGAGGTCGATCGCGGCCAGCGAAATATGGAACTGTTGCAGCGTCACCCCGGGGGCGAACGCCCCCAACTGGGTGATCAAAGTGCCGTCCGACAGCCGCACCGAGGAATTCTCCGGCGCGTTGTTGCTCGCCTGGCTCCCCTCCTCGATCGAAAATGTATAGCTGCCGCCCGTCCGGATCGTAAGTTGTTCATGGGCCTCCAGGTCGGAATATCCGGGACCAAACGCCCCCCACGGCTCCCACCACACGGACCCCGACGTGCAGATGCGATTGTCGAGCTGACTGGGCCTGAGATTGAGCGTATTGAACCCATTCGAAATCATTGCATGATAGTACAGCCCTTCGGCAGGTTCACCGGTGAACCAGACTCCCTGACTGAGACTGGGGCGAAAGAACGTCGTCGCCATCGAGCGGTCGGGCCCCTCCTGTGCGAAGAATGAACTCGCAATCCACTCCCGCGTTCCCGGAACCTTGTTCTGGCCGACGCTGATGGTGAACGCGCGGCTCACTCGGTAATTCAAAGCGTAGGCCCGAAACCCGATGGGATTGCTGGTGGCCGAGTTGTAATCGATATTGAGCAGATACGAGAGTTCAGGCAGGATTGCTTTCCCCGAAAGGATCAATCTCCCGCGAGGAATGAGAAAGTTGCTGCTGCTGACCAGGGGAATGACGTTTCCGGAACTGTCGACCCAAGAGGATTCGTCGCTGAGGAAACCGGAATACCGAAAGGTGGTCTGACTGTTGATTTTCAGCGAGAAAGGCGATTCGTCGTCATCCTCGGGAAAGATGACGAATCCGCCGTCGTAACCAACCCTGTACTGCTTGGATGATGGCGCGCCTGGGGAGTCGAATCCGTCGACTGGTACAGTCTCTCCCAGCGGGTGAAACGGAGACTGTTCCTGGAGCGCCCGAATGTCTTCCGCCAGCCGACGGTTTTCCTGCGCCAGTCGGTCATTCTCCGCGATGACGGACTGCAGCGACTCTTCCAGTCGATCGATTCGCATGTCCCCCAGAGATGATTCCGGCTCGGAAATCGTCTCGTCCGCAAGTGCTTGGCAAAGCCATGTGTGTGCGCAAAAGATCACTAATGCGCAGAGTGCCCGTAAGATCCAGCGCCGGCCCTGTTCGGGTGGCGTCTGACTCGATCGAGCTGGGCGGGTGGCACTCCAAGTCATCTCGACGCATCCATGCATCTCAAGCAAATGCGCGGGGGGCGATTCCTGCGCGTCGGTTCAGGTTCTCTCTATCGGCAGACATTTCCGTTGAAATGAGCGGAAGTGATTGTGCCGATTGAATCGAGTGGAGAATTTTTCCTGAACAACACCCGCACGGACTTCGACGGGAAGGGCGTGAGACTGGTGTTGAGCTCATCTGTCAGACGCAGGCGGTTTGACGGAAACACGTCGTCTGTCGAGTCTTTGTGGCGTGGAATATACTGGATTTTTAGACATTCCACGCGATTGCTCTGTGGATCACGAAGTCGATCGATCCCGTGATTCCGGCGCGGATCCTCGGCCCAGCCGTCAGCGGCCAGTGCGCCCAACCGACGAAAATACATAACGGCCAGATGGTCATTCGATCACCTGGATTCGGTTCGCACAGAATGGGCTGATCGCGCGGCTACCCCACCTTGATCGCCCGAACCTCTGTGGCTCGTTCATTGACCGGAATGATGGGGAGTTCGCCTGCGTTTTTGGCCGGCAGGCTGCGCAGATAGTCCATGATGGCCTGCCATTCCTTGATCTCGCGAATGGCACCTTTCTCGGACACCGTGGCAACACTCCCCTTGTCCACCGTACCCATTGGCGGCAGCAGGTCGGGTGTGCTGCCGCGGGGGGTGTCGAGTGCCTCGCTCTTCGACTTGAGGGGCTCACCGTCCTTGTTTTTTGGCACCAGGGTCAATTTGCCCTTCGTGTACTTGGGAATGGCGAGGATGATCATGCCCAGGTAAAGTGGGCAGCTGAGGCTAAACAACCGCTGGTCCTTGCCGGTGATGTCGATGGCGCGGTAGCCGCGGTCCAGGTCGCCAATCTCGATGGCGGTCACGACATCGAACATGGGGCGAGACTTGTCGTAGCGGAATCTCAGGCCGGAAGCGCGTGGGAAATACTCGCCGGGATGCGCCGGACTATCCACAAGGCAAAACTCGAGCAGCCCCTTCAGCTCTCGGCCTGTGAAGTAAGCCGTCACAAGGGTGCTGCCGGCCGTGGTGTCGACGACTCCCGCGCCGAGCGGGGCCACGGCGAAGACATCGTAGACTGTTTGCACGCCCGACTTCCCCCGCGTCAAGCCGGTGCGCATCAGCCCGTTGGCGGTGAGCCCGATATCGGCTGTCGTGGCTTTCCGAAAGGAATCGGTGACGAGGTTGGCGAGGAGTGTGCTGGCGGCGATGTCGGTAAAGGTGTTGGGCAAATCGCGAGGCGCCACCGCCAGCGGTTGATCGATGCGGTAACCGCGCGACGCGAAGACGACCTCGGTGACGGCCTTCTGGATCTTGGTGATCTCATCGGCGATGGCCCGGTCACCGACAATCGTGTCGTCAATCGGGAGCAGCTTGTACGATTCGACCTTCAGCTTCCCGCCGTCCAGCGAGAGCACCAGTTCCCCGAGGCTCTCTCCATACTTTCCCGTCTGCACCACCGGCGTGTGGCCGTTGACGATGATGGCCTCTTCGAGCGCGGTATGAGTGTGGCCGCCGATCACCACGTCAATACCAGGCACTGCTTTCGCCAAGCGGACGTCCTCGCCGTCGGTAAACCGCCCGTCCTGGCCTTTATCGAGGCCGCCGTGGCTGAGACAGATGACGACCTCCACCTGCTCTTGCTCGCGGAGCAGCTTCACCATCCGATGAGGCGAAGGGGCGCGGCCCTCGGCGATGACAGTGGAACGCGGGTGTTTTTCGCGAGCGATCCGAAGCCACAAGACGGGCCTGGCGAACAAAGGGTGGCCCGCAATGTGCTCAACAAAGGGTGGCCCGCAAGGTGAAGTGGTCCGCTGAGGGCATGCGCTACACAGCGGCGCCTCTCCCGGGACAGTCGCTCTGGGCAGGCGGACCTCTGTTTACGCTATGCCGCGGGATTCGCCACGATCAATGACGCTCTTGCGTGTTCAATCGACCGGGATCGACCGAGACGCTGGAGGAAGGCTCCGTTTTTCGCTTTCAGCGGTGCGACAGGAAGTCTGCTGTGTCATCCTCCAAGCCGTCTCCAATTGATGCACCTCCGGCCGGGGCGACTCTTCGGCCGGAGAGTCCCAGTGTATCGACTCGGAGAATCGATCGACTTTGATCGGTTCTTTTCCGATCGCGGAGTCAGCCACGGAAGACTCCCATCCCAGGCTTCGGACGCCTCTTCTTTCCTGCCTGATCCACCTGTCCCCCCGTGCTGTGCAGGCACCCCGGACCGAGTGATCAGATGACGTGCCGGCTGGAAACTGTGCTGTGCTTGCCCGGCGGCAGTTCAACCCTTCCGTCCCCCGACATCGTCTCGGCCGAGTTCACTTCCCACTCAGCCCGAACAACCGGAACTTCAGTTCGCCCGACAACAACTTGACCGCATCCACTCATCGCGGTAGAAGCGAAGCCTTTCCGGCTTGTGCAAAGGCGCTTTTCCAGCCTGTTTGTCGAACCGGATTTTGCTGATTCCTCCGCTCTTCGAGTTCAGGTTGCCGCACATGCAGAACGTCTCCCGATTGCTGGTCCTCGCGACGGCAATCATCCCCGTGCTTGCATGCACGACGGCCCAGGCGCAGGTCTTGCCGACCACCGGCAGTGTCGAAAGCAGGTTCGGGAAGCTTGAACTCGAGAGTGGGTACCCGACGGCTCCCACGGTCGAGAAGGTGTTCGACACCATCGACTACCAGCGAGCCTGTCAGGCTTACCTGTGGGCCTTGCCTCTGATGGCGATGCAGCAGTGGCAGAACGAGCACCTGACAAAATTTGAAGCGGGCAAGTGCGACTACGTCGATTACCTTACCTTTCAGGACAAGCTGGGACTTCTGACGGCGAACGCGACGACCCCGTACATCATGGCGTTTCCGAACCTGAAGGAAACCGGGCCGCTCGTGTTGGAGATTCCGGCCGGTCCGACAGCGGGCGGGTTTACCGACTTTTGGCAGCGGCCGATCACCGACTCCGGACAAACCGGGCCGGACAAAGGAGCTGGGGGCAAATATCTGATCCTCGGACCCGATGACTCCGACATGGCCCCGGAAGGTTACTACGTCTTCCGTTCGCCGACAGTCAACATCTGGTCTGCGCACCGCGCGCTCGACCCGGATGCGGCCAAAGCGCGAGCACTCATTGATGGCCTGAAAATCTATCCCTACAGCCAGCGGGAGAACCCGTCTCCAACGCGCCATGTCGCCCCGAATGGCCGCAAATGGAGTGGTACGCAGCCTCGCGGTCTCGCCTATTGGGAGGGGCTCTCAAAAATCATCAATGAAGAACCGGTCCACGAACGTGATCGCATTCTGATGGGAATGCTGCAGCCCCTGGGGATTGAAAAGGGGAAGCCCTTCCAGCCCACCCAGCGACAAAAACTGATTCTCGAAGAGGCGGCCCGCGTCGGAGAGGTGATGGCCCGCACCATCGCCTACCAAAAACGCTTTGAAGGGGCGACCGTCTGGCCGGGCAAACACTGGGAAATCTCGCTCTTCCTGAAAGAGACGAACCAGGAAGCGCCGCACCACACGCAACTCGACGAGCGAACGTCGTGGTTTTACGAGGCGGTTGGCGTTTCTGTCGGCATGATGGGACGGACCGTGGGGTTCGGCCAACTCTATCTCGAAACCGCCAAGGATCGTGACGGAAACTGGCTCAAAGGCAGCCACGACTATCACCTGAGAGTTCCCAAAGATGCCCCTGTCGCCCAGTTCTGGTCGGTCACCGTCTACGACAACGAGACCCGTTGTTTCGTCGATACCGGAGTGCAGCCCGATCGTTCGTCCCGGGACAAGATCGTCAAGAACGACGATGGCTCGGTTGACCTCTATTTCGGCCCGACCGCTCCCAGCGGAAAACCGAAGAGCAACTGGATCCAGACCCTGCCTGGCAAAGGCTGGTTCTCTTACTTCCGGCTCTACGGCCCGACTCAAGCCTATTTCGACCGGACTTGGGTGCTGCCAGACATCGAGAGGACCAAATAGAGCTGGTTTTTCTGCGACTCTCGTGGGCTGCTCCCGATCGGCTGGCGCCAGCGTGGTTCCTCAGGCGAAAATGTTGGCTGCCGATGAAAATGCTGTGGATTCCAACCGCATGGCTGCGGTCCGAGCGATCGGGAGTCCGCCAGCACAACGCCGGCGGTCCGCGGCCGGTTGACTGTTCACTGAAGTGTCCCGCGCCCGGTGTGGGACCTCCGGATCGGCGAGGTGCCGTCATTCACGGTTGATTGCCGCCACCTCGCAGATCCAGATATGATCTGACGTGATCTGCAACTCCGTTTCGCTTCGAGTGCCCAAAGCCTTGTGCGGACGTGTGTTGTGGCGACATTCGAAGCAGGACGTCTACCGGCTGCGGTTGAACAGGGCGTTGGCTCGGTTCGGTCGGCCGAGAACCAAGAACCGCCGATGACAACCCGACTGGCCGCGATTCTGCTGGTGCTTGGAAGCACGGGCATTCTGTTTGCCGCCGATGGCCAGGAACCTCCGATCTCTCTGGAGGCGGCCAAAGCACAAGGCCGTGTCAAGTCGAGATTCCTGAAGGAAGCGAAGGAGACCGGGAAGTCTGCCGACGCCATTCCCCAGGCCAACGTCGCTTTGTTCCAGGACTCCATCGGGCCAATTCTGCAGCAGAGTTGCCTCGCCTGCCATGGTCCCGATAGGTCCGAAGGCAGGCTGCGCGTCGACCAGTTGAATCCGGATCTGCTGACCGG
>CAIOTJ010000594.1 GCA_903861195.1 uncultured Planctomycetaceae bacterium | reverse complement strand
TTCCTGGAGGAATCGGTGGCGATTGGCGAGGCTGCCCCCATACCGGTCGGAACGATGATTGGTTCGCGACTGCAGGAACTGGTCAATCAGGTAGCCATTCGCGGCATGCAATTCGATGCCGTCGAACCCAGCGCTCCTGGCACGCTCGGCCGCCTGGCGATAGTCCTCGACAACCTGCGGAATCTCGTGCGTCTCCAGGGGACGGGGCGTTTCATGCGGCTGCTTTCCGGCAGGAGTGTGGATAGGGTCGCCGACAATCGGAATAGCCGACGGCGCGACCGGCAACTCCCCCTCGTGGAAACTGCTGTGGGAGGCCCGTCCCATGTGCCAGAGTTGGCAGAACATGCGGCCCCCCCGGGCATGGACGGCGGCCAGCACATCACGCCAGCCCGCCGTCATCGCGTCGGTGTAGATGCCGGGGGTCTCCAGCCAGCCATTCGCCTGGGGCGAAATAGTGGTGGCCTCGCTGATCATCAAGCCGGCCGAGCTGCGCTGGCAGTAGTACTCGGCCATCAGGGGGTTGGGAACGCGGTCTTGCCCCGCGCGGCTGCGCGTCAGGGGGGCCAGGACAACACGATTGGCCAGCGAGAGTTCGCCCAGGGAAAAGGAAGAGAGGAGGGAGCACGAATTCATCGGCAAGACCAGCAGGGGAACGAGAAACGTGGACAGCGCCTCGCCGAAGTGCAGAGCCCGGCTGTCGGCCTCACTCGGCGGATGGAATGTTCATCGACAGACGGACTGGGGGCAAGGTACCGGGAGCCGAAGCGGAGCGGTCGCGGGGAGCACTGCGATGGATCGGCTCATCGACGACCCAAACGATGCACGCGTGCTGCAAGCTTGGGAAAGTCGAGATCTCAAGCTCTCTTGTCAACCCAGCGGTTCAGCCTGAATTGTTGCTCCATGCGACCGGGAAGCCGCAGCGATGGCATAGACGGTAAAAAACACTCAATCCATAAAGCCTCCCCAACCGATACGGTTTGGTGAGTAGCACCCTTGGATTTTCCCAAAGAATCTCTGACTCCAAGCCTTGGGCGGCACGGGTCATTCGTTCAGACTGCCAAAAAGGGTCAAGACAGCATGAGATCCATTTTTTCGGGTTTTCCGGGCCAGATGGCATGCCTTGAAGCAAGAGGGGAGCAGGGAGGTGCCCAGTCGCGGCTGGTAAGGGGCTTGCTGGCCGCTGTTCTCAGCCTGTGTTGTGGGGCGGCTGCCGCGCAGGCTCCTGCCGCAAAGCGGCCCTCCGTCCAACCGGAGCGGGCCAAAGTTCAGGCGACCGATGAATTCGAGGATCCGGACTTCGACAACCCCGACTTGTCGGGTGACCGACCCGTTCCGCCGGCCCCGGGAGATCCTGGGACAGGAGTTGGTCCGGGACCAGGTGCTGGTCCGGGAGGTGGATTCGAGGATCCCAACTTTTGCCCTCCCGGAGCCCGCGCCGCGGGGTTCACGGCTGGTCCGACCCTGACCTTGGGCAACACGACCTACGCCCGTTCGGCTCTGACCGGAGACTGGATTCCCGTGGATGGGCCGGCGGTCCGGTCGTACGGCGCGGCTGCGGCAGCGTCTGGAGCAGTGGGGGACTGGCTGTCTCAGCGTCGGTTTGGACGCGACCGTCTGCCGGGGGTGGATGACCCGAACTCCATCATGTATCGCTCTACTCAGGATCGAACCAGCCTTGACGTCTCGACCCGGCCCACCATCCAGGCATTTGGTCTGAGCGCGCTGTCTGCTGAAGAGGGGGGGCCCGACCTGGGCTGGAATGTTGAGTTGCGGCCCACGCTCTTCTACGACACCGGTTACAACGGCGGGACAGTGCCCTTCCGTCCGGATCTGATCGCCGTCGACGGATCTGCAGACGCCCACCGTCGGGGACAGCTCAGTTTCTACAACTTCGAGGAACAGCAGTTCGTCCGATTGCCTGCGAAGGTGGAGCTGGATTCCCAGATCAAGGATTTCGCCGACTTCGGGGATGGCCAGGCTTACTTCGATCTCTACTCGCCTCGGTCCGATTCGATTGCATTGAGGCATGGATACCTGCGATTCGACGCGCTGGGGACCACCACGTTCCTGGTGGGGAAAGCCCCGACGCTGTTCGGGGACATGGGGGGCAGTCCAGTCACAATCGATTCGGGAAGTGTTCCGCTGGGATTTGCCAGTGTCTGGAACAATAGCGGAGACTACCAGGGGAGTTTCCAGGGGATTCCCCAAATCCGGGTGGACCAGGATCTCTGGGACCGGACCGTTCGGGTGGGGGTGTCGATCGAGGATCAGGGTTCGCTCGATGATGTCTACAAGGCGGGGGATGCCCTGCTGCTTTACCGGTTTCCGGTTTTTGTCTCCCGCCTGCGGTGGTCTCCCACCGATTTCAGTTCTCTGCAGGTGGCTGGTCTGTATCGGAGGTTCACCATCGATTCCGACCTCACCTACGCCGACAATTACGCGAACGGCTATGGCGTCAACCTGATGGGGCGCTGGCGTAGTCCGTCGCTCTCGAATGCCTTGTTTGGCGGCGTCGCCGCGGGGAGCGGGCTGGGCCATTACCTCTATGGCGGCAGTTCCGCGGCCATCATTCTCGCCGACGATGACATCCGTGCCGTGGGACAGATGGGGGCCTACGTCGGCCTCGAGCACGTCTGGTACGCCAACGAAGACGGCAGTCGGCTGTTGTCGACCGCGGCGTATGGCTATCTGGCTTCCGAGACGGTGGTCGAGGATGAAAGCCGGCGAGTTCAGCACGCCTGGTGCAACCTGCTGTGGGACCGTGCGAAGTACTACGCTGTGGGGCTAGAGTACCAGTACGGCTGGCGCGAGACGGTCGCACGGAGCACCGGGAACGATCATCGCCTGGGGCTAGTGGTGCAGATCAACCTCGGACCCGACGCCGCCAAAGCGACGCAAAGCACATCCGAGGCGCGGTCCTTCGCCGAGGGAGGCAATGCGACCTCGGAGCAATTCTCGCGTGATCATCGTCGCCGCCTGTAGCCGAAAGCCTCCGGACCCTGGTGGCGAGCGGCTTCCGCGGTGCGTGACCGACGCGTTTCATGTGCGGGGGATGATTTTGCCAACCACCCGGGTCTGCACGGGAATTCCCTGGACCTGACGGGGAACTCGTGCGACAGTGTCTGCCTGTTCGATGTAGGCCTCCAGGACCTTGCCCCCTTGGGAGTCACGAATTTCTCCCACGCCGCAAACGCCGGGAATCGCCAACAACACGGCATGTGCCCGGGGAATCTGGGCCTGCGGCTGGGGGATCCCCCCGCGTGGAGGCGCGGCCGCGGGGCCTCCGGGATTTCCCAGGGGGGGATCGTCAAAAACGTCGGGGTTCGACATGGCGGTCTTCGGCAGAGTGGGCGGGGTGTTGGCAAAGTCCCGTACGGAACAGACTCAAACGTAAAGCTGCAGATCCAATGCACTCAGAACGGTATCGATGGGATTGGCGAACGTCACCCCCGCCCCCCCCGCGAACAGCAGCCCCACAGGATTTCGTTGAGGATTCCAGGACCAGATGAGAGATCCGGAATCACCCCCTTGGCTGAACTCTCGGCGGGAGTCGACCGACAGGATCGAAAACTGGTTCACAAAAGTGGCCACCGCCCCTTCTCCAAAAGACACATTCACCGTGACTGAGGTCGCATTGATCCATCCTTGTGTCACTTGGGTCGTCCGGCCCGACTTCCCCACCTGCTGTCCATAGACTGGGGGGATCGTCAGAGGCGCCACCCGAAATCTTTGCTGTGCGCCATTGACGAGATAGACGAACTCGCGGTCGACAGCGGAGCTGGTCATCCAGGCACAGGCGCAATCCACCACGTTCTGCGCATTGGGAGAAAAGTCAATCCGCACGTACCGTTCCAGGACACCGATATTGCGGCCTCCGCCGTCCGCGACCCCAGGCTGCACAATGCGGTCTCCCTCACTGGCGCGGTTCACATTGGCGAACACGTGGTTGTTGCTGATTCCAAACAGTCGATTCAGCCTTTGACCACTGCGCCCCCGGGCGAGCACCCCCATCGTGCCCGCCGTCACCAGCGGATGCCCCACCGAGATTCCGCAGGGAGCCGGGTTGGCACTGAATCGGTGGGCCTGGGCCTCGACAATTCCCGACCAGTAGACCCGCATGCGGGTCCGGTCAAGACTTTCATCTGTGGCCGCGCCCGCGTTGGACAGGTGCCCCTTGACCTTGTCCTCAGTGGTCTTTTCCACCGTATAGACGACCAGCGACTGCTCTCCGGGAGCTGCGCCCTTAAGAGGATCGCCGAGGGTCTCTCCAACTCCCACGATGTTTCCTTCGGCCGCCAGACTGGAGGCCGCCGCAGCCATCCCCCGAACCTGCGGACCCGCCTGTCGGATCAACAGCTTTTCGATCCCCAGACGAACAGCGCGCAGGTCCTTGAGGGAGCCACTGGCGGCGGCCGCCCGGGTGATCGCCAGCGACGCGACTTCGGGCACCAGCGAGCCGGGTTCATCAAAGCCCAAACTGCCAGCCTCTCCACCCGCGGAGGGTCCCTTGCGCGCCTTCCGTCGAGGAGACAACTTCGGAGTCGAGGCCGCCTCGTCCGATGTCTCTTTTGTGGACCGTTTGGGTTTGCGACTTTTGGCCATGCTGCTGTCTCCAAAACTGTGCCCGAAAAACACCCTTCACATGTTTCTTTTTGATAAGGCCCCATCTGCCCCGAGTCAATTGGAAAACGCCGACTGTCTTCGGCGGCTACCGGCTGTTCTGCCGGTATCAACGGATGCAGGCTGTCGGCGAGTGGGCTGGCAGCCTGGCCAATACGGCTGAACCATCCGCAGCGTCACCGTGAGCACACTGTTCATCGGATTCATCATCGCTGCCCCAGCAGGGCCCGGCACAACCGCTGCCATCCCCCAGGCTGGTATCATCGTTTCCAGCGGCGCGCCGCATCCCGCTTTTCTGATCGTCATTTCCTCTCCGATGAGGCATAGTGCATTACAAGAGATTTCCCCGGCCTCGGAAAGTCGGGGGACAACCTTGGGATGTCGAAGGGCATCCTTCGACCGTATTCGAAGAAAGCTGAGGGTGCCATGCCGCGCCGCATTCGAGAGATCATGCACAGGCTTGACACGCATGTGCAGCACTTCGCACAGACGAATGCCAGCATCGCCAGCAAGACGAATCTGCTGGCTTTGAACGCCACCATCGAGGCGGCCCGGGCAGGGGATGCCGGGCGGGGTTTTGCCGTCGTGGCCAGCGAGGTCAAGAACCTGGCCGAGCAGGCGGCGGGCAACAGCAAGGAATTTCGGGGAGTCATGCTGAAGCAGATCCAAGACGGGCTGGAGTTGACCGACCGGCTGATTCAGGAGTTGGAGGGGACGCGGCTGGTGGAAATGGCCCAGACTCTCGTGCAGTTGATTGTCCGCAATCTCTACGAGCGAACGGCTGATGTGCGGTGGTGGGCCACCGATGATGCGCTCGGCCAGGCGCTCGTCACCCGCGACAGCCGGGATGTCGCCCGAGCCGCTGGTCGCCTCGCGACAATCAACCGGTTTTACAGCGTTTATAGCAACCTGGTTCTGGCGGACTCGGCGGGGGCGATCGTGGCCAGTTCGCGGCCTGAGCAATATCCAGCCTGTGTGGGGGCCAGTGTGGCGCAGGAGGGCTGGTTTCGACAGACTCTCTCCACAGCCAGTGGAAACGACTATGTCGCCGATGAGATTCGCTCGTGCGGCCTGCACCGCAATGCGGCCGTGGCCCTGTATGCCGCGGCCGTGCGGTCGGGGGGAGAATTGCGTGGACGGCCCCTGGGCGTACTGGGAGTGTACTTCGATTGGGGGAACCAGTCCCGGGTGATTGTCCAGGAAGAGCCCATGTTGACCGAAGAGGAATTCAGCCGCAGCCGGGTCCTGTTGCTCGACCGCCGGCTGCGCGTGCTGGCCGCCAGCGACTCGGTTGGAATCTTTCAGACCTACCCGCTCGTCACGCAGGGAAACCCCCGGGGATCCTACCGCGACGATCTCGGCAACACCATCGCATTCGCCCAGACCATTGGCTATCAGGAATACGATGGACTGGGCTGGTATGCCGTCATCCAGCAAACGCCTGCCCGCCCGAGTGAATGAGGTCGAGCAATCGCGTCACTGGTCCTGCCGATGGCTGAGCCACCGTTTGATCGAGAATCCGGCGAGTGGCGGCCCGGTTCCGCAGTGACGAGCCAGGAGCCAACTCGCCCCTGCGGCAGTCAAATGACGCAGGCTTCCCGCGGGATGCGCCCGGCCGGGTCAGCGCAGGACCTTGGCGACCGCATTCGCCAAGCGCCGCATCCCCTCGTCAATTCCCGGCAGGTCCTGGACGCCATAAGACAATCGCATCTGGTTTCGCTGGCGCCCCTCCTGGGGCCCCGCGTAACAGAGCTCTCCCGGCACGTACATCACTTGTTCCTCCTTGACCGCCACCTGAAAGAGCGGGCTGTCGAAACCGGTGGCGGTCGACTCGGGCAAGGTCATCCAGACGTAGAGCCCGCCGTGGGGCCGGACCCAGGTCACACCGGGCAATCCGCGGAAATATCGGTCGGCCGCGGCCAGCATCGCATCCCGCTTGGCTCGGTACGCCTCTTGCACCTGCGCGACATGCGGTTGGTACAGACCCTGTTCGAACACCTGGGTCAGCAGGTGCTGGCTGAAGTTCGAAGAGCCAAAGTCTTCATTCCCCTTGCGGTCGCAGACCGGCCTTACCAATTCCACTGGAAGGATACCGCAACCCACCCGCAGCCCGGGCGAGAAACTCTTCGAGAAGGTCTGGGCATAAATCACCTGCTGACGTGACGGATCACAACTCCACAGGCTGGGCAGCTCGGGGCCGTCGTAACGCAGTTCCCGGTAGGCGGCATCTTCGAGGACGAAGATCCGATGCTCGCGGGACCACTCCCTGGCCAGTCTGACCAGTTCCCCTCGCCGCTCCGCCGCCAGACTGATCCCCGACGGATTCTCGTAGTAGCTGACCGAGTAGACAAACCGCACCCGCCCGAGATCTCCCTGCTGGTGCAATCTGGCAAATGTCTGCTCCAGGGCGTCGATTCGCATGCCCCCCGCGTCGGTTGCGATGGGAACGATCTGGGCCCCCAACCCCTGCAGTGTGCCGAGGTAGGCGAAGTAGGTCGGCGCCGCGACCAGGACGATGTCTCCCGGGTCCACCAGGATCTCCCCCACCAGCGACAGCAGTTGCTGAGAGCCGGTGGTCAGCACCAACTGCTCGGGACGCAGTCCCAACTGCGAGAACTCCACCCCTTCCAACCGTGCGAAGTGTTCGGCCACCCGGTGCCGCAGTTGGCCTGAACCGCCCGTTGTGCCGTATTGCAGGGCATGGCGTGCCCGGACCGGGTCGGCCCACAGGTGTTCGAAAGCCTGGCGGGTCTCGGCGATGGGCAGGGAGAGGGGGTCCACCAACCCGGCCGCCAGCGAGAGGACCTGCGGATTGTCGACCGCCTGGGCCATCAGGAATCCAATCGCCTGGTGGCTGGCCCATTCCCAGCGTTGACTCAGTCGCACTGTTCCCACCGCGGCGCTACTCATCAGATCCCCTCTGTTCAGAACCGGTGGCACGTCCTCCCGATTGCTCGCCGATCATCGACCCGGGCTTCCAGGGCGTCAACTGTGGGGGGCGTTTCCGGATGCGGCACACAGGACAAACTCGTTTGGCACCCTCGTCACGAAGTTCAGCCATCGCTAATTTCTGCCCCTCTCGAAACGCGGGGAAGGCCAGATCACAGAAATCCCGGTCATCCCTCGCTGATGCCTCGTTGCCGGAGCCGCTGCGTGAGCCTTCAATCCGAATCTGAAGTCTTCTCTCCCGGCCCCCGGCCGCGCACTGTGGTGGATGCGTCCGGGGCCGTACGGGATGTTCCCGAGGGGTGGGAACTGCTGCTGCCGGGAGATGCCGGGGCGACACGGAGAGTGAAGGCGGCGGGCGAGTTTTGGGTGATCCAGGAACGCCGGGGCCGCAAGATATTTGGCCGGGGAATCTGGGCTCCAGCCGCGACCATCGCCCAGGTCCAGTCTGGGCTGGCCGCCGAACGGTCGACCGAGTCGTATGCCAGAAAACAGCGATCGGCGACGGTGCGGCGAGAACGCCAGCAGGCGGATTATGTCGAAGATTTCCGGGCGGCCGTGTTGAAGTTCCTGGCCTTTGATTCCCGGCATGCGGAACTGGCCGAGCGTCTGGCCGATGCAGTCACCCTCCACGCCACTCCCGTCGGGAGCGGAACGGTGGCCCGCACGACGATGATTCCGGTCGAGGAACGGGCCGAAGCGGCCGTCATTGCCTGGATGCGTCACCAGACCACCGCCTATGACTCCTTGGCAATCGCCCGGATCCGGGGAGAACGGCGCGAAGTCCGCCGGATGCTGGCCCGGCAATCGCGCCTGCTGTTGCAGCAATACCGGCAGGGAGCCCCCGCGCCGGCGAATTGTCCGCTGCGGGGGGCCCTGGCTGGGTCGTAAGGGGAGGGGAGGGGAGGGGAGGGGAGGAAAGGTGAGTCGTTCGTCGACCGGCCGTTGCTGGAATGGAAAGCGCGCCGCCCCTTACAGCCAGTCGCGCAGAATCTCTTCGATTTCATCCCGCTCGAGGGTGTCGTGCGCCAGCAGGTTGTCAGCGAGGGCCGCGAGGGCCGCCCACTGCGACTCCTGGTTCAGATGGCGGTAGAGTTCGAGTGAGATCTGTTCGAGAGAAGCGAGGCATTGTCGTTCGTCGGGCCACAGCAGTTGCGCCGATTCCCAGGCCGCATGCCAGTCGGCCGCCCATTCCGCCACCATCCCGGGATGGTACGGATCGCCGGTGTAGAGCATTTCGGCCACCGGCCCGGCGAGGCTCACCCGCACCAGCTTCCGGGCGAGTTCCCGCTCTCCTTCCGATCGTCGCCAGCGAATCTCGGTGCCCCCTTCCCGAGCCGGCCCATCATCGTTGTCGGGATCGATCGTCACCAGCCGCACCCGCCCCCCCAATTGCCAGGCGACCATGGCATGTCCGGCCTCGTGATAGGCCACCACTTCGGGCTCAGTCATGATGCTTCCCGAGAATTCCTGAGGCCGATGCAGGCCAATCGGCCGTGGAATGATACATCACAATTCCGGCCGCCACGGCCACATTCAGTGAGTCGACTCCGTGAGCCATGGGCAGCGTCACTCTCCTTCGACACGAGCGCGCGATTTCTTCCGACAATCCCGGATCTTCCGTTCCCAGAAACAGGGCCCGGCGGGGCCCGAACCGAGACTCCCGCAAAGATTCGGCCGCGGCGTCCAGCACCGTAGCGATGGTCTCGAATCCTGCTTCATGCAACTGTCGGAAGACCTCGGGCCAATCGTTGGTTTCAACCACGGGGAGCTGGAAGATCGCCCCCATCGACGTGCGCAAGACCCGCCGCGACCAGGGATCGACTCCGTCTGTTCCCACCAGCAGCAACTTCGCTCCGAGGGCGAGGGCCGTCCGCGCAATCGTTCCGAGGTTGGTGGGGTCGCGGAGCTCGGGGCAGCCGATTGCGAGTGCGGGTTCGCCGGAAGGAAGCCGTTTCAGCAGGTCTGTCAGCGCGGGGACCGGAGGGACCCGCCCCAAGGCCAACACACCCCGATGGAACTGAAAGCCAATCAACTGCGAGATCTCGTGAGACTCCAGCAGCAAGACGGTGGTCGCATTGGAAATCTGACTGGCGAGTCGCGCGTGCAACGCGGAAGTACAGGCGATCGTTTCGACCGCCAAACCGCTGGCCAGCAGCCGAACCACCAGTTTCTCCCCTTCCGCCACGAATATGCCGCTGCGCTGACCCCCACGCTGCTTCAGATCACGGAAGGGATCGAGACGGGGATCTGTCAGAAGGGGCCGCTCGCTGGGCATCCGGAACCGCCGGGGAAGGGGGTGGGTCGCTGGGCGTGATCAGGTCACTTGGCGCGGTTTGAGGCAGAGATCACACTGATTGGCAGATCTGGAACTTCGCTGTGAAGTCAGACTGCACCATCTCGCCGGCGACACCACGTTGCCGACGGCTAGTCTCTGGACCACTGGTTATCGGGCATGTCCCAGCCGTTGTCAAAGACGGGGCCGCCACTCTCTCAGACGACTGCTGCGGCAACCCCCACCTGTTCCCCCCTCCGTTCCGGGCCGATTCGCATTGGCGTGGTGGGGCTGGGGCGGTTTGGCTTGCTGCATTCCCGCACACTGGCGGCGCTCGATGAGTTTGAACTCGTGGCGGTGGTGGCCCGCCGGGAGGAGAGCCTCGCCGCCGCCCAGCCGTTCCTTCCCGGTGTGCCGGGCTTTCTCCGCCTCGAACAGGCGCTGGCCGAGACGGCTCCCGAGGCGTGGGTGGTCGCCTGCAGCACCTCGCAGCACCTCGCTGTCACCCGGCGGTTGCTGGAGTCGGGGGGGCGAGTGTTGCTCGAAAAACCAATTGCCGAAAGTTTGGCAGAGGCCCGGCAGTTGGCGGACCTGGTAGAACCTGGTTCGTCGCGGCTGATGCTGGGGCACATCGTGCTGTTCAACAGCGAGTTCGCCGAGTTGCTGCCCTTGGTCCGGCGGCGGGGCCCGCTCGCCTATGTGCAGGCGGTGCGGCATCGACCGGCAACGATTGTTCGCCAGTTTCCCGGGGAGAATCCTCTGGTGGCCGCCATGGTGCATGACCTGTACTGCGTGCAGGCACTCGTCTCGCAGCCAGCGCACGAAGAGCGGTCGATTTCCGGTCACACGTCGTCGACGTCCGCCCCCGACCCCGTGTCCTACAGCGCGGCCTACCATCGCACGCCGGAGGGAGAGATCGACCTCGCCTCGGCCCGGCTGGTGTTCCCTGGAGGACTGGTGGCCGACTTTACGGCATCGTATCTCACCCCCCCCGGCATGGCACCACGCGGTTATGACCGGCTCGAATTGTTTGGATCTGGTTGGTCCGCACGGTGCGAGCCCAACCCGCGTCCTCTGCAAGTCTGGGGAGACAAAGCGGAGTGGCCCCTGGCGCTCGAGATTCGGGCGGGGGGGGCACTCGCCGGTGAGGCAACTCCTCCCACGGGCATGCTGGCGGAAGAGCTGCGGTGCTTCGCCCGTGTGG
Organism: uncultured Planctomycetaceae bacterium; assembly: GCA_903861195.1. Taxonomy (GTDB): domain Bacteria; phylum Planctomycetota; class Planctomycetia; order Planctomycetales; family Planctomycetaceae; genus UBA10511. Next base: position 2,504 of record CAIOTJ010000594.1, on the reverse strand, counting down.
TTCGCGATCGTCAACCCATACCCCGCGGGGCCACTTACCACGACGGCCTGCAGGTCCAGGACTGGATTGAACGACTGCACGCGGTGGCCCTGGCGACCGGCTGACAGAATTTTGCTATTCGCCTCGTCTCGCTCTTTTTGGCCACTTCCCCGACTCCATGACACCACTTTTGCTGGCTCCCACCCCCGAATCCCGACGGGTCCTGGTCACCGATTTCGACGGGACCCTTTGGTCTCACGATTATTATCTGTTGTTCACCGATCGTTACGGCGGGCCCGCAACCTTACAGGCCTGGCACGATTACCGACGGGGTGACATCACCCACTTTGAGGCGATGCGGCGCATTTATGCCGCGGCGGCTCCCGGGGAAGCAGCCTTGCGTGACCTCGTACGGGACCACGCCTTGGGACCGTCGGTCCGGGCAGGGGCCGAACGCCTGCATGCCGCCGGATGGAGCCTCGTCGTCGTGTCAGCCGGGTCACTGTGGTACATCGAGCAGCTGTTGGCCGAGGCGGGATTGGTCGCCGAGGTTCACTCGAATCCAGGGCGGGTCATCGACGGACGGCTCTGTCTGACGCGGCCTGAGGGAAGCCCCTATCCATCGCATCAAAATGGCATCGACAAAGGGGCGGTCGTCCGGCACTGGCAGGGGCGCGGCTGCACTGTCGCGTTTGCCGGTGATGGTTATCCCGATGTGGAACCGGCGCGGTTGGTCTCGGGCGAGTTGAGGTTCGCCCGAGGCTACCTGGCCGAAGAACTGACGACCCTCGGCGAACCGTACATCCCATTCCAGCATTGGAGCGAAGTCTGCGGCCACCTCACGCGCTGAAGCCGGGTCGAACTTCGGGCTGAACGGGAATCGCCCAAGGGGACTGATGCCGGAGGTAGACATGGCGTTCCTCCAGGCACCCCGGGTCACCAAATCACGCGATCGAAGGATCCAATTCCCCTGATCCTGGGGCGAGCTGCCGGCTTTCGCGACGGTCGACGCCGCGCGCGGCGGGAGGCTCCGAAGTGTAAAGATGCCCTTCGCTGGCCCGGCCTGGCCATTACGAACGGCTCAAGTCGGCCAGCTTCTGTTCGAGCCGTTCGATCCGCTGCTGGAGGGAATCAATGTCTTCCTGGCGGGCGACCTTCAACCGCTCGAAGGCCTCGTTGAGTCGGGCGTCGACGAACGACTCGGCCTCGCTGGTGGCCTCACTGCCGATCTTTTTGACACCCGCTTTGACCAAGCCAAATTGAATCATCGCGCTGTCGATGCGTTTGTCGACCTCGGCATTCAGTTCCTGGCGGGCCTGATCGACCCGTTTGTTCAATTCCTCGGTGAAATCCTTGGCATCCTGCTCCGAGAGCTTGGCCCGGTTCGACACTTCGGCCGCCAATTGCTGGGCCTTGTCCTTCGCCAGACTCGCCAGGCCAATACTGGTGAAGATCGCCTGCTTCAGCAAGTCAAGGGCACTGTCGCTGGTCGGAGTGACCGAGGAGGGGGCGCTCGGAGGAGTGGCTGGGGTGTTCATCGGGCAATCCGTCGTTTCAGAAGGGTAGAGAAAAAAACAGGTCTCAAGAGGTGGGCAGAGAGACGGGACTTTGTCGGCGTCTCCGGTGCTCTCCATGGGCGGAGTTGCCGCGAGAACCACTCCCCCCCGATTTCCAGTCATCCGCAGTTCATCATGCTGGCAGCAGAAGCTCCGCGTTCAGGCCGAACCTGTCCGGAACGGCTGAACGACTCTCTGCATCCTATCCACTGGTCCCGTTGGGGTGAATCGGGGCAATCCTGTTCAGCCCGTTCGTCGCTCCGGAATTTCTTGCCGGCCGGTGGAGGAATTCTGGACGCTCTTGAAAATCGTGCCGCCGCGATTGCCAGATCCAAATCGTTCAGTCCCTCGTCCGAGTTCTGGGAGTCCTGGCCGAATTCCAGTCACTGGACTGATAGGGGGGGGAGGCAATTTTGGGGGGGCGCATCTGGGGCCTGTCCGCTGCCTCCCCAACGCTTGATGCCAACTCTAAGATTTCATCACTGTGTTCGAACGATTTGACTTTCTCTGTTCCTTGCGTTGTAACTTCGTTCAGGTCCCGTGGGGGGCCTGCCGTGAGTTCCAGGAACCTTTCTGGAGTTGCAAACATGTCACGCGTTGCGTTTCCTTTGGCGGCCTGGTCGCTGGTTCTCGTGGCCGGATTGTCCGGATGTGGTGAGCCCCCGGCTCCCAAGCGTACTGCGGGCACTGAACCGGCTCCTGCCGTGGCCCAGTCGGTTTCAACCCGGAATATGGAGGTGGACGAGGACGAGAAACTGCCGGCCGATGATCAAGCGGTTGGTGAACAGAAAACGAAGCCCGCGGCAGACGCCGAACCGGCCGTCACCTCCACGACTTCGGAGCCGGCTCCGAAGTCTGAGCCCGCTGAACCCCAGCCCACCCCCCAGCCCACCCCTCAGCCGGAGTCCAAGGGAGCCGAGGTCAATACCGCCAAGGTGGTGCTGGGTTCTCCCGAGTTGACTGCTGGAA
>CAIOTJ010000593.1 GCA_903861195.1 uncultured Planctomycetaceae bacterium | reverse complement strand
TGAACCGGTTTCAGAACGATCCCGCGTGCCAGTTGTTCCTCACGACCAACGCCGGTTCGACCGGGTTGAACCTGCAGGCGGCGAACACGGTGGTGAATGTCGATCTGCCCTGGAACCCGGCGGTGCTCGAACAGCGGATCGCCCGGGCACACCGGATGGGGCAGAACCGGGCGGTGCAGGTGTACGTGCTGGTGACCGAGGGAACGATCGAAGAGGGACTGCTGACGACGATCGCCATGAAGAAGGAACTGGCGCTGGCGGCATTGGATGCCGAGTCGGACGTGACGACCATCGACCTGGTCTCGGGCCGGGAGGAGCTGCGGCGGAAGCTGGAACTGCTGCTGGGGGCCATCCCGGCGGCTCCTGAAGACCAGAGTACCCGCGCGACGGCCCAGGGGCAGGTGGAACAGACCTCCACAGCCGAGGAGAGTCCCTCGGTCGTTTCGGAAGAAAGGCCGGGGGAGAGGCCCGGGTTGGAGCCCGGGTTGCAGACGAGGGACGAATTGGTGGTGGGTCCTGCGGTGTCGGTGAATCGCCTCGATGCCGCCGGCGGATTGGGGATGGCGGTCCGCGGTTCGGGAGACCGTTCTGGGGCCGGTCCGGGGGGCGAACATCGGGCGCGGGTCGCGGCGGCCGGCGGGGAGTTGCTGGGTGCGGCGTTCCGGTTTCTGGGAGAGTTGGTGTCGCAGCAGACGGCTGCCGCTCCCCCCGAAGCGCTCGTGGGAGCCCTGCGGTCGGGGCTGGGCCAGTGCGTAGAGCCGGGGGAGAATGGACAGCCGGTGTTACGGATCAGCCTGCCGGATGCGAACACGCTGGAGGGGTTGGCGCAGACGCTGGCGCGGCTGATGGTGCCGGCGGCACCGGCGGAGCAGGCGTCGGACACTCTGCCGTAGGGCGATCAGCCCCGTTTGCCCCCGGAGGTTGCGCTGCAGCTTTCTTTTCTGGATCCGAGGGATGAGTTGGGTGCTTCGCTGAGGGGCGGTGCCTGGCGCTTCTTCGACAATGAATGGCCCTTGCCGGATTTGACCCCAGTGATTCCGTCGCGAGTTGTTACAGTTCGTACCACCACGAACGGTCCCCGGCCGCCCGGTTTAGGGAGACGACGCGGCGACACGTCCCTGGCGTTGTCCGATGACCCTGGTGAACCGGCCGAATGGGCCATCCGCACGGCCCACGACGAACAGTCCCCGGCCGCGCAATCCCTCAAGGGAATTTCTCTCATAGCCTGGGGTTGCCACAGCGCAGCGCCGGCTACCCCAGGTCAGCGACCCCACACGGCGCATCATTGCCGAAGGGAAATGTCTACGGGGATAGGCGTTGGACTCACCCTCATGAACACGACCTCCATCGCGCCCGCCCCACCGTCCACGCCCCCGCCCCAGGGCGACAAAAGGTGTCGGACCGCAAACAAAGGTTCTTCACTGACACCTCTTTTTGTCCAGCCCGGAGGAGGGGGACCGCCCGCCCCTCTCGCCCACCGCGTTCCTTAACGGGGTTATCGTTCCGGGAGGGCGAACCTCCGTGTGAGCCGTGCCAATGTGCATGCATCGGCCGAAGACCTTCCGCAGGGGGGGCGCACGCGTGGATCAAGATCCGTTCCCCATCCCCTTGCCATGGTTCGAAACACGCGAGATCACGATGCCAACGACTGATCGGCCCAGCGGGTCGGTGCTCGAACAGCCCACGCCCAGCGGACGGCTCGCACGGAGGCTCGCCATCCCGGAACGCTACAATTGCGACGGACTGCGGTGGGTGGAGGGGTGGGTCGTTCCCCCTCATCCGGCCGTCGGCATTCTGCTGCCCTTCGGGGGAGACGTATAAGGGGACGGGTACAAATTCCCTCAACCCGGGGCATATTAACGGTGTTTAGGTCGTGTGTGCCGAGCAAACGGTCGCCCACTGAAATCACCCGGCGCGACGCGAAGCCACCCGCCGGACCGGGGATTGTTTGGGTGTCTCACGGACACCGATGCACAACACGGTCGGTGAGGGTCGTCCGCGTCGGTTCGGTTGATCCCCGCTTTCTGGCACGGCCTTTGGGGTGCTGGCGATGTGGGGGGACGTCACCGGGGGTGGTCGCTGCGCTCGACCCCCGGCGACCCTCTGAGACCCCTACCGGGGACGACGTGCCGGAGGCGGGCGATTGGGGGTGAGGCAACGCGTGTTGGACGACATCTAGCGGTTTGGAATATCGATGGCATAGGAACAGGTCCATCGACATCGCCCTTCGCGCATCCCGTCCGGCCTGAAACTTGCGGCCCTGAAGGGGCTTAAGAAGGTAGCCGGGGGTTGGAGCGCAACTCTACCCCCGGAACGCCCGCCGCCCAAAACACGCCGAACCCCGGTCAGGGTTCCAGAGGGATGGGAAACGACGCCCGTTTGGAAAATTGACGAGAATCCAACCTCGTCGCATCACCCGCCCGCATCAACGATGTGTGCGTTTCCCACCCCACGCGTCATAATCACCGCCGTCTGGAACCCCGACCGGGGTTCTGGCCGTGTTTGGGATCGCTTTCCGGGGGTACCGCTGCGCGGAACCCCCGGCTACCCTCTTGAACCCCTTCGGGGAGGACGTGCCGGGACCGGACGTTTTGGGGCGATGCGACGCGTGGTGGACGTGATCCAGCGGGGGAATATCGATGGCCTTGGAAGACGTCCATCGACATCTCCCTTCGCGCACCCCGTCCGGGCTGAAGATTGCGGCCCTGAAGGGACATAAGAAGGTAGACGGCGGTTGGAGCGCAGCTCTACCCCCGGAAAGCCCGCCCCTCAGGCACGCCGTCAGCGACTGATTCCGGCTCGCGCCATCAGCCATGCCCCCAAATTGCCTGGTCCTGTCCCACGCCGTATACTTCCGAGAGTCTGTGGGACAACCGCTGACAGGCCGTACGACGGGAGGGAGAGAGTCGCCAGACGGACGGATGAACACACAGCCCAGCACGCCGCCGACAGTGTACGTTCTTGCTGGTCCCAATGGGGCCGGAAAGACGACGTTCGCTGCGGAATTTCTGCCAGAATTTGTGAAGTGCCGCGAGTTCCTGAATGCCGACCTGATTGCAGCGGGCCTGTCTCCTTTCGATCCGGAATCGCAGAACGTACGGGCGGGACGATTGCTGCTGCAACGGATTGGAGAACTGGCGAAGCAACGAACCGACTTCGGGTTTGAGACGACCCTTTCCGGACGCACCTACTTCAAGCTGCTGTCTGATCTGCGGAACAGCGGCTACCAGATTCTGCTGTTCTTCTTGTGGTTGCCCAATTCCGCGATGGCGGTGGCCCGCGTCGCGAATCGGGTCAAACAAGGTGGGCATCACGTTCCAGAGAGCGAGATTCGACGACGATACGAAGCGGGCTTGCGAAACCTGACTGGTCTCTACCGACCGATTCTCGATGGCTGGTGGCTCTACGATGCGTCCCGGTTGCCGCCCACGCTGATCGCCTCGGAAGAAGACCAGAAACTGACCGTGACACAGCAGCGGCTGTTTCGCCGATTCGAACAACTCGAGAAGCAAGTCCATGACGAAAACAATTAACCACTCGCTGACGAAGCTCGCCGACGCCGCCTTCGAGCAAGCCGCCCGGAAGGTGATCGAGCGGGCCCGACAAACGGGGACGCCCGTGATCGTGTGGGAAGACGGTGCCGTGACAGAGGTGCAGCCAGACGACATGGGCGAGACCGGTCACTTGTTGGCACCCCACGACTCGAACCCCCGGCCACCCTCTTGAACCCCTTCGGGAACGACGTGCCGGGAGCGGGCGGTTTGGAGCGAGGCGACGCGTGTTCAACCAGAACCTGTTGCGGGAACGATGGTCTCGAAAAACAGACGTGGCGACGAACCTGCAGGTTTGTCGGTCCAGTCGGCGATGATTGGGCGGGTGGATCGGGAATGCGCAGCGGGGACGTAAAAGGGGACAGGTACATATTCCCTCAACCATGACGGATTCCTGCCGGCGCTTGGGTCGTGTGTGCCGTAAAAAGGGTCGCGAACTCAAATCGCCCGGCGTGACGCGAAGCCACCTGCCGCACCGGGGGTTGTTTGGATGCCTCACGGATACGGACGCACACGACGGTCGGAGAGCCGGTCGGTGAGCGTCGTCCACGCTGGTCCGGGTGAGCCGCGCTTTCTGGCACCACCTTCGGGGTGCACGTCATTTTGGGGGGGGCGTGGACCTGGGGTGGTCGCTGTGCTCGACCCCCGGCTACCCTCTGGGACCCCGCTGGGGTCGGTCGTCCCGGGATCGAACGGTTGGCGTGCGCGGCGTTGGCTCGGGGCGGTGGCCCCGTGTCGGGGTTGTCGGTTGATTCCGATTGGTGCGATGTTTCTGGCACCCGCTTCGGGGTGCTGGCGGATTGGGTGGGGCGTGGACCGGGGGTGGTCGCTGCGCTCGACCCCCGGCGCCCTTCTGGGACCCCGCTGGGGTCGGTCGTGGCGTGGGCTTGGGACCCGTTTGCCGGTGTTGTGTGAGTCCACCGACGGGATTCCGTAGCCAACTCCTTCAGAGTTGAGTCGTGGGTGGGGGACGGTGACCTGGGGTAGCCGGCGCTGCGCTGTGGCAACCCCAGGCTATAGTAGAAATCCCCTTCAGGGATTGTGCGGCCGGGGGTCGGAGTGCGAAACGGCGCGGGGTGTCAGTTGGGCCGTGGCGACGAACCTTCTGGTTTGTCGGTCCCGTGGTCGCGACGAGTTCGTCGTCGTCGGGATGTAAAAGGGGACAGGTCCATATGCCCGTAACCATGACGGATTCCTGCCGGTGTTTGGGTCGTGTGCGCCGAGATGAGGGGCGCTAACTCCACTCACCCGGCACAGCGCAAGGCCCCCGCCGGATCAAGTTTGTCCCTGGTGACCTCACGGACACGGCCGCACACCGAAGTCCGGGGCGGGTCGGTGATGGTCGTTCGCGCTGGACCGGTTGATCCACGATTTTTGGCACCGCCTTCGGGGTGCAGGCGGTGTTGGGGGCCGTTACCGGGGGTGGTCGCTTCGCTCGACCCCCGGCGACCGTCTGGGACCCCGCTGGGATCGGTTGTGGCGCGGGCGGCGGGGCAGCAGGCGTCTGGCGGCCCAAGGGGCCAGCCGTTCTCCCAGCCCGGCCCAGCGGGCCGGGCAGGGCCGACCACGACATGTGCCGGCCCAACGGGCCAACAATTCCTCTCGCCTCCCGCGCGGTTCGTGGAACGGTTGGCCCGTTGGGCCGAACGGGGTGGTGGTGGCAGCCACCAGGGCCTCCGACCCTGGCTGGGAGAACGGCTGGCCCTTTGGGCCGACCGACGGACCATCCGGGACCGAAAACCACACGTAAAAGAGACGCATAAGGGGACGAAGAGACGTATAAAGGGGACAGGTCCATATTCCCATAAACCCGGGGGATTCTACCGGTGTTTGGGTCGTGTGCACCGAGCAAACGGTCGCCCACTCAAATCACCCGGCGCGACGCGAAGCCTTCCGCCGGACCGGGGATTGTTTGGGTGTCTCACGGACACCGATGCACAAGACGGTCGGTGAGGGTCGTCCGCGCTGGATCGGTTGATCCACGCTGTCTGGCACCGCCTTCGGGGTGCACGTCGTATTGGGGGGGCGTGGACCGGGGGTGGTCGCTGCGCTCGACCCCCGGCTACC
>CAIOTJ010000592.1 GCA_903861195.1 uncultured Planctomycetaceae bacterium | reverse complement strand
GAGTTGGGCGACTCGGAGGTGTTGGTGTTCACCGCAGAGACCGGTTCTATGCAAGGGGTGCAGATAGCCGACAAATCATTGGACTCGACGATTTGGGGTTTGGCGGTCTCGTCTTTCAGTGAGATTCGAGTCAATTATACCGCCGCAGATGACGGCAAGGTCCAAGGGACCGGGGTATTGGCCGGTAAAATTGAGGAGCGCATGAAGATCAGTGGAAACTTGGTCTTCACTGATACATCCGGGAATGCGAGTAATGAGTCAAACGTCGAGTTTTTGTTTTTTGACGTATATAAAAATCGGAGTGCTATCCCCTTGGTAGCGGGAAAATGGATAGGCAATTCGGGCCAATCTTACGAAATAGATCCCTCAGGAAAGCTTTCGTATTTCGACAATCAGTCGGGTTGTAAGGGGAATGGCCAGGTCAGGGTTATCAATTCGTCATTTAATATGTACGACCTGCGTTTCAGCCTAAGTGGATGTTCGAGCCAGTTCTCGACGTATAACGGCGGGATAGTGACTGGGCTTGCAGTCCTCGATTTTGACGAGTCATTGCAAAAGCCGCCAATGTATTTTATTGGCCAAAATAGAGTGGGAGCGAGCGTTTATCCGGCGATATTGGTGGCGACACCGGCCAACTAAGAGACGTGTACTTGACGGACAAGGTCGTTAAGTCGTTCCGATCCGTTTGAGCGGCCGCACCCGACGCAGTCCTAGGGCAATCTCGTCGTTTCTGGTGGGATTGAGAGGTGGCCGTTACGCAGCCATGGCCAGCCGCTGGTTTGCCGTGATCCCGCTCAAGGCTGTGTTTGGACGTTCGTGATTGTAATTCCAGATCCATCGTGTTGCGAAGTCTTGGACTTGACTGGTCACATCGAAGCAACACTGCGCCAGCCATTCGTATCGCACAGTTCGATTGAACCGCTCGACTTAGGCGTTCTGCTGCGGCTTTCCGGGCGGGATGTACTACAGCCGGCTTCCCCGTCTCGTGGCACAGTTGACGATTGATTCACCGCCGAGTCTCATTTACATCGCCAAAATTGGACGAGGTTTGGACAACACTCGGACGCCATCATCGCCACCGACTTTAAACCGTTGGTCGGGTGAGTGCACGGCGCATTCGGGTGTAGACAAGGGCGAATTCCTCGAAGGCAGGCCCCCACCCCCGGGGTACCCCCCCCAATTCCAGTTAGGAGTCCCGCCAGCAGCGCCTCGCACTTGAATGCAAATGAACGGAGTCGGTGAACGGCACGAGCCGTTTTGGCTGTGCGATTATGAGCCAGGTACTAGCCGAGGTTAGTTGCAGGTCGCTTCTGTGTTTGTAGTCGCGTGTGAGTCGCAGTTGATTCCTCGTTCTGGTGCTGGGCGGGTAGGCGCGTAAAGATGACCCAATATCTTCGAGCAATGGTGCTCATTGTCTCGGTCTGGCTCGCCGGTTGTTCAGGTGGCGCATCGAGCAGCCCGGCGTCTACACCGCCCGTTATATCGACCCCCTCAGCCCCGTCTGCCGCGTCAGGGTTTGCTCCGCTCCCACTCAGGAGTCGACCTGAGCAGTTTAGTTACGGGCATTTCTGTCCTCCGTACATGGACTACGGCTCACCATCGCGACAAGTTGATTTCTTATGTCGAACGGGATTTGCGGTCGGACACGATCCTGATGCTCGAACCCCGCGCTGGGTCATCGAGCGTTTACGGGTGGGGACCCTGAATGGCGGCATTGAGCGCACGGATGACTTTCGCGCTGATCCCGATCTTCTGCAGGGGCGTCGTGCTGAGTTACAGGATTACGTGGGTTCAGGTTATGACCGCGGTCATATGGCCGCTGCCGGAAATCTGACCTGGAGCCTCCAAGCAATGGTCGAGAGTTTTTATCTCTCCAACATTGCCCCTCAAGACCCCAGTCTCAATCGAGGTGCGTGGGCGAGGCTAGAGGAGGATGTTCGCCTGTGGACGCTGGAGCGTGGTGATTTAGT
>CAIOTJ010000591.1 GCA_903861195.1 uncultured Planctomycetaceae bacterium | reverse complement strand
TCCACACTTCATTCTGTTGTCTGGCAGTCTGTCGAGAATCTTCTGCCGGTGGCGTCGGAAAGTCGAGATCGACTTCGCGGCGTCCGGCGAGGATTGGTCACGGAGGAAGCAAGGTCTCAGGCGGACCCGCGCGCATGCTGGACGAGTTTGCGGAACTCGGCCCGGACTCTCTTGTGAAGCCGGGCGGCAAACTCACTTCCCAACTGGTGGATGGCGATCAATTCGACCACATCGGCCAGGTCGCGGTGAGTTCGCCGGAGATTTCCCAGGCCGCACGCGAGCTTGGTTTCAATCAGCCGTGCCAAGGTCAGAACCCGCAGTCCCTCGATTTCGGTGGCGACCCCCTCGAGGGAGGGATCGGGCAGTACGACCCCCAGCGAACGGTCGTCACCAGCCGGCTCATTGGCGATCAGGAACTGCACCGGGACACGATTCACACCGATGAACTCGCGCCGCTCTTCATTCCAGGTGAAGCCGGCATTCAACAGCAGCTGCTTCACCGCCGCACTCTGTTCCCGTTGGATCAACAGATCCACATCGATCGTGTTGCGCTGGTAGCCATGCAATGAAACAGCCACGCCTCCCAGAATCGCGTGGGGAATCCCGGCGCCGTGAAACAGCGCCGAGCATTGTTCCGCCGTCTGCCAGACCGCAGCGCTTCCCAGCATGTGGAATACCCGTTGTGAAGACGATGAGACGCTCGACATGCGTGGATGACACATTTCCCAAGAGAGAAGGGTTCGTTCCGCAGCAGCCGGGAGACCGCTGCTGGGACCTGATGGTTCGAGAATACCTCAGCACGCACTGAGATGCGACACGATTCTGTCGGTCATGGGGGGCGACCGAGAACGAAGACCAGAGAGTGCGAGCCGAGCAGACAGGGTGGTCGGTAGCGGAGGGGTCGACTGTCTGGCATCGCGGGAGGGGAGCCCGATCGCATGGGTTTGTTGTGTGCCGGGTGGGGCAGAGGGTAGAACAGTCTGTGTGATCTGAAGTCTCTGGGGACAAGAACGCCCCGTGGGGGGGGAGCGGGTTGCGGGTCGGGATTTGCCCCTGATCCGGCCAGTTGGGCCCGGTTGGCTGTCTTCCTGTTCGCCCCTGGCGAAAGGGTCTGCTGTGATTTGCGTCGAAGGGTACACGAAGGCTTATCAGACAACCCTGGCGGTGGACGACCTTACGTTCCATGTCGAGCCGGGGCAGGTGCTGGGGCTGCTGGGCCGGAATGGCGCGGGCAAGACCACCACGCTGCGGGCGTTGGCGGGGATCATTCCGCCGACGCGGGGAAGGCTCTCGGTCGCGGGGTTCGACCTCAAAGAGCAGGAGATCGAGGCGAAGCGGCGGCTGGCCTACATTCCCGACGATCCCAAGCTGTTCGAGGCGTTGACGGTCTGGGAGCACCTGGAGTTCACCGCGATGGCCTACGAGGTGGCCGACCTGGCGGAGCGGGGCGGGGCGCTGTTGCGGCAATTCGAGCTGGAGTCGAAACGGGACGCGCTGGTGCAGGAACTGTCGCGGGGGATGCGGCAGAAGGTGGCCATCTGCTGCGCGTACCTGCACGATCCGCGGGCGATCCTGTTCGATGAGCCGCTGACCGGGCTGGACCCCCGCGGGATCCGCACGCTGAAGGAATCGATCACCGAGCGGGCGCGCGGCGGGGCGGCGGTCATGGTCAGTTCGCACCTGCTGAGCCTGGTGGAGGACCTCTGCACCCACCTGCTGGTCCTGAACCTGGGGAAGGCGTGTTTCTTCGGGCCGACCGAAGAGGCCCGGCGCGTGCATCCCAATCATCGGGGAGATGCCTCGCTGGAAGAGGTCTTCTTCCAGTTGACCGAAGGGGCGGGGCGGGATTCCCCAGACCGGGACGGAATGGTGCCGGAGCAACCGATCGCCCGTTCGTCGGATGAACCTGCGGACGGGGCACCGGAGGCACCGGCTGCGGGAGACCAGCCATGAGTGGCGACGGCGGGCTGACGCAGTCCGTCCCTCGGGCGCCATGGAGCGGCTGGGGACTGCACCCGGCCTTGTGGCGGCTGTTGCGGCTGCAATGGGGGGCCCGGTGGCGCAGCATGCGGCGGCAGATGCGCACCGTGCGTGGGGTGGTTTACTCGGTGTTGATGCTGGTGGTGTTCGGGTTGATGCTGGTTCCCTCGGCCATCGTCGCCTGGCAGAGCCCTCCGGTCGATCCCGGAGTGCCGCGGGCCCTGCTGCCCCCCGCCATGCTGGCCCTGTTCCTGATGACCCTGCTGACCGGCGGGATCGACACCGGGGTGCACTTTCAGCCCGCCGAGGTCGACCTGCTGTTCCCCGGCCCATTTTCCCGGCGGCAACTGCTGCTGTATCGCATCGTCAACATGACGGTGGGGCTGGTGCTGGGATCGGTCTTTTTCTCGTTTATGGCGCTGCGCTGGAGCAGCCTCTGGCTGGCGGGCTACCTGGGGGTTTGTCTGTCACTGTGGCTGCTGACCCTGCTGCAGATGCTGCTGGGGGTGTTGGTCTCGGTGCTGGCCGAGGCGACCTTCGCCCGGCTGCGGTGGGGGCTGGTGCTGGGGGTGGGGCTGATTCTGGCCGCGGTGGCGGCGCTGGTCTGGCCCGTGGGAGAAGAGTTCGACCTGCTGTCGGGGCTGCAGCAGCTGGGCCAGACCCCCTGGAGCGGGGTGCTGTTTGGACCGTTCACCGTGCTGGCCCGGTTGTTCACCGCCCAGAGCGCGGGCGAACTGCTGCTGTGGCTGGCGGCTTCACTGGGGATCAACCTGGCGGTGGTGGGGCTGATCCTCCTGTGCGACGCCCACTATCTCGAACATTCCATCGCCGCGAGCCAGCGGATGCAGGCCCGGCTGCAGAGCGCCCGGAAGGGGCAGGCGCTGACGGCGGGGGTCAAGCCCCGGGGCCGGCTGCGCGCCCCCCGTTTCCCGCGTCTGGCTGGTGCCGGGCCCATTGCCTGGCGGCAACTGACCATGGCCCTGCGAAACGCCCACTTCGCCCTGCTGTTGGTTGGGCTGCTGGCGGGGGTCGCGACCTTGCCGCTGTTGCTGTCGCGCAAAGGCCCCACGGGGTTCGCCCTGCTCGCTCCCGCCATCTCGATGCTGGTCTTTCTGCTGCCCCAATTGCTGCAGTACGACTTCCGGTCGGACCTGGAACGGATGGATGTGCTGAAGAGCCACCCCTTCGCCCCCTGGGGGGTGGTGCTGGGGCAACTGGCGACCCCGGTGTTGCTGTCGACCATTCTGGCCTGGGTGCTGCTGGGGGGGCTTTGGCTGGCGGGACTGCTGTCGGCGCCGTACCTGGCGGTGGGTCTGGTGCTGGCCCCCGCCGCGAACCTGTTTCTGTACTGCAGCGAAAACCTGATGTTCCTGCTGTTCCCCTACACCCCGACCACCGGGGGGGTGGGAGACATCCACATGGTGGGGCGGAACATGCTGTTGGCCCTCTCGAAACTGGCCGCGCTGGTCGCCGGGTTGGGAATTGCCTCGGGCATCGGCTGGCTGACCTGGCTGCTGACGGGCGAGGAATTGATCGCCTTCCTGCTCGGTACCCTGGGTGCACTGGTGCTGCTGAGCGGCCTGCTGATCCTGCTGATGGTGCTGGTCTACGACCGGATCGATGTGAACAGGTTCCGCTCGTCCTGACCGACCGGCGCTGGGGACCGTTGGAGGATTCCCTGGAAATCTCCCCATCTGGAGGTGTTCGATGCTGCCTCGCTTTCAACACGTGCTGGTCCCCCTTGATTTCACCGAAAAGAACCAGGCCGCCCTCGAAGTGGCGTTCGAGTTCGCCGTCCACAACCGCGCCCGCGTCACCCTGCTGCATGTGATCGAACCGCTGGCCGGCGACGATGCCGAGTCCCGGGCCTTTCTCTCCCGGTTGCGGCAACGGGCCGAGAGTGAACTGGAAGCTCGCGCCCAACGGTTCCTGGCGGCGGGTCAGCAGGCGGAGTGGAAGGTGATCGAGGGGCATCGGCTGGAGGAGATTGTGCGGGCCTCGGTGGACCGTCACGCCGACCTGGTGGTGATGAGTTCGCATCCCCTCGATCCGGCCCGCCCCGCGCAGAGTTGGAACACCCTCAGCTACCAGGTGTCGGTCTTGTGCCGATGTCCTATCCTGCTGGTCAAGTAATGCCCCCTGGCCTCGTCGCTTCGGCAGCGGGAGCAACACGTCTCCCTCCCCGATTTCCCCCCCACCCCTCCCCCCTCGTGACTGCACTGCCGCCGATGAATCTCCTGCCGCGTTTGCCTGTCTGGACCTGGTCTCTGTTCTGGTGCGGGTTCGCCGCTGCCTGGACCCCCACCGTGGGGTGTGCCGACGACTGGCCCCAGTGGGGCGGCCCCCGCCGCGACCTGGTATGGCGCGAGACGGGCATTGTCGAAACGCTGCCGGCCGGTCCCCAGCTCCCCCGGATGTGGAGCACCCCGATTGGTGCCGGGTATGCCGGGCCGGCGGTGGCCGCGGGTCGGGTCTATGTGATGGATCGGCCCGAGCGGACCGAGACCGAACGGGTGCTCTGTCTCGATGCCGAGACGGGCAAGATCGTCTGGACCCATCAATACGAGGCCCGCTACAAGGTGGACTATCCGGCGGGGCCCCGCATGACACCGGTGGTTGTCGATGACCTGCTCTACACCATCGGCACCATGGGGCACATGTTCTGCCTGAAGGTGGCCGACGGGTCGGTGGTCTGGAAGAAGCAGTTTGTCGACGAATTCGACACCAAGCTGCCGATCTGGGGCATGGTGGCGACGCCGCTGGTGCTGGGAGACAAGCTCATCACCCTCGTGGGAGGGGTTCCCAACGCGCTGGTGGTCTGTTTCGACCGGAAAACGGGGAAGGAACTGTGGCGTTCGCTGGAGGATACCGAGGTGGGCTATTGCCCCCCCGTGCTGTGCGAGTTCGGCGGGCGGCCCCAGGTGGTCATCTGGCATCCCAAGGCGGTCACCGCGATCGAGCCGGAGAGCGGGAAAGAACTCTGGAGTGTCCCCTTTCCCGTCCGGTTTGGCTTGTGTATCCCGCAGCCGCGGCAGGTGGGGAACCGGCTGTTTCTGACGGCGTTCTACAACGGACCGCTGATGATCGAGCTCGATGCCGAGGGGCAGACCCCCCGCATCGTCTGGAAGGGAAAGTCCAGCAGTGAGATCCGCACCGATGGACTGCACTCGATCATGAGCACGCCCATCTTCAACGGGAAGCACATCTACGGCGTCTGCAGCTACGGCCAGTTGCGGTGCCTCGACGCCCAGACTGGCGAACGGCTGTGGGAGACCCGCGAGGCGACCGGCGAGGGGCGCTGGTGGAACGCCTTTCTCGTGGAACACGAAGACCGGGTCTTTTTGGCGAACGAGCAGGGGGAACTGATCATCGCCCGCCTGACTCCCCAGGGATACCAGGAACTGAGCCGGTCGTTGCTGGTCGAGCCAACCCGCGATGTGCAGGGACGGATGACAATCTGGTCGCAGCCGGCGTTCGCCCTGCAGAGCGTATTCGCCCGGAACGACCGGGAACTGGTGCGGGTGAACCTGAAACAGGCCCGGTGAGTTGCGGATTTCGGCCCGACACCTTCCGCCCCCACTGACCCCCCCGCCTGCCGAGGAACCTCCATGGACCGCCGGTTGTTTTCGCAGTTGCTGACGCTGGGGGCGGGGGCCTGGGCTTGGCCGGGGCAATCGGATCCGCCAAAGCCTGGTGCGGATCCGAACGCCGCGCCGGCGGTTCCTGGGGCGGCCGTGGATCGGGGGGAGTTTCCGTATCCCCCCGCCAACGTGGGGGATTTCGCGGAACGGGCCCGGGCTGTGTTGCCCCCGGCGACGTTCGACTACATCAGCACCGGTTCGACAGACGAGTTGACGCTGCGGGACAATGTGGCCGCCTTCCAGCGGTTGCGGTTGTTGCCTCCGCTGTTGGCGGGGGTCGAGCAGGTGGCGCTGTCGACCACGCTCTTGGGGACGCCCGTGCGGCTGCCGATCGTGTTGGCTCCGGTGGCCGGGCAGAGCCTGTTTCACCCCGACGGCGTGCTCGCCTCGGCCCGGGCCGCCGCGGCAGCGGGGACCATTCTGGGAGTCAGCAGCAGTGCCGGCCACAGCGTGGAAGAGGTAGCCGAGGCGACGGAGGGACCGAAGTGGTTCCAGTTGTACGTGCCGCGCGACCGGGCGATTGCGCGGCGGATCGTGGAGCGGGTCGAGCGGGCCGGCTACCGCGCGCTGATCCTGACGGTCGACCTGGGGGAGCGGAAGGATGCCGACAAGCGGAACCGGTTCGCCCTGCCACGCGAACGGCTACTGAAGCAGCTGACCGACATGGGGTTTCCCGTCCACCCGGGCATGACCCTGGCCGAGCTGAACGCGATCAACGACCAGGCGTGGGATCCGGCGTTGTCGTGGGAGGTGTTCGACTGGCTGCGGTCGATCACCCGGCTGCCGCTGTTGGTGAAGGGAGTGCTCCGTCCGGAAGATGCGGCCCAGGCGGTGAAGCTGGGGCTGGATGGAGTGGTGGTGTCGAATCACGGCGGGCGGCGGCTCGACGGGGTCCCGGCCAGCATCGATCAGCTCGAAGAGGTGGTTGCCGCGGTGAATGGGCGGGCGACCGTGCTGCTCGACAGCGGCGTGCGGCGGGGGACCGATGTCTTGAAGGCGCTGGCTCTGGGGGCGCAGGGGGTGCTGATTGGCCGCCCGTACGCCTGGGCTCTGGCGGCGGGGGGCGAGGCGGGGGTCACCCAGTTGTTGACCCTGCTGCGCGAGGAGTTGGAAGTGGCCCTGCAGGCGTGCGGCTGCGCGTCGGTGCGGCAGGTGCCGCGCGAACTGGTCCGGCGGGCGAACGCCTGACGGACCGGCGCAATCAAGCGGGAGACCGCGACCCACCGTTCCCTGTGCTGGCCGGGGGACGGGTGCGGTCAGGTTTCGTCGGCGAAGGGATGCAGCGGCCGGGAGGAGACCGCTGGCGGCAGCGCCTGCAGCGCCAGTTCGGCGAACCGCAGATCTTCATCGGCGGTGATCTTGATGTTGAGGGGAGACCCTTCGACCAACGTGACCGGCTGACCCAGCGACTCGACGAGGCTGGCCTCGTCGGTGGGCTGCAGGTTTCCCCGCCGGGCATACGCCTCTTCCAGCACGCTGCGCCGGAAGACCTGCGGGGTCTGGGCGGCCCACAGCCCCGCGCGGGGAACGGTCTCGACCACCTTGCCATCCGCCCCGCCCCGCTTGATGGTGCTGGTGATGGGGGTGGCCAGCAGCGCCGCTCCGTCGCGCTCGGCCGCGTCGAAGACCCGGTTGACCCACTCGACCGTCAGCACGGGTCGGGCCGCGTCGTGGACCGCCACATGATCGATCCCGGGACGCAACAGCGCCAGGGCGTTGCCGACCGAGTCGGCCCGCTCGGCCCCGCCCAGGGCGACATCGATGTTGTGAAAGGCCAGATGGGGGGCGTAGTGCTCGCGAAACCACTCGTGATCGGAGGGGGAAATGACCACGATCATCTGGGCCACACGGGGGTGATTCAGGAACGGATCGGCGGCCCGCAGCCAGACCGCCCGTCCGGCGATTTCCACAAACGGTTTCTTGCGGGGCTGCAGCTTGAACCGGGAGCTGGAACCGGCCGCGGGAAGAATGACTGCGAACTGCGACATGGTGGCCGATGATAGAACCTGCCGCGATCACCGGGCAAGCCCCCCTCGCGTGGCATTCGCCCGGGACCGCTGTTACAACGAAGCGGTTTTCGGTGCTCTAGAACCGTCGTCTGTCCTTGTTTCTCCCGAGGTTCGACTCCATGCTCTTTCCAGAACGCATCGCCGCCCAGATTGCCCAACGCCCACAGACTTCGCCGGCGACCGTCGCCCGGCGGGGTTTCCTGGCCACCGCCGCCCTCGGCCTGGCCGGGACCGCCCTGGCCCAGGACCGGCATGGCCGTCCCGCCAGCGCGTATGAACCCGGCGCTGGCCCCGCCCGGTATCCGGAAGCCGACGTGATCGCCCTCGACAAGCGGTTCGAGAAGATCAAGATCGGCAACACGCCCATCCAGCGGCTGTACACCGGCATGCTGTGGGCCGAAGGAACCGCCTGGTGCGGCGGGGGCCGGTACCTCGTCTGGAGCGACATTCCCAATGACGTGCAGCTGCGCTGGCTGAACGAAGACGGACATGTGAGTGTCATTCACCAGCCCGCTGGCAATTCCAACGGGAACACCTTCGACTTCGAAGGCCGGCAGATTTCGTTCGAACATGGCAACCGGCGCGTGGTGCGGTATGAGCACACCGGCAAGGTGTCGGTGCTGGCGGACAAGTTCGACGGCAAGCCGTTCAACGCCCCCAACGACGGGGCCGTGCATCCCGACGGCAGCGTCTGGTTCACCGATCCGGGCTACGGCAGCCTGATGAACTACGAGGGGAACAAGGGGAAACTGGAGCTGAAAGAGGCGGTGTACCGGATCGACAAGAACGGCACCGTCACCAAGGTGACCGACGAGCTGTTCAAGCCGAATGGTCTGTGCTTCTCGCCCGACTACAAGAAGGTCTACGTGGCCGACACCGGCGCGTCGCACTATCCCGACGCCCCCAAGAACATCCAGGTCTTCGACGTGCTGGATGGGGGGAAGCTGAGCAAGGGGAAGCAGTTCGTCTCGATGGAGATGGAACTCGACGGCAAGAAGGTCGCCGGGTTCGCCGACGGGATCCGGGCCGACATCGACGGCAACATCTGGGTGGCGGCCGGCTGGGTGGGAGATGGTTACGACGGCGTGCAGGTGTTCGCCCCCGATGGCACCCGCATCGGCCAGATCCTGCTGCCCGAGATCTGCGGCAACCTTTGCTTCGGCGGTCCCAAGCGGAACCGGCTGTTCATGGCGGCGAGCCAGTCGCTGTACTCGGTCTACGTGGAGACGCAGGGAGCTGGCATCTGCTAGCGGTCTGCGGCCGGGAGAGTAGAACAGGAGAGCCGTGGAAAGCGGAGCAGTAGAGCTTTCCGTTGGTCGCTTGCGCATGGGCGACATCGCTCGCGATGGAACCCGGGTGCACGTGAACCCGGCCTGCAGGACTTCTCGGGCATCGCCCGGGGTAGGTATGGAATGTGCCTACCCCGGGGTGCTGGCTCCGCGAGACCTCTCGCCCGCCGAACGACTCTCCCGCCGAACGACGTGGCCGATGCGCCCCGCTGGAAGGGGGCAGAGTCGTCCGGCGGTCCCCATTCGTCAGCATGTCGCAGTCACGACGGGTTGTCAGATTGCCTGACCCGCAGTCTGGTGCTGCGACGGAAGAGAATGGAGTGAGCCTGGGTGGGGCGGGCCCTTCCGATCGTCCGCAGCCGATCATTCCCAGGGCTGTCGCTCGACACCGGCGCTGCTTTCCAACACAAAGCATTTCAAGCTGGTTTTCGTGAAATTGGGGGGAGTGAGGGCGACTTGTCAGCCCTCGAAACAGCCGTTACTTTGGCTGGAGGGCGATTGAGCCCATCACACGTGTTTCAACCACTGCCCAGGCTGGGATTTCGCCCGGCCTGCCGCGTCTTCTGCATTCTGGATGTCCACCTTAGCCACGCCGCGCGACCGGATTGTCATTACCGGGGTTGGGCTGACCAGCCCGATCGGCAACAACCTCGCTGAATACCGGGCCAGTTTGTTGGCGGGTCGGTCGGGGGTGGTGGAGCGCGAAATCCGGTACATGGGGAAGGTGCTGGCGGGGGTCTGCAACTTCGACGAATTGCGGTATCAGAAGCGAAAGGATCTGCGGCGGGGGACCCGCGCGGGTTCGATCTCGATCTATTGTGCCCGTGAGGCGGTGGCCGACTCGGGGCTCGACTGGGCTGCCGTCGCAAAGGACCGCGTCGGGGTTTACATCGGCATCACCGAGCACGGGAATGTCGAGACCGAGAACGAGGTCTACGAGATCTCGCAGTTCAACTACGACACCAAGGTCTGGTCGCATCACCACAATCCCCGGACGGTGGCGAACAACGCGGCGGGTGAAGTGACCCTGAACCTGGGGATCACTGGCCCGCACTACACCATCGGGGCGGCGTGTGCGGCGGGGAACATCGGCTTCATCCAGGGGATGCAGCAGTTGTGGCTGGACGAGGTCGATCTGGCGGTGGTGGGGGGAGTGTCGGAGAGCATTCACACGTTTGGCATCTTCGCGAGCTTCAAGAGCCAGGGAGCCCTGGCCAGCCATGCCGAGCCAGCCCGCGCTTCGCGGCCGTTCGACAAGGCCCGGAATGGCATCGTGGTGGCCGAGGGGGGTTGCCTGTGCACGCTCGAGCGGCTGCCCGACGCACTGCGGCGCGGGGCGAAGATCTACGGGGAAATCGTCGGCTACGCGATCAATTCCGACGCGACCGATTTCGTGTTGCCCTACTCGAAACGGCAGGCCGAGTGCCTGCGTGCGGCGCTGCGGCGGGCCGGGCTGCAGCCGGGAGACATTGACATCCTGAACACCCACGCCACGGCGACCGAGCAGGGGGATGTGGAAGAGTGTCTGGCGATCAAGGAGGTGTTTGGCGACTGTCCCCGGTTGGCGGTCAACAACACCAAGAGCTTCATCGGCCATGCGATGGGAGCCGCGGGGGCGTTGGAACTGCTGGGGAACATCCCCTCGTTTGAGGACGGTTACGCCCACGCTACAATCAATCTCGATGATCTGGATCCCGCCTGCGACGTTGGGCAGGCCCAGATTGTGGCGAACCAACCACGGCACATGGGCCGGGTGACCCACATCCTGAACAACTCGTTCGGAATGCTGGGGATCAACTCGGCTCTGGTGGTGCGGAGGTTCGACCCATAACCAACCCGACCCGCGCCGGTTTCACGACGAGGGTTGGGAGTTGGGGTCGTGTCTTCGGGCTGCCTGCATCTGGGGTGGGATTGTCTCAATCAAGCCAGCGTGGGCCAGACCAGCGTGGGCCAGACCCGTTGTGGCCGGGGCAGTTCCCGAATTCGGGAACACCCCGGAGAATGTTGCAGCCACGTCCCGTCCAGACGACGATACGGGGCCGATCTGGGGGTTGGACCGGCCTCGCAGAGGCTGGTCCAGTGTGCGTCGATTGAATTCGGCACGGAAGTTCATTGCGTGCGTCACCGCTGACTGAGAGGGACCAACCTGCGTTGGTCCGTGGAGTTCGAGGAAATGCAGCCTGAAGAGATTCGCCAAGTCCTGCTCGACATTCTGTCCCGGA
Organism: uncultured Planctomycetaceae bacterium; assembly: GCA_903861195.1. Taxonomy (GTDB): domain Bacteria; phylum Planctomycetota; class Planctomycetia; order Planctomycetales; family Planctomycetaceae; genus UBA10511. Next base: position 1,711 of record CAIOTJ010000591.1, on the reverse strand, counting down.
TTGTTCCCGATGAAGACCTCTCGGGGCTGCGGGACGAAGCGCCCTTCCGGGAGCAGATCGAGCTCGACAGCATGGACTTCCTCGACATTGTGATGGAGTTGCGAAAGCAGTACCGGGTGCAGATCCCTGAGGACGATTATCCCCACCTCGCCACCATGGGAGGTGCGGTCAAGTATCTGACGCCTCTGATGAAGGACGTGAAGGCCCACGCCTGAGCGGGTTTCGACCGCGGGGGGGGGTTCGGCTGGCGGCAAACCAGACGGCTTGAGCCAGCCTGGCCTGGGATCGGATGTGGCAGATTCGCGGTTCCAGCGTCGCCGTGGCGGAGCATCGGGAATTGACCGGGGCTGCCTCGCGTCTGAAGCTTGGCGAATCGGCGATCTGCTTAGTTGGCGATCTGCTTAGTTGGCGATCTGCGAGTTGGGGATCTCGGAGTCGGAGACTTGGCGATCTGGTCGGAAGAGGGGCCGGGGCAGCGGGGGGTGGTCTCCGTTGTCGTTCTGCTTCGACCGTCTGGTTTTGTGCTGATGGGCGGCCCAGCGTGAGTTACGACACGATTATCATTGGGGCGGGGCTGTCGGGGTTGGCGGCTGGAATTCGCCTGGCCCACTTTGGAAAACGGGTCTGCCTGCTTGAACGGCATACCACGATTGGCGGGCTGAACTCGTTCTATCGCCTGCGCGGCCGAAATCATGACGTCGGCCTGCACGCCGTCACGAATTACAACCCCCGGGGCAGCAAATCGGGCCCGCTTCCCCGCATTCTCCGCCAACTGCGGTTCAGCTGGGACGACTTCGGGTTCTTCCCGCAGTGCGGGTCGAAGATCAGCTTTCCCGGGGTGACACTGCGGTTCGGCAACGATCCTGGCCTGCTGGAATCGGAAATCGCCGCCCGCTTCCCCTCCGAGATCGAAGGCTTCCGACAGCTGGTCCGGTTTGTCGAGGAGCAGCCCTGGGGGACTGCTTTTCCCCGCGATCAGACCGGCCGCGGACTGTTGGGGCAATACCTGCGCGATCCCCTGCTGATCGACATGCTGCTGTACCCGGTGCTGTTCTACGGCAGCGCCGCGCCGCAGGATGTCGAGCTGACGCAGTTCCTCATTCTCTTCCGCAGCGTCTATCGGGACGGCTTCGCCCGCCCCTATGAAGGGGTGCGGCGGATTCTGGCCCTGCTGGCGAAGCGCTACCGGCAACTGGGAGGAGAACTGCGGCTGCGGGCGGGAGTCCGGCAGATTGAGTCGCGGGAGGGCCGGGCGGTGGCGGTGATCCTCGACGATGGCACCCGCCTGGAAGCGGAAAGCATTCTCTCTTCGGCGGGGAGTGTCGAAACCGCGCGGCTGTGTGCCGACGAGGGGGATCCCACCCGCGGCACCCTGTCGTCCGACCGGGTGGGGGAGCTGACCTTTTTCGAATCGATCGCCACTCTGCAGACTCCCCCGGCCGAGCTGGGAATTCCCGAGACGACCCTGTTCTACTGCAGCCGGCCCCGGTTCCAATACGCGAACCCCGCTGAGCCATGTCATGTCGACAGCGGTGTGATCTGCAGTCCGAACAACTTCGCCTACGACCAACCGCTGGAGGACAACACCCTGCGGCTGACGGTGATGGCCAACAACCGGTTCTGGTTTGAACAGCCCGATGAGGCGACCTACCAGTCCCAGAAGCAGGTCTGGAACCAGCGGATCTTCGAAGCCGCCCTGCAACACATTCCC
>CAIOTJ010000590.1 GCA_903861195.1 uncultured Planctomycetaceae bacterium | reverse complement strand
GCCGCCTTTCGACATCGGCGCCGCGGGTTCTGACGGGCACCGCACATCATAGGCAAGCCGAAAATGCGCGATGCCGGTGGGCATCGATGTGATCGGGCGAGATCGAGACCGGATGCACGCTTACCGCATTGGGGCCATGATGTCGGTCAAGTGTCTGCTGCAGCCACTCGGCACCCTTCCGGTTGGCCGTGTTGTTCAGGTCCACCACAATGTCGCGACCGAGGCGTAAGCAGTTGGCGGCGTCAAATAAAGGCTCAGTGTTATTGATTCCACGATCGCGGGTCAGGTCATAGGTGTGGTCCCTCAAGCGAGAACGGGGAGGCGCGACCATCCAGTGCCGACCGTCTCCTGCGGTACTCAAGAGATCGCGTACAGCAAAGGTTTCAAATGTCCTGCCGCGAGTGGGGGAGGGGGCGTCGATCACGAGATCACCATGGATGAGCGTGATATCCCGTATGTTGATCGCATTCTCGGGCTCAGCCTGCCAATCCGGTGTCTGCACGGGGTCGGTCGAAACCAAACCATTCGCGTGATGCACCACCACTTCCATTTGTCGCAGGATAGCGGCCAAGTCCGCCACATCTTCGCGAGTCTGCTCAATCACCCACCACGGCATGGTGTGGGAAACGGCCTTTCCAAGATCGACCGCCGGGATTCTGTCAAAGTTGCGTTGTGAGACATCTTCCAGCGAGGGAAGCCAAGCCCCCTCGGGACTCCCTAAAATCACCTCCGTCAATTTTCCCCACTCATTGACGGACCAGATGCGGGAGATCTTTGCTGCGGCTGAAGTCTTGGTGATCATGGGGGACGGGTGACTCGCAGTGCGGTGATGCACTTGTTCTGCGTCAGGACAGTTGCTCGCCATGTCTATCACCGACTCGACTATGGTTTTCGCACGGTCTTCTGCAAATCAGGAGTAAGCGACAGATTAGAAAGTCGCATGATTGTGCGATCGGCCAATCGGATGGGATCCTGGAAGAGCTGAACTCCGGTCCTCGAAAATGGACAATCAGGGCAAAAACACATACAGCTGAAGGTCGTTGATCTTCGCCTGTGTCAATCGAGGCACAGCGTCACGAGAAATTGTATTTGTCTGTTCCTCAGGGCGATTGATTCGTGTCCATCGCGAATTCCCCCTTCCCCCAGAATGCCATCCGATTGCAGCGCTCCACCCACTCCACGATAATGTCCCCCTGCAGGGTCCCGCGGGCTGTGGGGACGAACTGCGGCAGATACGTCTTCGCACAGGGAACTCGGCAGTGGATAGTCAGTCGCAATCGGAAATCACCGGAACCATCACCCGGCTCGTCCGTCGTTTGCCCGAGCGTGAAGCCGATGTCTCCCAGGCCTTGTTTGAATTCCTGATGGTGAAGCTCGAGCGACTCGCGCAGTCTCGCCTGGCGACGGCCCATAAACGTGTTCAGAACGAAGAGGACCTCCTCGGCGAGGTGATTGGCGAGTTTCTGGTCGCCGGTGAGCAAGGTAGGCTCCCGCCCATTCAGAGCCGGGAAGATGTGCTCAAAATGCTCTCCCGCCGCCTGCAGCAACGGGCCGCCAACATCCACCGGTATGAAAACGCCGAGATTCGCGGCGGCGGGGAAGAACGCGGCGACTCGGCTCTGGGCTGGGGAAACAGCGACAGCGGGCCGGCCGGATTCGACAACCTGCCCGGTCATGCCCCCAGTCCCGACAGCCGTCTGCTGCGGGCCGACGATCTGCGGGAGATCTACGCCGCGATTGAAACCGCCCTCGGTGACCAGTCCCTTTTTCGGGTCTACACTCTCTGGGCCACCGGGCTGACCAAGGAGGAAATCAGCAGCGAGATCGGTCTCAGTCCTTCGAGTGTCTATCGCAAACTGGAACTGATCCTGAGCCGGTTGCAGGTAGCCTATCCCCACGCGACTCTCCCCAAACGGCTGTAGCACTCCACTGCCGGCAGTGTGTGGTCCGGTTTCACACCCATTCGTGCCGACACGCCACTCGAACCCGACTCGGTCGGCGGCGCGAAGTGATCCGACAGGGTTCGGCCGCCGGTCTGCCATCCACGGTTTCGCACCGCAGCCCGGAACCCGCCCGTTTTTTGTGAATCGTGCAAATTCTCTTGTCCCGGGCGGGATAGACCTGCTGGCGGATCCCCAAACGCTCCGTTTCGATGCGGCGCTGGGGATCGGCTCTGGTGTTGTCTTCCCAGCGGGGCGGTCTCCTGGGCCAAGGCGGGCCACGGCGGGCTCGTGCCGTCGCCCACCTCGCCCGTGACCGAGAGCCGGTGATCGGCTCTTTTCGGCCCGGGCCCCGCGGGACGCACCACCTGATGTGGTCTTTCCTCCCGCTCGCCTGACAGGTGTTGTATGTCGCCGCTGCAGATCGCGTCGCCTCGCCCGATATCGCTCGATTCGCTACGTTCCCTGCTCTGGGGCCCGGCCGCCATTCAGACTCCGTTCCTCGCGATGGATGCCGGGCAG